>NZ_JBFEFG010000274.1:0-320780 GCF_040718835.1 Bremerella sp. JC817 | reverse complement strand
CCGGGGGAGTGATCGAAACAGAAAACAGAGCGAAGACTAGAGAAGGCAGGAACGAGGATGGCACGACGAAGCGTCACGCAACTCGGCGAAAACGAAAGCATCAACGAAGTTTACATCGCCTCCAGCAAGCAGTTGCGGCCTAACCGCCAAGGCAATCTCTATCTTCAGGTGCAACTCTCCGACAAGACCGGCATCGTCAACGCGATGATGTGGAACGCCAACGATTCGGTCTATAAGCGGTTCGAGGATGGCGACTACGTCCGCATCCAGGGAACCTCACAGTATTACAACGGCTCGATGCAGGTCATCGTTTCGCATATCGAAAAGGTCGAAGCGAAAGACGTCGACGAGTCCGACTTCATGCAGATCAGCCCGCAGCGACGCGACGACCTGTTGCAAGAGCTGTCGGAGCAGTTGCGATCGATTCGGAACATTCACCTGCGAAATCTGGCCGAATGCTTCCTGATCGACGAAGCGTTGATCGCCCGATTCCGCACTTCGCCAGCCGCGGTCAAAAATCATCACGCCTACGAAGGTGGTCTGCTCGAACACGTCGTCAGCTTGACCAAGGTGGCCAAGGCAATCGTGCCGTTTTATCCGCAGGTCGATGAAGACCTGCTGGTGATCGGCGTGCTGCTGCACGACATTGGCAAGGTCGACGAATTGAGCAGCGACAAGGGGCTGGCCTACAGCGACGAAGGGCAACTGATCGGGCACCTGGTCAGTGGTGTGAGCATTGTCGATCAGCTCGTTCGCGCTTCGGAAAAGCTGAGCGGCGAACCGTTCCCGAACGAACTGGCCCTGCGCATCAAGCACATGGTGGTCAGCCATCATGGCAAGCTGGAATACGGCAGCCCCAAGGTGCCGATGACAGCCGAAGCGTTGGCCCTGCACTACATCGACAGCCTCGACGCCCACATGCATGGGTTCGATCGCCTGCTGGCCGACGACGTGAACAGCGACAGCCGTTGGACTTCGTACAGCCCGCTGTTCGGGCGTAAGTTGTTCAAGGGTGGCGAAGCCTAATCGAGGCCAATCCGGCCTACGATCGCATCGGACGACATGTTTTCCACCTGGGATGTTCTGCAGATCCCAGGCGGCTCGTTGAGTCCATTTTCTTAGGCTGTCAGGCCCCTGTTTCCGCTCCTGACGGCCTCAAACGGAATACATCGTTGAAATATGGCGAGTTCTAAGTGCTTGCTGTCAGGGCCTTTGTGTGAAGCGACGCGAAACTTCTGCGCTGCGTCGTGAAGCGGGAACTACACTCCATTACCAGAGCCAGATTTATCAGACCTTTATGGCTCATTCACTCCATCTCAACGTGTGCGTGTCATAACAGCTAACGTTCCAGAAGGTTGCCTTAAGCTTCCGTGCAGACTTCGGCAGGATCGCCTCAGGTCTCGCGGCCCCACAGCTGGCCCTTCTGAGTCATCAGACCTTCGATCAGGATGGAGCCTGTTACACCATGGGTGCCATGTCGCGCAATCGAGATCGGGTTAGAACACTATTTTTCAGCGATCTGCATCTGGGCTGTCCTTACGCTCGGGTCGAACCCTTTTTGGATCTGCTGAATCAGCACGAACCACAATACATCTACATTGTGGGAGACTTCATCGATGGCTGGCGTTTGCGAAAGCGTTGGCACTGGGAACCGGTTTACAACGCGGTTCTGAGCCGACTGTTCGAGATGTCGCAGTCCGGCACGAAGATCTTCTACACGCCTGGCAATCACGACGACTTCCTGAGGAGCTTTCGCTTCAAGTTTGATTTCGTCGAGATCGCCGATCAGTTCATCCATCACTGCCCCAGCGGTCGCCGCATCCTGGTGACCCATGGTGATAAGTTCGACCAGGTCGAAAAGAAAGCCAAGTGGGTCTCGGTGCTCGGATCGTTTCTTTACGACTCGATCTGCTGGGCGGACGAGAAAGTCAATCGCTGGCGACGGCACTACAACCTGAGCCGTTGGCCACTGGCCGCTTCGATCAAACGCAAAGTGAAATCGGCAGTGCAGTTTGTCAGCGACTTTGAAGACACGTTGATGCTGCACGCCAAGTCGCTCGGTTGCCAAGGAGTGATTTGCGGGCATATTCACACGCCGGTCGTCGTCGAGAAGCATGGTGTGACGTACTACAACACCGGCGACTGGATCGAGAATTCGACCGCTCTGCTCGAGTACGAAGATGGACGATACGAGATTATCGAAGCTCCGCCTGAAACCAATCGGGACGTAGCCCAGGTAATCCCGTTAGATCCCGCCGAAGTTGAACGACGACGGCAAGAATTGATGGCGGCTGCCTTGGGAGTCGACCTGCGGGGTATCGACGATGCCCCAGTATTGGCGGTCCCTCTGGCAAGCCAAGAGAACAACTAACGGTCTGCTTTCGTCACGGGATGACTGAAGCAGACCCCGCAAGGCAAAGTCTCTGAAAACCAGGGACAGCCTTCCAATCGTTAGCAAGGTCCGCCGCATTTGGGCCCGAATTTTGATGGGCCACGTGGTGTGAGGAGCACGCCGAAAAACCTTTTCGCACGGGGATTCGTCCCGCAACAATCATGGCGAAAATCTTTTATAGCATGTCGGGTGAAGGGCGAGGGCACGCAGCCCGTGTTCGTACGATGACCGAGCATCTTCGTCACGAGCACGAATTGGTCTTGTTCGCGCCGAACGACGCGTATGACTTCCTGGCCCCGATCTATAACAGACCTGAGATAACGGGGGTCGAGGTGCGTCGTTTGCCGGGGCTGAAGTTTTATTACACGCAGCGTCGACTCGATCTGGCGAAATCGATTTTCCGTGGTTTGAACTTTTTGGGCGGGATGGGGCGTAACGTTCGTGAGACTGCGGCCATCTTAAAGAGTGAGCAGCCTGACCTGGTGGTTTCGGACTTCGAGCCGATTCTGCCGAAGGCGGCCCGCAAGTGCGGGATTCCGGTGGTCAGCCTGAACCATCAAGATTTTTTGGTGTCTTACGATTTATCCTCCCTTCCACCAAGCTTGCAGTGGTATGCTTGGGCAATGGGATTGGTCGTTCGGGCCCACCATGTCGATAAACAGCAAACGGTCGTCTCGTCGTTCTTCACGCCGAATCTTCGACCAGGCTTCCACGATGTGGTACAAGTTGGCCCCCTGCTCCGCCCCGACGTCTGTCGGGCCCAGCCGTCGGAAGCTGGTTTCATCCTGTCTTACGTTCGCAAGGCGACTACCGACGACACGCTGGAACTACTGAAGCTGTGCGATCGACCGGTGAAGGTGTATGGTTTGGGCAAGCGCCCAGCGGATGGTCCTTTGACTTTCCATGAAATTGACGAACAACGATTTACTGAGGACTTTACGCACTGCGACGCGTTGATCGGCGCCGCAGGCAACCAATCGCTCGGCGAAGCGATCTATCTGGGCAAGCCGGTGTTGGCCCTGCCCGAATCTTCGCATCACGAGCAAATGATCAACTCTCACTTCCTGAAGCAAATGGGAGTGGGATCGTGGACGGCGATCGAATCGTTCGCCAAATCCCACCTGATTTCGTTTCTCGACGGACTCTCGAAATTCCGCGAGAACCTGGCCCAGTATCGAGGCCGAACTAACGGGAACCCGCCTGCTTTGGCGGCCATTCGGCAGCATCTGCCGACGAACTCGTTGGTCTAACAGACACCCCCATCGGACGTCGACCGCCCTGGGCCCAAGCATGGCCTGGGATGTCGGGGCGAAACCCGAAAAGCCCCTAAATGGGCTTAAAGAGGGGACATTTACTTTTATCGAAATCGCCTCGAAGGCGTTTCGGCTAATTGCTCGCCACAGATGCGGGCTGTAAATTTGGAATATGGAAATAGAAGAAATCGAAGCAAAGTTACTGGGGCACGTTAATCAACCGAATTACCAGCCGGTAAAACCAAAAGTTATCGCCAAGAAGCTGGGGATCACGGAAGACGATCGAAAGCCATTCAAGCGAGCCCTGAAACGGCTCATTCGCAAAGGGTTGGTTCGCTACGGATCCAATCATCTGGTCAAAAAGCCATCGGCTGAAGATGGCGAGAAACGAATCCTGGGACGCTATCAGCGAAACGCCAAGGGATTCGGATTCGTACGCCCGCAATTCACGGCCGCCTCGAAGGGGCGAGATAACGACATCTTCATCCCACCGCGTCGTGGAAAAGATGCCGCCACCGGTGACCTGGTGGCCATCCGGACCTACATGGGACGCGGACTTGGGGGCGATCAACGCCTGTGCGGTGAAGTTGTCGAAGTTGTCGAACGCGAAACACATCGTTTCGTTGGCACCTATTACGAAACACATGGCCTCGCCCTGGTTCAGGTCGACGGTCGCGTCTTCGCCGAGCCAATCTCGGTGGGCGATCCCGGGGCCAAGAATGCCCAGCCGGAAGACAAAGTCGTGATCGAAATGGTCCGCTTCCCGTCGCACGCCCATGATGGCGAAGCGGTCATCGTGGAAGTACTGGGCAAACGCGGCGAACCAGGCGTCGACCTCTTGTCGATCATCGTCGAGTATGACTTGCCTCGCGAGTTCCCCGAAGATGCCTTGGAGGTCGCGCGGCAGCAAGGCGATCTGTTCGACGAATCGATTCCGGAAGGACGCCGTGACTTTACGGCCGATACCGTGATCACCATCGACCCGATCGATGCCCGCGACTTCGACGACGCGATCAGCCTTGAACGTCTCGAAAATGGTCACTGGATTCTCGGCGTGCACATTGCCGACGTCTCGCACTTTGTGCCCGAAGGAAGTGCTTTGGATGCGGAAGCTCGTAACCGGGCAACCAGCGTCTACCTGCCGGACAAAGTGATCCCGATGTTGCCGGAAACGATCAGCAACAATCTGGCAAGTTTGCAGCCGGATAAGGTTCGCTATACCCGCACGGCGATCATCGAGTTCACGCCTGACGGAGCGCGTGTCGCGACGGACGTTTGTAAAGGAGCAATCCGCAGCAAACGTCGCTTCGCGTATGAAGAAGTCGACGAGTATCTCGCCAATCGCGAGCCTTGGAAAGAAAAGCTCACGCCGGAAGTCTTCTCGCTGGTCGGCCGGATGCATGAACTGGCCATGATGCTCCGCAAGCGTCGATTCACGCGGGGATCGATGGAATTGAGCATGCCGGAAGTAAAGCTCGACATCAATAGCGATGGTCAAGTCACTGGTGCCCATACGGTCGAAAACACCGAGAGCCATCAGATCATCGAAGAGTTCATGCTCGCCGCGAATGAAGCAGTCGCCGAGGCTTTGGCCGATCGCGAACTGTTCTTCCTGCGACGTGTGCATGCTTCGCCAGACCCGAAGAAACTGGCCGACCTGACCGAGTTCGTTCGCGATCTCGGAATCGAGTGCGAGAGCCTCGAAAGCCGGTTCGAGATCATTCGCGTGCTGGAACAAGTGAAAGGCAAGCCTGAACAGGCCGCCGTCAACTACGCTGTGTTGCGCAGCATGCAGAAGGCGATTTACAGCCCCGAAGAGATCGGGCACTACGCGTTGGCAAGTGAAAACTATTGCCACTTCACCTCTCCGATTCGCCGGTATCCTGACCTGACGATTCACCGGATGTTCGACCTGATTGAAGAAGGGGTTCGTCCTCCACAAGACTTCGGTCAGATGCAGATCGAGGGCGAGCACTGCAGCGAGCGGGAACAGCGAGCCGCCGAGGCCGAACGGGAATTGGTGAAGATCAAGCTGCTGACCTACATGAGCACGCGTATCGGCGAAGAAGTCGACGCCGTGATCACTGGGGTCGAGTCGTTCGGGCTGTTTGTCCAGTCCCTGGAAGTGCCGGCCGATGGCCTGGTGCGGATCGACTCGTTGAGCGACGACTTCTATCGCTACGACCAAACGACCCATAGCCTGGTGGGGCATCACGAAGGTAACTCGTTCCGCTTGGGGGATGTTATCACGGTGCGGATTGCCCGGGTCGACCTCGATCGACGTGAGCTCGACTACCAGTTCATCGAGAAAACTGGTCAGCAAAGTACCAAGCAGCCAGCCAAGTCACTGGGTGGGAAATCGGGCGGCAAGTTCCGTCCGAAGGTTCAAGGCTCTGGCATGAAGCTCTCGACTCAATCGAGCCGCCCGAAAAAGGGGGGCAGTCGAGGGCAAACCAAGTCGCAGAAAGGGACGCCCCCTTCGCGACCGAAGAAAGAGAAACGCTCGAAGCGTCGCGGCCGTTAATCCGGCCCGGCGTAGCGGTTCTTGTGGCTCTTCAGCTTCTCGGTAATACTTGCCAGTCGGTATTTCGTTTAAATCCCCCAGACAATCGCCCTATCCATGACGCACCCTTGGATCGCCGAACGCACGGCTTCTTTCGACTCGAGTGGTATCCGCAAGGTTTTCGACCTGGCGGCCAACATGACCGACCCGATCAACCTTTCGATCGGTCAGCCTGATTTCGATGTACCTGAAGAGGTCAAACAGGCCGCGATCGATGCGATTGAAGGTGGTCGTAATGGATATGCGTTAACCCAGGGGATGCCGATCCTGCGGGATAAGCTGCAGAGCCAGGTCGATGCTGAATATTGTCATTCAGACCGTAAGGTTTTTGTTTCGTCAGGTACCAGCGGCGGTCTTGTGCTGACGATGCTGGCGATGGTCAACCCAGGCGACGAAGTGATCATTTTCGATCCTTACTTCGTCATGTACACCTCGCTGGTGAAACTGGTTGGTGGGGTTCCGGTCGTGCTGAGCACCTACCCGGACTTCAAGATCGACGTCCAGAAAGTGGCCGATGCGATCACCGACAAGACGAAGCTGATCTTACTGAACAGTCCGGCCAATCCGACCGGCATTGTCGCCAAGAAGGAAGAAGTCGAAGCCCTGGCCAAGCTGGCGGCGGAAAAGAATGTCGCGGTGATTTCCGACGAGATCTACCGCGTCTTCACCTACGACGACAGCTTCTGCTCGCCTGCTACGTACAACGAGAACACGATCGTCATCGATGGTTTCTCGAAGAGCTACGGTATGACCGGTTGGCGTTTGGGCTTCGTTCACGGGCCAGCAGCGATCATCGACACAATGATCAAGTTGCAGCAGTACACCTTCGTGTGTGCTCCGCAGCCGGTGCAGTGGGCTGGTGCCGCGGCGATGGAAGTCGACATGTCGGCTCACGTCGATGCGTATCGAGTGAAGCGTGACAAGCTGATCGACGGATTGTCCGATTTGTACGAGATTGCCCGGCCTGAAGGCGCCTTCTATGTCTTCCCGAAGGCTCCGTGGGGAACCGGTTCCGAGTTCGTTGCCAAGGCGATCGAGAACAACTTGCTGATCATTCCTGGCAATATCTTTAGCGGACAGAACACCCACTTCCGGATTTCGTATGCCGCATCGGACGAAACGATTGATCGCGGGATCGAAGTTTTGCGCAAACTTGCCAAGCAAGGTTAGTTAATCGCGGCATTCAACGGAAAGAAGTCGGCCTCAATTCTCGGGCCGGCTTAGGGATGCGACAGGAATGGCATCGAAGGTTGTTCGGATTCGATGCCGTTGAGTCGGGCGAGAATGTCTTGCAGGATGCGCTGTTCCAGCAAAACGTCGCGGCAAAGAGGAATCCAGCCGTCGGTCTGCGGCCCTTCTTCCTCGGTGCTGTTGCCGCTACGGAGCGTGCCGTCGAAGCGAATATCGTTCAGCGTTGACTGCGTATTGGATGGTCCGTTGACATCTTCGAGCTCTTTGTGGACTTCCACTCCGATGAAATAGCCGCCACCTTCCGGCATCACACGAACAATGCAGCGTCGGCGAATCACCTGCAGGGTGCTTTCGAGTTTCTCGTAGCCACGCGTCGAATCGGTGTGCCATGGCTCGAAGATGGTGCTGCCGATCCGCGGATAAGTTTCCAATCGCCCTTCGGTCAATTGGCCGGCCACCATCCGAACGCGTTGCTCGCGGCGGATCTTAAAGTGGTTGTCGACGGCGTCGACGACCTGATCCCACATCAGATCGTGGTCACGGATCTGAACGAAGTGAGGATTCTCGACCGGAGCCGCAGGCGCACTTCCAGCGTGATGCATCAGCGGCACAAAGCTGCTGCACCCGAAACTGCTAATCAGCAGCGAACAGATTAGTGGCATCCACCGCGCCAAGTCGGAACTCCATTTCCTTAAAACATTGGGGTGGCGGAGTTTGACGAATCATAGGCGTGGCAGCAAGGTCAAAAACCGGGCGTGCTAGCAAAGCCTTCGCGCATAGAAAAAGGCCGCAACCAACGTCACGGCCTGATTCGCGTTTTCTGGTGGTTTTTCAGCGGGAAACGCTTACCCGTAGTTTTCGTCCATACCCAGTCGCATGCGCAGTTCTTCAAACTGCTGCTGGTATCGCTGGCACGACGAATGGACGTGTTCCGCTTCCGTGATGAACTTCATCTCGGCATTCGGGTAGACGTCGCGACCGATGAACGCGGCTTCAAACGGTTTCAGGTCGTTGCCATAGACGATCAACAGCTTGTGTTCGTCGAACTGAACTTCCAGCGGACTGTGTGGATTCAGGACCGCGATGCCCGTGCAGCCGTCGTTCAGCAGCAGTTCTTCGTAGTCCCACAAAATACTCTTCAGCACCGGCAGGTCGATATGTTCTCGATACATATCGCCACCATCGGACGATTCGCGGAAGTGGCTCGATTCGAGGACCACGTCCACTTCGTTGCCTAGTGGATCCAGCAAATCCATGAACGTTTCGAACAAGTTCGATCGGGTGGCGCTCCCCATCAGCACAGGAACCGTGCTGCCGGTTTGATCGTCGCGATAGACCTCGCGGCGAAAACCTTGCGTGGGAACAACCTTCAGGTCGAACGAAGGGCGGACAGCTTCGGTCAGTTCGAAGCCGTTATAGCTGCCTACGTCCAGGTGTGCTTCCAATTGTTCTTCCGACAGATGCTCGAAACTGTTGCCCATTCGGCCCAGTTCGTTCTCGTGGAAGACGCTTTTGAAAAATCTTTTTAAGAAGCCCATGAGTGACCTCTGCTCCGGTTGTCCAGGCTCGGTTGGGACGCCTCAGTTTCCCTTCCAAGTTGTTCACTTTTGTCTCATGAAATCCTAGGTTGGATTTCGTCGCGTGGTGCCGATATTTGTGCATCTGTTTGCGGCAAAGCGCTGCACTCGGTAGGAAGCTCACTAAGGAGGGCGGTGATGAGTTTCCTCACGCGGTTCTTACGAGAACATAGCACCGTAAAATGGGTCATCTTTTGACCTTACGGTACAAATTTGGAATTCTGTCGCCACTAATTTCTGGCGCTCAAAACCGCAGCAATTCGGCGGAACACGCAGCCTTCTCCCCTGCTCGATCGCTACGACCGGCAGAGACTTCACCCAGCACGTTGCATTTGACCTTCCGGCCCTCTCTGGTGAATCATTGGGGCAACGCATGTTGCGTTTGGTATACTTTTCCGTGAGGACACATGTCGCTTTTCGGAATCTTTTTCACCCCACCTGCCACATGAACTCCCCCCGTCGATGCCTTCCATGGATGTTATTGATCGGGTTCGTCTGGAGCGGTCTTACCGGTTGTGACGATCCCTCGGCTCCCGGTCCCGTTTCACCGCCGGTCGAAAAGGTTGAATCTCGACAGGAAACCTGGGGGGCTGTTGTTCTGAAGGGAGAAAAAATTGGCCACATGCGGCAACAGATCGAGCATCTCACCTTCGGCGAAACTTCTCTGGTTCGCACCACGACCGTCGAACAAATGACCCTGATGCGGTCGGGGCAGCCGCTGAAAATCGTTCTCGAGAACGTCTATCTCGAATCTCCCCAAGGGGAACTGCAGAAATTCACGACCAAGATGAGCCAGGCCGGATCATCGGTTCGATACAGCGGCGATGTCTCGGCAGATGGCAAATCGCTGACGATTGTTACCTACAAACCGAATGGCGAAGTCGCCAATCGCGACAAGATCGCCTGGCAATCCTCGGCTGGCGGGCGGTTTCGCTTCCATCAACTGTTTACCGACCCTCCACTGAAGCCAGGCGACACCGTCGAGGCGAGTGTGCTGATGCCTGCCCTCAATCGAGCCGGCAAGACAACCGTCACGGCAATCGACAAAGAAGAAGTCACGCTTTTGGATGGCTCGAAGCAGTCGCTGCTGAAAGCCAAAGTGGTGGAACAGCCCTCCAAAGACGTGCAGATGGAGTCGTTCTATTGGCTTGACGAAACTGGCCAAATGGTGAAAAGCTTCGCTCCGGCTCAGCAGTTCGAACTCTTTCGCTGCTCGAAGGAGTTCGCCTTAAGCCCTAATAAAGAAGTCTCGTTCGACTGGGCACTCGATACGATTGTGCCTGCCCCAGGGATGCCGAAGGAAAATCGCGATCAACTCGAAAAGCTTGAGTATCGCGTCACGTTGAACTCAGGCGAGCCAGCGAAAGTGTTCGCCAGTGAAGCGAATCAGGCCGTGAAAGCAATCGACGAGCACACGGCCGAATTGGCTGTGTACCGGGTGCCGGCCGAAGGAAAACTGCCTGCCGGATTGCCGGCCATGGAAGCGCCTGTGGCTGCTGATCGCGAGGCGAGCCCGCTCGTTCAAGTGAACGATCCGGCGGTAAAGACGCTTAGCGGTCAGGTTGCTTCCCTGAAAGGGACGCCGTCAGAGCGAGCGATCGCCCTGGAAAAGTTCGTCCATCAAACGATTCAAGAGAAGAACTTCTCGCAAGGCTTTTTGTCGGCGGCAGAAGTCGCCCAGGCCAAGGTTGGCGACTGTACGGAACATTCGGTGCTATTGATCTCATTGCTCCGAGCCCAGGGGATTCCTGCGCGAGGAGCAATGGGCCTCGTCTACGTCGATTACGGCGAGAAACATGGTTTCGCCTATCACATGTGGACGGAGGCCTGGGTCGGCGATCGCTGGCTGCCACTCGATGCGACACGCGGCAAGGGAGGAATTGGCGTCGACTATATCAAGGTCACGCAAACGAACCTTAGCGGTTCGGACGCCTTCGCCGCGTTCCTGCCGGTCTCGCAGGTCGTGGGGCAACTGAAAGTAGAAGTCGCCCCTTAGGGGCCTACTTCGACGCGATATACTCCGCGACGGACGCGAGAAGCGGATTGATTGTCTTCTCTTGGATGTCGTGCGGAGGATTCCATGGCAGCCACTTGGCATCGCCATGTTCGGTCAGTTTCAGTTCGACGTCACGATCAAGTCGAGCCAGAAAGTAAACGACCGTCTTCAACGCATCCGCGCCGCCAAACTTCTTTTTGTAGCTGACGACGTACTGCAGTTCGTAACGGAAGCTGGGGTCGACGGTGATATCGTCGGCGGTAATTCCCGTTTCTTCTTCCAGCTCGCGCAGGGCGCATTGCATGTCCGTTTCCCCTTCGTCGACGTGCCCCTTGGGCAGGTCCCAACGCGACGGGTGCTTCATCAGCAGAAACGATTCGATCGGGTCGCCTTTGACAATCAGAAAGCCGCAAGCCCTGGTTTGCGGCATCGAGGATTCAGACATGTGATTAGACTTACTTCTCTTCCTTGGGTTGGTCTTCCGGAAACGTAAAGTCGGCGATGAACAACTGGCTGCTGTGATCGTCGGTCCGGGTACTGGTCCACATCAACTTGGTGCCATCGGGTGAAAACACGGGCAGAACATCGGCAGCCGCACTGTCGGTGATTCGCGTGATCGGCCCCGGTTTGATGGCGTCTTCGGTCTCTTCGTACTTCATCAGCCAAAGGTCGTAGTTCGGACGACCTGGCTGCGAGTGATCGGCACCAGCCCAGATAATATATGGCTTGGTTGGGTGCCAATAGGGGGCCCAGTTCACGCCGACGTTATCGGTCAGTGGAAACTCTTTTTCGCCATCGACCGAGATCACGTAGATCTGCAGGAATCCCTCTTCTTTGCGATCGCTGCGGAACACAATCCATTTGCCGTTGGGCGAAATGAATGGGCCGCCGTCGTAGCCTTTGGCGTTGGTCAGTTGCTTCAGATTCTTGCCATCGGCATCCATGATGTACAGGTCCGGATCGCCATCGCGGTCGCTGCAGAAGGCAATCTTCTTGCCATCGTACGAGAACGCTCCTTCGGCGTCATAGCCTTGAGCGTCGGTCAATTGCGTCAGCTCTCCGCTGGCCAGGTCTTTCACATAGATTTCAGTGTAAGGATCGAAGTCCCACGAGTATCGACGGCGCTGGCCTGACTTACGTTCTTCTTCCTGGCGGGCGATTTCTTCCTGCTCGGTCTTGGTCATGTTCGGATCGGCATGACTGCTGGCGAACAGGATCTTCTTGCCGTCGATGCTGAAGTAGGCACACGTCGTACGGCCACGACCGGTGCTGATCAGCTTCGGTTCTCCCCCGTCAAGTGGCTGAGTGTAGATCTGGTAGAAGGGATATTGAGGAGGAACCGCCTGGTAGACGATCTGCTTGCCATCGGGAGAGAAGTAGCCTTCGCCTGCTTTGACCATGCCCGAGGTTACCTGGCGGACATTGGAAAGGTACTTCGATTCGATCGAAGGAGGCGACTGGGCCTCTTGGGCGAAGCTGGTGCCGACCAGCATCAACAGGGCGGCGACTGCCAGGGAAATAGGGACCAGTGGCGAAAATGCTCGAGGAATTAAGGTCATCGAAGCGGCTCCTGGGTGAGATCGTTGGCAGGCTGGTTGGGAGTTCATTAACTTCATTATAGGCAGGAGGCAACCGCCCGTCGGGGCACGAGGGCAGCATACCTACCGAAAAAAGTGGAAGGAACTGGAGTTATCTACTTTACGCGAACGCTGGCTCCCCCTATTTTTTGTAGTGACTAATTGCAAATTCCGCATCAGGCAAAACGCTGGGGCTTCTCTAAGGCCTTAGCGGCGGAAGCAAGTCACCACGAGCGCGATGATCCAGGCAAATCATCAGGCGGCGCGCGTCCCTACTCACACAATTTGTTTTTTCTTTGTTCGAGGTGGAGATTCATGCGCACGTATTTCCTTCGCGGGCTGCTGGCCTGCGCGCTGGTTGGCCTGTTTGCTACCCAGTTTCTTGCTACTTCCGTAGTCGCTCAAACTACGACGGAAGCTTCGCCCGAGGTCTTGGAACCTCGCGAAGTGGTTCCTGTCGAGGCTGGTAACGCGAACGAAGTGGAAGTTCCAGAAGAGGAGGCGCCTGGCCTCGATTCCGGCGACAATGCCTGGATGCTGACATCCAGCGCGTTGGTCTTGTTCATGACTGCCCCAGGTCTGGCAATGTTCTACAGTGGTCTGGTCCGCAAGAAGAACGTCTTGGGCGTGATGATGCAGTGCTTGTTCCTGATGGGGCTGATGACCGTGGTCTGGAGCCTGTGGGGCTACACCCTTGCGTTTGGTGGCGACGACCCCTACATCGGCAACCTGGAATTCCTGTTTATGGAAAACGTGCAGCCGGCCTACGATGCCGAACTGGGCGAACCGGTCACGCCAATGCACGGGACGATTCCTGAATACACGTTCATGCTGTTCCAAGGCATGTTCTTCATTATCACCCCTGCCCTGATCTGTGGTGCCTTTGCAGAACGAATGAAGTTCTCGGCGATGGCCGTCTTCTCGATCTTGTGGGGAACGCTCGTTTATTGCCCGCTGTGCCACTGGGTTTGGGACGGCGGCATTCTGGCTTATGGCGAACCTGCTTCGCTGGCTGGTGGTGCCCTCGACTTCGCTGGCGGCACGGTCGTGCATATCAGCTCGGGCATCTCGGCCCTGGTTTGTGCGATCTTCGTGGGCAAGCGTTTAGGCTATGGTCACGACGATATGCGTCCTCATAACCTGACCTACACCACCCTGGGCGCTGCGATGCTGTGGGTTGGTTGGTTCGGTTTCAATGCCGGTAGTGCCTGTGCTGCCGACGCGTTGGCCTCGAACGCCTTCGCCGTGACGCACTTCTCGGCTGCCGCTGGCGCGGTGGCTTGGGCCATGATGGAATGGATCCAACGCGGCAAGCCTAGTGTCCTGGGATGTGCCTCGGGTGCAGTTGCGGGCCTGGTTTGTATTACCCCTGCGGCTGGCTTCGTGTTGCCGATGCCTGCCCTGGCGATGGGAGCGGCAGCGGGTATCGTCTGTTATTACACCTGTACGGTGCTGAAGCAGCAGATGGGTTACGACGATTCGCTGGACGCATTTGGCGTGCATGGCGTAGGCGGAACTCTCGGCGCGGTACTGACCGGCGTGTTCGCCACGCGTAACGTGATGGGTGGTGAACCAATCGGCCTTTACGAGGGTGGCGGAGTCTCCCTGCTGATTGGACAAGTTGTGGCCGTTTTGGTTACGGTTGCATTTTCGGTCGCTGCGACGGCGATACTGTTGAAGCTGATCGATGTGCTGATTGGCTTGCGAGTGACTCAAGAAAGCGAAATTCGTGGCCTGGATATCTCCGAACATGGAGAAGAAGGCTACATTTTCAGCTAGAGATACTTGCTCTGAACTTTGCATAACCCCACTCCAGACCGAGCCGGACGGACACGGCTCGGTCCTCAGGACAGATCCAAGACGCACCAGGAGATATACGGATGAAAAAAGTTGAAGCGATTATTCGCCATTTCAAATTGGATGACGTCAAAAACGCGTTGAGCGAGCAAGGTGTCTTCGGTATGACCGTCATCGAGGTGGCTGGGTATGGTCGCCAGAAGGGGCATACCGAGACCTATCGCGGTACGGAATACGCAGTCGATTTCGTTCCTAAGAAGAAAATCGAGATCGTGTGCAGCGATGAAAACCTGCAAAAGGTGATCGACACCATTCTGCGGACCGCTCAGACAGGCCAGATTGGGGATGGCAAGATTTTTGTCACCAATCTAGAAGACAGCATCCGGATTCGTACCGGAGAGACGGGCCAAGACGCCATTTGAATGAGCTCTGGCAACTAAAATAAAAACTATGACAACGGCGCTCCTAATTTGATCGGCGCCGTTTTTTTTCAGTTCGAGGCGAGAAGAAAGTTTCATGGCAGCACTGCGACTTCGCGAATCGGTTATCGCGGCCAAACAAAAGCTGGCGACGGATCGCGAGAAACTGAAGCGGCAACATGAAGCGGGGACGCCCGGTGTGCAGCTTTGCGCTCAGATCACCGACTGCTTCGATTCGATCATTCTCGACCTGGTGAATGCCGCGGCGAACGATGTCGAAGGGTTCACACCCGAGAAGGTGCTGGCCAATCTGGCGATCGTGCCGCATGGTGGCTATGGTCGTCGTGATACGGCCCCCTACTCCGATATCGACTTGATGATTCTGCACGAGCCAACCTTTCGCGAACCGGCGATCCAGTTCACCAAGCGGCTGCAGCAAGATGTCTTCGACGTGGGGCTGATCCTGGGGCATAGCTTGCGGACACCCTCCCAAGCCACTTCCTTCGCGCTATCAGATGCCACCATCTTCACGTCGCTGGCCGAGAATCGTTACCTCGCCGGTAGCGTCAGTTTGTTTCGTCGTTTTGCCGAGCCGTTCCGTCGCAAGGCCCGCTTGAACTTCCGTCGCTTGTACAAAGCGATCATGAAGTCGCGTGATGAAGAACGGGCCCAGTATGGCGAAGTAGTCCACATGCTCGAACCAAACATCAAGCGTTCGAGCGGCAGTTTGCGTGGAATTCAGATGGTTCGCTGGCTTGGCTTTGCCCGGTATGGTGAAAACGAACTCGACGCATTGAACCGCGTTGGTGCCATCTCAGACAAGGACCGCAAGAGCCTGCGAGATGCTCGCGAATACCTGCTGCGGCTGCGAAATGAATTGCATTTCCACGCTGGCAAGTCCTCGGATCTTCTCGATCGTGCCGAGCAGATTCGCATTGCTGAACTGTATGGCTACGAAGGGACCGAAGGGTTGCTGCCGGTCGAACAGTTCATGCAAACCTACTTCGAGCATACCAGCGGTGTCCGCGACGCGGCTCGGCATTTCATCGCGTCGATTCGACCGCAGTCGATTTTCCTGTCGATGCTAGGCCCGGTGATGACACGGCGTGTCGACCGTGATTTTCACGTGGGGCCTTACCGCATCAGTACTTCGCGTCGCTGGAAGCAGCGCCGTGCCGGGCAATTGGATGAAGTACTCGAACTGATGATCGCGGCCAATCGCTTTGGCCGGCATATCGATCATCCGACCTGGGAAGTCATACGCCGCAAGTTTCACGGTAACGTCGATGTCGAGCTGACCGAAACGACACGTAAGTTGTTTCTGTCGTTACTGGCCGAACCAGGCCGACTTGGCGAACTCCTTCGTCGGCTTCACGAGTTGCGGTTGCTCGAGAAGATTGTTCCCGATATGGCCCATGCGCGCTGCTTGCTGCAGTTCAATCAGTACCACAAGTACACCGTCGATGCCCACTGTATCAAGACAGTGGAATGTGCGTGCGACTTCTTGAACCGGGACGATATGCTCGGGGACGTTTATCGTTCGATCAAGAAGAAGTGGCTGTTGCACCTTGCCCTGCTGATTCACGATCTGGGAAAGGGCTTTCCGGAAGATCACAGCATTGTTGGCGCCAGGATTGCGGAAGAAGTGGCCGACCGTTTCTGGCTTTCGCCGCAAGATAAAGAAACCCTCGTGCACCTGGTGCTGTATCACTTGCAGATGTCGCACCTGGCGTTTCGCCGCGACACTTCGGACGAGCAACTGGTGTTGCGATTCGCGATGGACAATGGCCCCGCCGAACGTTTGAAGATGTTATACGTCCTGACTTGTGCCGACTTTGCCGGCGTCGGTCCCGGCACATTGAACGACTGGAAGGTTCGCGTTCTTACCGATCTTTATCGTCGCTCCATGTTGCACCTGGGTGGTGACGATACGCTCGATACCGTTCAGCAGCGGCGCAAGAAATTGGACGCCTTAGCGTCGCTGGTTCGTGGTCATCAAAACGAGGACTGGTTTAAGCGGGTGATCGATTCGCTGCCTGATGGTTTCCTCCGCGAGACCCCTGCCTCGCAGATCATTAACGACCTGGAACAACTTCAGGCGATGCGCGACGATTCGCCGATGGTGACTTGTTTGTATCGTGAAGATCGTGGTGTCCTTGAAATAACGATCGGCACGCGCGAAGCATTGATGCAGGGAGTGTTCCATCGCTTGACGGGCGCGGTAACCAGCCAACGCATGACGATTCTGGCAGCGGAAATTAACACGCTGGCAGACGGCCTGGTGCTGGATCGCTACTTCGTGCAAGACAAAGATCACGAAGGAGAGCCGCCGGCCGAACGTTTGGAAGATATCTGTCAGCGGATTCGGAAGTATCTGACCGATCCTGCTGATCAGGCCCCGACATTCACTTCGACGTGGACTTCCCGGAATCAACGGATGGCGGAAGAAGCGATCTCGATTCCAACCGACATCAAGATCGACAACGAGACCGCCGAGAACTATACGATCGTCGAAGTCTTCACCCAGGACCGTCAAGGACTGCTCTACCAGATCAGTCGCCTCTTGTACGAGATGGGGCTAAGTGTCCACGTGGCACGCATCACAACCCATCTCGATCAGGTCGTCGACGTCTTCTATGTCACCGATGCGAACGACAAGAAGATTTTTGATGACAAGCGGCTCGAGGGGATCAAGTTGGCACTGCGAGAATCGCTGGCCGAACAGAACTCGTAAACGATGACGCGGCTATTGCTGAAGCTGCGAAATGAATTCGACCCATTCGCTTTGAACGCGTGATACCGACTCGCCGAACGTTTCTTCGATGGTCGGCTGGGGCTTGTCGCGGGCATGGACATAACGCTGCAGACCATTCGGCGCGAAGAGCTGTTTCTGAAACACCAGGTACCACGCCAGGCCCCACGCTACATCGTAGTCGAGTCGTGTGCCGTGTAGGTTCTCGAACAGTAGGAAGCTGCCTCCTTCGGTCTGCAGCATTCGCTGAAGGCTCATCCCGTGGTCGCGCTCGATGCGATCTTGCAGTTGCCCCAGCAGTTTGGCAGGAGGTAAGTCGATACGAAACGATCCGTTGTCGAACTGGGCGTGCTCGAATAACTGGGCCAGGCCTTCGTTCAGCCAAACCGGAACGTCGTAACGATCCTGAGGATAGACGCAGTTTTCGATGTAAGCATGAAACGATTCGTGGCACAGAAAACCGGTCGTGCTATCGAGTAGTTCCTGCTTGATGGTTGCGTTGCGGCGATTGGTGACCTGGATCTGACTGTGTCGCTTCTTGTAATCGCGTTCCCACGCCTCCCGCATCGACTGCACTTCGGGAGCGATCTCATTCGGCGACCAACCAGCATCCTTCAAGCGTTTGGCAAGTAGCTTCAGTTCGCCTGAAATCTTCTTGTTGTCGGCATCGAGCTGCTGCAGGACTGCGTCGTGATTCCGCTGCACGACATCGAGTCGCTGCTGAAAGAGTCCCAGGTCTGACCCGATGAGGACCTGGTTCGTATGCGGAACGTAGACCGCAGGGTTCTCGATCTGCAGACCGATCGTTTTCAAATAGGCGGAGTAACTGCCGATCGAGCGGAAGACGATGATCTGTATTGGATTCTGTGGCTGCTGTTTCGGCGGAATCCAGTGCTCGAAGGCTTGGAAGATTTGGTCCGCACGAACGGCCAGGCTGCGGGTCAATTCTTCGTCGAGCGGGCTAAGCAGAGTGAAACGATCCCCTTCGTACCGCCAGGCCTGATCGGTCTCGAGGACGTCGGACTGCACTCGCGTGAGTTTCAGCGACTCTTTCGCGGCGGCCCGGATCTGCGTGTGATTTCGCAGACGATTGACGGCGTCGTCCAGGATACGACGCTCGTCCCCGCCTACTTTTTCCAGACGCTGAACCTGGCTGGCACCAATCGTGTGAATCACCGCGAAGCTTGGCTTGCCAGGTGGACGATTGATCTCGATGAACTCGTACCCGCGTGGCGATTCGTCCAGCAGCATCCCGCGCAGAACGCTTCCGTCGCGCATCGTCATTTGATCGGTCGGAATATCTTGCAGCAGACCAGGCCCGTCGGCCAGCAGCGGCCATGCCATGCTCAGCAAAGCCGCCGCGATCATTCCTTGTCGAACCCAAAATGGCACGGCAACGCTTCCTTGGTCTAGGCCGAATTCAATTTGACTTCAGGCGAATCAGCCACGTTGACCCAGCAATGGACGTGAGGCTTGCCGCGGAAGTACCAGACAAACGAAGGCCCTTCCAGTCGCCAGTTGTCCCAGACTTTGTCGTTGCCGACGTCCGAGTCTTCGTAGAAGGCCAGGTGACATGCATCGAGCCCGCCATGCTTGTTCAAGCAGCCCACGACTTCGTCGCGATCGCTTTGACGGTATGGTTCGATCAAGACTTTCAACACGTCTTGAACCGCCGACTTCTGATCGTCCGCCAGACTACCGACATGGATCCCGCTGAACTTGCCGCCGGTTCCCTGGAAGTCGACCCGTTGTTCGATCGGGCTTTCTTTAACCAAGGCAACTTGCTGCTGCTTTCCATCGAGCACCTCGAACACTTTGTTCGCGGCTTGGGCCTGGGACCAAAAGACATTGCCTGGATGCCCTGACTTCTCGTTGAAGCCCTTCGCGGCGTGGCCGTAGAAAATCGGACCGCCGAACGCAACGTGTTCAGCCGAGTTGCCATCGCAGCGCATCGTCATGTGACGACCGGTGATGACCAGCTCGAACTTGCCTTCGCCCGGCTTGCCGAAGATGGCGATGTTTTGCTGCTTGCCAAAACCGCCGGCGTCGTCTTTCAACTGGCGATCGAATCGCTCGACCCAGTCAGGGTTGATCATGCCGACGAAAATCTGCCGGATCAGATGCTTCTGATCGCTGGTGTAGAAGTTGCCATCGATGGTTTGATCGACGATATGCCAATTATTTTCGACGTGGTTACGTAGCGTCCCCAGCAGTGGGTCTTCGTGATCCCAATCGAAGGCAACGGATTTTTTCTGTGATTCGGAAAGGGAGTCGTAGAGGACTTTCACCAGCGACTCGGGCGAATCGCTCTTTGCCGTATCGTCGGCAGCGATTAATGATCGGCCACCAACCGCCAGGCCAGCCGTGGTAGCGGCAGCCGTTTGCAGAAATTGGCGGCGATTGGGGGAAGCGAAAGGAATGCGACCAGCCATGGCAGGACCTCCGTGATGGAGCGAGGAATGAGGAGTGGAATGAATTTATTTAACCGGACCCAAGACCGGAAAACAATCGAAATGTCCGTTCCTCGAATTACTTCTGCTTTTGGCATTTCGGACAGAAGAAGGTCGCTCGCTGTGCCTGCACGCTCCGTACGATTATTCCTTTGCCGCACGACGAGCAGACTTCCCCTTCCTTGGCATAAACGCGGTGATGATTCTGGTAGCCGCCTGACTGGTTGAGCGCGTTACGATAGGTGCCATCGTTGAGGGTCGAACCTTCGTATTGAATCGCCAACTGCAGCACTTCCACCATGCAGCCATGAATTCGTTTCCAGGCCTGCGTCGACAACTGGTGGCATGGCTGGGCCGGATGGACCTTGGCCAGGTGCAAGATCTCCGACGCGTACAAGTTGCCGATGCCAGCGACCTTTTTCTGGTCGAGCAACGCCACTTTGACCGGTTGCCGAGTGCTGGCAAAAGTGGCTTGAAACGCGGCGGGATCAATGTCGAGGGCATCGGGACCCAAGCGACCAGCGTGAAATTCTGCCTCGAATTGTTTCTCGGAAAACCACCGAACCGAACCGAGACCACGTCGGTCCCAATAAAGAAGCTCGGGATGGGCGGTCCCGGAAATGGCGAGCCGTACCCGCAGATGCTCGATGGTCGGCGGATCTGAGATCAGTACCAGCCCGGTCATACGGGGCTCGAACATCAGCCGCGATTGATCGTCGAGAACCAGCAGAACCCGCTTCCCGAGGCGATCGATCCGCTCGATCGTGCGGCCAACGATTCGCTTGCCAAGTGGCCCGGCAGCGGGAGTTATGCCGATCGGACGTCGCTCGCAGGGAAGTTTTTCGAACGTTTCGATCCGCCCGCCCATCAGTCCCAAGACCCCGCGACGCATCGTTTCAACTTCAGGAAGTTCCGGCAATGAATCAATCTCCGTGGTAGAACTGACGCAAACGCTTCGCACGCGTCCACTTGACCCCCTTTAGAGTTGCCCGGATACTCAATGGTTTATCTTCCAGGCACCTGCCTCCCATAATGGGAACCACCCCAGGGCGACTCAATTCCCCAAAATCGTGACACATGGACCCGCCGATGGAAAGTCTAGGTACCGCCAGTCGCAATGTTCCTGATCTCGCTGGCCGCTTTGGTCCGTTCGGGGGGCGTTATGTTCCCGAGACGTTGACCCAGGCTCTCGACCAGTTGACCGCCGAGTATGAAAAGGCGGTTCAGGATCCCACTTTCTTTGAAGAACTGAAGGGCCTGCTGCGAGATTTCGTCGGCCGTCCTTCGCCGTTCTATTTCGCCCGTCGCTTGAGCGAACAGTGTGGTGGTGCTCAGATCTGGCTGAAGCGTGAAGATACCAATCACACCGGCGCCCACAAAATCAACAACACGCTGGGCCAGGCCTTGCTGACCATGCGCATGGGCAAGAAGCGAGTCATCGCCGAAACGGGTGCCGGTCAGCATGGTGTCGCCACCGCCACCGCGTGTGCTCACTTCGGCATTCCTTGCGTGGTGTACATGGGCGAAGAGGACATTCGTCGCCAGGCACCCAACGTTTTCAGCATGAAGCTTCTCGGTGCGGAAGTTCGCCCAGTGACGACCGGCTCGCGAACCCTTCGCGATGCGATCAACGAAGCAATGCGCGATTGGATGTCGTCAGTCGACGACACCCATTACATTCTGGGCAGTGTCGTTGGACCGCATCCATTCCCTCGCATCGTCCGCGACTTCCAGGCCGTGATCGGTGATGAAGCTCGCCAGCAAAGCCTCGACCGCCTAGGCCGCTTGCCGAACAAGGTGGTGGCGTGCGTCGGTGGCGGAAGCAACGCCGCCGGGATGTTCTATCCGTTTGTCGAAGACAAAGAAGTCGAACTGATCGGCGTGGAAGCCGGCGGACGAGGTCCCAATGCTGGCGATCATGCTTCGCCACTGACCTACGGCCAACCGGGCGTGCTGCACGGTAGCTACAGCTTCGTGATGCAGGACGAAGATGGCCAGACCTGCGATGTTCACTCGATGTCGGCCGGTCTCGACTATCCTGGCGTCGGTCCCGAGCACAGCTACTGGAAGGCAACCGGACGCGTGGAATACACCTGCTGTGAAGATAACGCCGCGATGAAGGGCTTCGACGCTCTGGCCGCAACGGAAGGTATCTTGCCGGCACTCGAATCGTCGCATGCCATTGCCAAGGCGATGGATCTGGCCGCCAAGATGCCGAAAGATCAGGTCGTTCTCGTCTGCCTGTCAGGGCGCGGCGATAAAGACGCCGCTGAGATCGCACGACTCAAAGGCGTTCAGTACTAAACCGGTTTTCAATTCTTCGGCAGACCACCAGCAACCAACTACCAAGGCGATTTCTCGATGTCAGCAGTTGATCGAGCATTTGAAACCCTGCGTCAGCAAAACAAGAAGGCCCTCGTTCCATTTGTGACCGCCGGGGATCCTTCGCTGGAGATTACCGCAGCCGCCTTGAAAGAACTGGGCAAGCGTGGAGCCGCGGTTTGCGAAGTTGGGATTCCGTACAGCGATCCGATCGCCGATGGCCCGGTCATTCAAGCTTCGTACACGCGGGCCTTGGATAAGAAGATCAAGCTGTCGTCGATTCTCGATACGATCGGCTCGGTCACCCCTGCCCTTCCCTGCCCGGTCGTGACGATGATCAGCTATGCGATCATCCATCGTCATGGACCGGAAAAGTACTTGGACATGGCCCAGGCAGCCGGCGTTTCAGGCGCGATCGTTCCGGACCTTTTGGTGGAAGAATCGGAAGCGTTCGCCGCCATCTGCCGCGAACGAGACTTCAGCTTGATCCAACTGGTCACGCCGACCACGTCGAAGGAACGAGCCAAGAAGATTCTCGAGACCTCGACCGGCTTTCTGTACTACGTCTCGGTCGCGGGGATCACCGGCGAGCGAACCGAGTTGCCGTCGAACATCGTCGAGAACGTGCAGTGGCTCAAGTCGCAGTCGGATCTGCCGATCTGCATTGGCTTCGGCATCAACAAACCAGAGCATGTCCACATGCTGAAGGATGCCTGTGACGGGGTGATCGTTGGTTCGGCCATCGTACGCCGTTTGAGCGAAGCGGAAACCAAGCCAGCCGAAGAAGTGATCCAGGGCGTGGGCGAATACGCCGACTCGCTTTTGGACGCTTTAAACGGCTAAACCGGTCTTCTCGAAAAGCTGATCACGCGGAATTCTGTAGCCTCGAACTACCCTTTTGTGGTCCGTGGTCTACAATTCTATTAGTCAAATTTCTGAACTTGACTCCGACTATTAGCCGAAATTAAGGTAGCTTTAGAGCGTTTGCGATAGGCTGGCCAACCACTGGCCGTTCGCAAATTTGCCCCATCATGCGTGTGGACTCAACTTGACCAGCGGGCAAGAACGATACCCCGATCGCGGCATCGATTGATCGCTTTACGCCAATTGCCTGCTGGGTTTTGCTGACCGAACTTTGAAGTACGGGAGGAGAACCATTTATGCATGCCGAGAATGATAGCACACCGATGCATCGCTTCTTTGCGGGGATCACTGAGCAGACTTTCCAGGGTCAGCTAGGCGTTCCCGATACCGATCTGATCGACTATCTGACCGGTCTTCTAACTCGTTTCATTCGTAGCGACATGGTCTTCAAGGTACGCAGCCTGACCGGCCGGCCTTTGACCGAAGTGGTCGACATGATGATCGAGGCCGAGGCCCGCATTGGCCAGGCGAAACGGGCTGTCCACCAACACGTGGGCGACTTTTTGCTCTTCTGGAGCGGCGTTTATCCGGAGAGCCTCGAGCGTATGCAAAAGGCGGACAAGAAAGATCATCTGCTCAACTATTGGTCGGTGGGCAAGCAGGCCTATTCCAAGGCGAGCGAACTTTCCGCCGAAGAACACTCGGATGATGAAGCGGAACTGCTGAGCAAACTGAGCCACGAGTTCGAGCTGTGCGCGTACGGTTTGGGCGAAGTCCGCCGCGAATGGGAACGTCGTGACGAACGTGGTCAGATTATCCTGATGTAAGCAGAGAGATGATCAGTCCGAGCTGCGACGCATCGCTTCTCGTTTGCGAGTCTTCACGCGGTCGATGATCAGGCAGGCACAAAGAACCAAGATATCGTCTGCTTCGTCGACCGTTTCGATGCCGTAGCCGTTTTCCCAAACCCAGAATGGGGAAGCGATCTCCGCAATCGGTTCGTCATCGCGTTCGACTTGATACTGGTAATCCCAGAAGTTCCCCTCCACAACATAGTTCGCGTTGGGAGCCTCGATCGTGTATCGCTTCTTGGTCCAGGTGAAATTCTGGACCATCTCGGCAAACAGTTCTCCGTCGCGATAGATCCCGAAGCGAGGCTTCCATTGGAACGATCGCTTGTGGATCTCGGCAAGAACGTTCCCTTCCAGGTCGAGCAGCGAGAATTGATCCGACCAGGAAAGAAACTTCCCGCGTATCTCGTAGACGGGTTCGCCTTCGTCGTCGTAGACGAAAAACTTCGTGCCCAGCGACCAGAACTTCTTCTTCAGCAGATAACGCACGGTGGGGTCCTCCCGATTGCCGTCGTCGCGATTAAGTAACCAGGCCTTTGGTCACCATCATGAAGACGTCTTCGAGGGTCGGATCTTTTTCGGCAAACGTGCGGACATTCACCTTGTTGTCGACCAGCTTCTTCAGCAGCGAAGCGACCCCTTGGTCGTCGGTTTGCAGTTCGCACGTTACCTGACCACGGTCGACATCAACGTCAACGCACTCGGGCATGCTGCGAATGATCGACAGCCCGGCGTCCATTCCATCGACGAACTTGATGTTGATGATGCGGTTCTTGCGAATCCGTCGATAGACCTCCTCGATGCTTCCGCTCATCAGCAGTTCGCCACGTTCGATGATGCCAATCGAGGTGCAGCAGTCGGCCAGTTCGGTCAGAATGTGGCTGGAGATCAAAATCGTCTTTCCCATTTTGCGAAGCTCTTTCAGCAGAGCTTTCACTTCCAGACGGGCACGTGGATCGAGGCCACTGGCAGGTTCGTCCAGAATTAAAACGGGAGGATCGTGAACCAATGTCTTCGCCAGGCAGAGACGCTGCTTCATCCCGCGCGAAAGACCGTTGACGAAGTCGTTGCGTTTGTGGGTCAGGTCGAGCAGTTCCAGCACGTCGGTGATCACCGCCTTGCGACGCGTGCGCGGAATCTTGTAGGCAACCGCGAAGAAGTCGAGGAACTCCCACACCTTCATGCCGTCGTACACGCCGAAGTTGTCCGGCATGTAACCGACGCTGTGACGCACATCCATCGGCTGCTGGGCGACGTTGAACCCGTTGACGAAGCCTTCGCCCCGCGATGCTTTGAGCAAGGTAGCTAGAAAGCGAATGCTCGTACTTTTGCCGGCACCATTGGGACCGATGAAGCCGAACATTTCGCCTGCTTCGATCTTCAGGTTCAAGCACTTCACCGCGGTGAAGTCGCCGTAGTCTTTGCCAAAGTCGACCAGTTCAATCATGGGTGCGTATTCCGAGGTGCCCGCTGATGGGCCGATTTACTTGGGACTAATTGAGTTGTTCGATGGTATCGAGTTCCATCGCTTGAAGCTGAGCCGGTTCCTGACCAAGGAAACGCCGCGTGTTGGCATCCCGCTCGGGGACACCCAGCGGAGCTTGCTTCAAGTGGCCGACCACCACCGTTCGAATCGTTCGCTGTGTCGATGCCGGGTTGATCGTCAGGCCGGGCATGTCTTCCGAGGTCCAGCCAATCAAACGGGTATCACCTGGCTTGAGCTGCTGCACGTCCTTTACCGCGTTCAGCAAATGACGCAGACTGACTTCACCTGGAGTTGGGTTCATCCCCAAAACTTCCGAAGCTTCCCACTGCGGGAAGAGTTCCCAGTTGGACTTGGCGACTTGGAACTGAATTGGTTGCTCCGAATCGGTCGTCAGGTCACCGACCCAAGCGACTTCGATCAACTTGGTCTTTTCGTTTCGCCGGATGATACCGACATCGGTAAGCGTTTCGGGTGCCGAGTAAACCAGGCTTCCGCCGCCGGCCGTGTCTTCCTTCCACTGGAACATCGGCTTACTGGACGACGAAGTGAAGTACTCGCTGTGGATCATCGTCGACGAGTTCGAGGCGACTTGCAGACCGCTCAGGTGAACGTCGCCACCATCCTGGTGATAGTGCACTTCGCTGTAAGCTTCGCCGAATCGACGCGACTGGTTGCTGCGTGCATCGCGGCTGCGGCCAAACGGCAAGGCGACCGCCGATGATTCGGTGAACGATAGATCGTAGGTCGTGCTCAATGATGTGTAGAGCGACGTATACCGGGTGAGGTGAGCTCGGTGATAGCCGGCATGGGCTTCCATGAAGGCGATCTCGGTTCGGCTGCGGGCAAAGCCGATGTCGAGTTCGGCCAGCTTGATCACACAGATCGCTCCGGCAACCGCAATGATCGGCGCCGCGATCCAAGCCCATTCGACTCGGCCCATCAGCCAGAAAACGAACCAGTTCAGCGGAACGAGTACCAGCAGGTAGCCAGCCGTGACTCGCAGAACGAAGTTGCCGCTAGGGATCGTGATGCCGGCTGCTTCTCGCAAGCAATCTCGGGCCGCGACCGCGATACCGCTCTTGTCGCTCCAGCCACCGATCCCGGCCTGCGCATCGACCGTGAAGCCGGCGAACTCGTCGATCTTCAGATTGAGTTGCTTCGGCCGCTCTCGCATTATCTGGTTGGCATCGACAAAGGTTTCCCACTCTTCGTTGGGTTGTTGCTCGGCTCTGGCGGCTTCCTTCGAGCCGACTTCGATTTCGCCGGCATCGATCTT
This sequence comes from Bremerella sp. JC817, assembly GCF_040718835.1. Classification (NCBI taxonomy): domain Bacteria; kingdom Pseudomonadati; phylum Planctomycetota; class Planctomycetia; order Pirellulales; family Pirellulaceae; genus Bremerella; species Bremerella sp. JC817. The sequence goes on along the minus strand of NZ_JBFEFG010000274.1, from coordinate 294,014 downwards.
GCGATGCGTACTGGTCATATCGGCCAGGTCGCGCGACATGAAGCGTAACGACGTAACCCAGCGTGGGTCGTTGAAATTGATGCTGTCGTCCTTCCAGCCACTGGATGGAAGGTTGTCTTCTGTGGTGCGAAATTCGCGAGGTGCCCGCCGTAGCAGGACCGAGTTGAAGAAGTTGTCGAAGTTCTTCCAGTTCCGCGAGATGTCAGGAGAACGGATCTGAAATGCCGTCACCGCGATTCGACCACGGCCAACGCGGCGCTCGGCCACCAGGTCGCCGGTATGCGGGACGTAAGAGGCTTCCGGGCGAAGCTGCAAGTCCGAGCCACGCACGTTGCCTGCTTGCAGTTTGACCTCGTAGCGAACGTCTTGCCAGGCTTCGTTTTCGTAGATGTGTTCTTCAGTGACGAACCGCTTGTTCCATTCGGCAAAACGTTCTTCGGGCAGTTCGATGCTGCCGCCATCTTCTGCCGGCAAGTAATCGGCCAGGAAGCTGAGTTTCAAGCGATCCAGTGAGTCTGGCCCACTGATGATCAACTGCCCGCCAAAGTGCAGCCAGTCAATCATTGCCTGCTGTTGGTCGAGCGAAAGAAGTTCCGGATCGATGCCGTCCCAGATCACGTAGGCGATGGTGGTCCATGCCATGGGGTTCTCGGGGATTGAAACGCGATCGACCGTTTTCGGCAGGACCAGCCGATAATGCGGAGCACTCTGGTCGGCCGATACCAGGCCATGCAGCGGACGAATCACGTCGGTTGCTTCCAGGAACTGATACTGATCCGAAGCACTCGCGAGGACCACCATGTAGTATTCCTGGGCGTGCATGCGTGTCACTGCCAGGCGGTCCATCAAAACGGGACGGCCACCAGCAACAGGGCGAAGGTCGCACGCGAACAGCCGCGACTGCGAGATGTTCTTATCCAACAGCGGTGGATAGAACAGCATGTCCGACCAGCGGTCTTGCCCTTTCGGAAGAGCAATCGGCCGGGTCGCCGTGAAGTAATAGTCGGTGTCGGTGATCGGAATCGGGTTGCTGTCGGAATCGACCGTCGAGGCGAAGAGCTCGCCGCGGAAGTCGTAGTTGTTGGCCTTCATCAGCGTGCTGACGTTGGTCCAATGCCCTGGCTTCACGCGATTAAGCTGTGTGCGGCGATCGTCGGATGGCAGAACGTTCAGCTTGGGAGGCTCGAAATCGTCTTTGGTTTCTTCCTTGGCCAGACGCTTTTCGCGTTCTTCCAAAGTCTCTGCCGGCTTGAAGCAGCCCGAGCAACCGGTGGTCGCCAGCAGGCTAAGCAGCATCAAAGCGGTCAACCAGTTGCGCTGCATCGGAGATGCCAACAGCGGAGTGAATTCGTTTCGCGCTGATTCGAGTGTGGATGCCATTCTGGAGAGGTCTTCATCCGCCGAGTGAGGAGTAGCTGACAGCGGCCTAAATTAGGCCCGCGTCAGGCTTTCGAGTTACTTCGTAGCGTAGGCGAGTTACGGCAGAGAAGCAAGCAGAAGGACAACTTCGCCTGACGTCAGGCGTTATGAGATTTTCGGAGTTTTATTAATTCGTCTGGGGTGTTGGCATCTTGGCCTAGCTCTTCGACCGAAATTTCCTGGGGTTTATGATGCTGCCACAGGAAATTCAGCCCCTGATCTTCCGGAATTCCGGCGACCTCTGCCGCAAGTTTCCAGGGAATCGCTACTGGGTGGCCATGCTTGCCCTGGCGGACCGGCAAAACAATGCTTTGGGGATACTCGGCCGCTGCACGCAAAACCTGGTTGATGGTGGTTGCCGACAAGGTGGGCATGTCGGCTGGGGCGACCAGCCAGCGATCGGAGCGCGTCGGTCGGTAGTTCGCATGCAGGAAGTCGAGCCCGACCTGGATGGTCCCCTTCATGTCAGCGGGAGCAATCGGGACCAGGGCCTTATCGATATTCACGTCGGCCAGCATCTCTTGCAGGTCGTATCGAGCACGCGTAAAGACGATACAGACGTGATCGATTTCCGAGGCCAGCCAGGTCCGGACGACTGTTTGCAGAATGGTAGAGTCGCGCCATTTTAGTGTCAGCTTATCGGTTCCCATCCGGCGACTTTGACCGCAAGCCGGAATGATTGCAAAGCTACGAGGACGACGCATCAAGAGCTGGCTCCATTGCGGTGTGCAATCAACTGAGCCACGATGCTGACCGCGATTTCCTCGACCGTCCGCGATCCGATGTCGAGCCCGACCGGGGCATGCACCTTCGCCAACTGCTCTGGCGTGATCCCCTTCTCTAGCAAGTCGTCATAAATCAGACGAATCTTTCGCTTGCTACCGATCATCCCGAGGTAGGCCAGTGATCGCTTGAGCAGGTGATAAAGTCCGATCTCGTCGTGGTTATGACCTCGAGTCACCACCAGGCCGAAGCTGCCGTCTCGCAAAGGAAGCGTCGGCAAGACCTCGCGGAAGTCGCCAGCGATTCGTCGCATGGCGGTCGGAAATCGCTGATCGGTGACGACCTCGGGGCGATCGTCGACGACAGTCACATCGAAATCGACTTGCTGTGCCAGTGAAGCGACCGCCTGACCGACATGGCCACCACCGACAATCAACAGTTCGCATCGCGGAAGAATCGGCACGAACGCGATTCCTTCGGCTCGATACGAAAGGGGCCGAGTCGCCAATGGCCGGAGGGCATCTTCCGCAACCGCTTTCGCCTGACGGCAGAGCGAAGCGGAACCGAGCGTCGCGACAATCGCCCCTGTCGGAGAAAGCAAAGTGAGACCGAATTGCCGGGGTTGGCTGTCGTCGCGATCGCGTGCCACCGCCAACGTTCCGCCGTGGTTCGATTCAATCACTTCCATGATCGATCGAAAGAAGCGAACTTCACTGCCAGCCGGAAGGGGCTCGATCAGCACTTCCATGCGTCCGCCGCAGATCAATCCGTCGTCCCAGCCGTAATCGTGGTCGAGCAAGAATTCGACCACGTTGCGTGTACCGGTCTGAAGAAGTTCGATCGCGTGACGTTTGACTTCCGCTTCGACGCAGCCGCCGCCAAGCGTCCCGACCTGTCGGCCGTCTGGGAATACCAGCATGGCCGCTCCTGCTTTTTGCGGAGTCGAACCTCGGGTGTCCATCAGCTGGCAAAATGCCGCCGACTTCCCATGAGGCACACTGGCAATCAAGGCCGACAGGACGTCTCGCATCGGTAGGGCCTAAGCAGGGCTCAGGACTTGGATTTGCATTCCGACCACGATGTCTTTGACCTTTTCGCGGTAGGCATCCATGTGCGGGGCAGCGAGATGGGCGTGCAGGGCTTCGACTGATTCCCAGGCTTCGACCACGGTCACGACATTGTCGCGAGGACCGATTTGAACGTCGAGTTTAGCGTCGACATCAATGGTGGGGCCGTAGCTGATGCAGCCCTTCTCTTCCAGCACTTCTGGCACCAGGTTATGGAAATGTTCGAGGAACTTGGTGCGGGTACCTGGGGCAAGTTCGATCGTGGCGATAACGTGAATCATGGTTCTCAACGGCGGGGCCTTTATTCTCGGCAAGGAATCGAGGACGAACACGCGTTCATCCAGCGTTCCATTTTGGCACGCCGACCGGGTTGAGAAAAGCAGTGTGAAGCGGACTAGCTCCCCTTCGCGGCTGCTGAACGACGTTCGGTGATTTCAATTGCCTTGAGAATACCGCGAGCCTTATTCAGCGTTTCCTGGTATTCCATCTTCGGATCGCTGTCGGCCACGATGCCAGCGCCAGCTTGGACATAAGCCGTGCCATCCTGGATGACGATCGTTCGCAGGGCGATACAGGTATCCATGTTGCCGCCGTAATCGATGTAGCCGACCGCTCCGGCGTACGGGCCGCGGCGGTGAGGTTCGACTTCGTCGATGATTTCCATCGCACGAACTTTCGGAGCGCCTGAGACCGTTCCGGCTGGCAGGCAGGCCGCCAACGCATCGAACGCATCCTTCCCTTCGGGAAGTTCGCCGGTGACGTTCGACGTGATATGCATCACATGGCTGTACCGCTCGATCGCCATCACATCGCTGAGCTGGACACTGCGATACTTGGCGACACGGCCGACGTCGTTGCGGCCCAAGTCGACCAGCATGATGTGCTCCGCACGTTCTTTCGGGTCGGCCAGCAGTTCCTCGGCCAGCCGTTGATCTTCGGCTTCGGTCAGGCCGCGCGGCCGAGTTCCGGCCAAGGGACGGACGGTGACGACACCATCCATGACCCGGACCATGATCTCGGGCGAACTGCCGACGAGGGTCGTTTCAGGCGTGCGAAGAAAGAACATGAACGGACTTGGATTCACAATCCGCAGCGTTCGATAGATCTCGAACGGATCGCTCTGGATGTCGACTTCCAGTCGCTGACTGAAGACGACCTGAAAAATATCGCCCGCCTCGATGTATTCGACACACTTATGGACGGCGGCTTCGAAGTCTTCCGGCGTGAAGTTGGAACGATAAGGAATCGTGGGGATGCCGGTCAAATCGATGTCGGTCGGGGTCAGCGTCGGATCGTGCTTGGTCAACTTGGCAACGATCTCGTCGGCTCGCTGGCAGGCTTTTTGATAGATGGCTGGCAGGTCGCTCTGCTGATCGCTCGGGCATTTCACCATCACGATCACATAAGCAGTCTTGCTAACGTTGTCGAAGACTACCAGGTTGTTGTAGAAGCCAAACGAAAGATCGGGCAGGTTGCGATCGTCTTGCGGGGCGTTGGGCAGGTTCTCGACGTAACGGACGACGTCGTACCCAGCGTAGCCAATCGCGCCACCGTTGAACGGGGGGAGCCCTTCGATGTGGGCGACCTTGCCCGTTTCGAGTCGCTTGCGCAATTCTTCCAGCGGGTTGTCCGCCGTGAAGGTCTCGGTTCCGGCGTCACTTTGGATGGTGACCTGATCGCGTGTCGCGCTCAGGTGATATTCGGGATGAATCCCAATAAAACTGTATCGCCCGACCTTCTCTCCCCCGACGACGCTTTCAAACAAGCAAGCGGGCTCGCCACTGTCCAGTTTGTGGAATGCCGAGACCGGAGTCATCGAATCACTGATCAATCGCCGATAAACGGGAATGATTTCGAACTTATTCGCCAGCTTCTCAAACTCGGGCAATTCAGGGAGGTACGGCATGAGTCGATTCATCTGCCAAGGAGTAATACGTGACCAATCCGTTGGAGGAGACCCGTGCCGCGTCGTAAAAGTTCACGCGGCAGTCGTTTCGGGCTCCGGTAACATTGAACGGCATGACGTCTAATCTTGACACCCCCCTTGGCGTCGATAGAATCCAGAATAATCCCGTCGCAGTATCTCTAATTGCGAATTGGATTTACGTTGATCGCCTTGGGCCAACTTGGACAAGCCGGTCAACCCGCAGGCAATCCAGCAGTTTCATTTGGGGTGGAAGGAGGCGATTTTTCGTCATGAAGTGTCAACAATGCGAAAAGCCCGCCACGTTTCACATCACCGAGTTAACCGGTGAGAAGCCGCACGAGCTTCACTTGTGCGAGCAGTGCGCGCAGTCGTACCTGACGAATAATCCTTCGGGTGGTACGCCCATTCAGCCGTCGCTGGCTGGTATGCTGCATCATCAACTGAAGGTGGCCGACACGGCGAAAGAGCTCGCCAAGCTGGACGAACAGGTCTGCCCGATCTGTGGGATCAGCTTTTACGAGTTCCGCAATCAAGGCCGCCTTGGCTGCCCGCACGACTACACCTGCTTCGGCAGCGAACTGGAGCCGCTGATTGTCAACATTCATGGCGACAGTCAGCATGCTGGGAAGCATCCCAAGCATCACCAGCAAACCTCGCAAGAGCAGACACGGCTCATTCAACTGCACAACGACATGAAAGCGGCGGTTGAAAAGGAAGATTACGAGCGTGCTTCCCAAATACGGGATGAAATCCGTAAGATTGAGGATGGGCAGTCGTAGCCCTGGGGCCGTTCCCTGCGGTTCACGTTGGCAAGCAAGTAACTGGAGAGTGAAGGTTAGACTTACGTGGAACTAAATGAATTGGCATGTCGATCTGGCGAATGGATGCGCGGTAGCGGGCCTGAGTCCGATATCGTGATAAGCAGTCGTATTCGTCTGGCTCGCAACCTGGCCGAGTTCCCGTTCATTCGCCGCTGCTCGCCACAGGATCGCAAATCGATCGAAAAAATGGTCCACGATCGCCTGCATGCGATCCCTGGATTCAATGCTCTGTACTATCTTCGCGTCGATGAACTGGCCCATGTCGATCGCCAGTTTCTGACCGAACGCCAGTTGATCAGCCGCGAACATGCCGAGGCCGAAGGTGCCCGCAGCGTGGCGATCGACAACGACGAACGCTTGAGCGTGATGATCAACGAAGAAGATCATCTTCGCATTCAAGTGATGAAAAGCGGTCTCGATCTGCACAGTGCCTGGCAACAGATCAACGAAGTCGACGATCAATTGGAAAGCAAGTTGACGTATGCCTTCCACGAACGACTCGGCTATTTGACCGCTTGTCCGACCAACGTCGGCACCGGCATGCGAGTCAGCGTGATGCTGCACTTACCCGCCCTGGTGATCACCAACCAGATCGAAAAAGTCTTCCGCAGCCTGCAGAAGATCAACCTGGCGGTGCGTGGCTTGTACGGTGAAGGCTCGCAGGCCATGGGCGACTTCTACCAGATCAGCAATCAGATCACGCTGGGTAAGTCGGAAGAAGAACTGATCGGTCAGGTCAGCGGCGTTGTGCCGATGATCATTGCCTACGAACGCAAAGCTCGCGACTTCCTGATCACCCAGAACCGCGAAGACCTGCACGACAAGATCAGCCGGGCTTACGGGATCTTGTGCACCGCCCAGACAATCAGCAGCGAAGAGACCATGCACCTGCTTTCGAGTGTGCGAATGGGCGTCAACTTGGGGCTGATCGATGACTTGGCCATTTCCGACATCAACAAGCTGTTTGTCGAAACGCAGCCGGCTCACCTGCAAAAGCTGCGGGGCAACGAACTCGACACGGCAGGTCGCAACATCGAACGGGCCTTGTACCTGCGTCGATATCTGCAAGATCGCGGAAAAGAACACCGCGACGAGCGAAATTAGCAGAATTGGTCGATTTTTCGCCAAGGTTCTTCTAGACTCGACGAATAAGATGTCGAAATTGCCGGGTGAGTCTTTCCCCGGCAAACCTTGTCCTTGGCCCCGAAATCGATCCCATGTACGAACTGCTGCCGGTCCAATCCATTCTGCTCGCTGTTGGAGGAGAGATTGCCGGTTTCGTCGTGGTGATCGTAATGATCGTGGGGGGCATCCTCACCGAGCATCTCCACGGCGGATTTCGGACGCTCTCGCTGATTCGGCTGGGTAACAAACGTGCCCGAATGGACCAGATGGATCAAGCTCTCGAAGCGATTCAAGAGGCCGACCCGAACTTCGATCTACAGAACTTCTGTGCCGCGGCCGGCAAGGCATTCATCGAACTGGAGAAAGCGGTCGATAGCCGCGATCTGAACGACATCCGAGCTTTTATGTCGGATGGAATTTACCAGCGTGTGATCTTTCGTTTGGAAGAAGAAGAAAGCCTCGGGCGATATCGCAAGACCGACAAGCTCGAACTCACCGAGATCGTTCCGGTCGAGGTCAGTTCCGCGAAGAACAACGAAAACGCCTTCGAGGTGATCTCGCTGCGGATCGTCGGCAAGGCACATCGCGAATACCAGATGAAGCATGCCGAGGCCTCGATTGCCTTGGACGAGATTGAGCCGATCAGCGAAGTCTGGACCTTTTTACGCCGTCGCGGTGCGAAGACCCGCTCGGGCGACTTCGGTTCGATCCATGGCAATTGTCCCAACTGCGGTGCCGATGTTTCGGTGAACCAGTGGGAGAAATGCCCTGCCTGCGACAGTATGGTCCGTTCCGGCGAGCACGACTGGGTGCTGTCCGAAATCTCGGATGGTTCTTCCTGGAAGGTGACCAAGCCTTTCAAGATGAGCAGTGTGACCCGTTACTGGATCAAGCAAGACAAAGGCTTCAGTTCGCACTACCTGGAAGATCGAGCGAGCGTGATCTTCTTCCGCAAATTTCTGGCCGACCGAATCGGAACGATCGACCCGCTGGGCAAGGTCGCCACCGATCGCTTTTGCGAAGCGTATGCCCAGAAACTGCAGCCCGATGCCAACGGCACGCGGATGATCTTTCTGCAGCCGAAGATTCTGGCAGCCGACGTTTCCGGCGTGATCGCAGAAGCACCGCTCGATAAGGCACTGATGCATGTTCGCTGGACCGCACTTCGGGGGACGGTCGACAAGCGTGGTGACTTCCAGCTGGAACGCGATCCGGTGCAATTCAGCTCGATGATGGTTCTGGTGCGGCAACATGGCACGATGACCCGCATCGAGCGAACCATTACCAGTTCGCATTGCCCCAAGTGTGGTGCTCCTGAATCGAACAACGCGTCGCATGCCTGCGAGTTCTGCCATACCGTGCTGAACGATGGTGCCTTGGAATGGACCTTGGCCGATATCCTTCCGTTTACATCGACCGCGGCATTGGCGCTTCGCAAGAAAGCGTACGAGGGAATCGAGCCGAAGGTGGCCGTCATGACCTCGGAATACGACGAAGACACCCAGCTCAAACGCGTAATCGTCGTTGACCAGACGATGCCGGCATTCACCAAAAGCGAGATGGAAGGGATCCAGATCGATGGTGCCACGCCCGATATTCATGTTCGCGAAGACGACGTCACACTATGCCGCTTGATTGGCGTGATTTCGACCGAGTTGAACGTTTCGCGAAAGAGTGCCCAGGGATTCATCCTGGAAGTCGCTCGGGCCTGCGAGATTCCTCGCGAAGTGCTGATCCAAGGAATGAAATCACGCACGCCGCTCGATCGGGCACATCTGCGAGATTTGAATCCGATGCTGGTGAAGCGTTGGCTTTCGGCGATGGTCGATGTCTGCTTGATCGATGGCCGGTTGGAAGAGTGGGAGCGAAAGCTACTCAACGCGACCGCCTTGGCCATTGGACTGAGTCAATACGATGTCGACGCCCTGATGCGGGCTCGAACGCTGCAATTAAAAGAATGGACCGATGGGATGCGTTCGGTCGACATGTTTGCCTGGGTGGTGGTCGTCGCAGCCTCGGACGGCAAATTCGATCCACGCGAAGTCGATCAGCTCAAGTCGTTGGCGGCGGAATTCAAAATCACCAACCAACAGCTAAAAGAGATGTGCCTCGCTGCGAAGCGAAACGAACTGGAGGCACCCAAGCCTGGGGACTTTGGCATCGGCAAATATTGGCTGATCCGGATGATTGACATGGCACTGGCCGACGGCAACATCTGTGCTAACGAGCAGCGAGTGCTGACCAAGGTTGGGGCTTCGATCGGGATGACCAGCTTCGATATGAAGCAGATGATTCGACGTCGCCGATCAATTCTGCATCAGCAAGCGCAGCAGGCCCTTCGCCAGAACCAGGCTTCCGCCGACGACTCTTTGCATGTCGAACGGGACTGGTAACGCCGGTCCCCTTCCCTTGCCTGGCCGGACGATCTAGCGCGTTAGCTTTGCCCGCAGGTCTGGGATGATCGACGACGGCACGAACTTCTCGAGCTGTTCGTCGTTGGCCAGTGGCGTGATCTGTTTCAGCAGCGAGCTGGAAACGTGGCCATATTCTTCATCCGCCATCAGGAAGATCGTTTCGATCCCACTGTCGAGCTTGCGGTTGGCCATCATCATCGTGAACTCGCCGGCGATGTCGGTCAGGGGGCGGATCCCGCGAATCATCACATGGGCGCCCACGCTGCGGACAAACTCGACCGCCAGGCCATCGAACGTTTGGGCCTCGACATTCGGCATGTCGGCCGTAACTCGCTGGACCAGGTCAATACGCTCGGTCGGACTGAACAGCCCGGTCTTCTCGGCATTGATACCGATGCCAACAATCAGCTTGTCGACTAACTTGCTGCTGCGCTGGATTAGGTTCAGGTGCCCCAGAGTGATCGGATCGAACGATCCAACATAAACGGCGATTCGATTGCCATCCGCCATGGAAGTCTTTCAGAATTGGAAACTACTTACGTGGGCTTAATCTTGTGATGCGAGAGTCGACGCATGGTAGCTCAGGATCCATTTTCCCAAGCTGAAGTAAATCAGTTGCCCCAGTTGATAAACGAGGCCAAAGATGAGGCCCACGACGATTGAATAGTACATGATCGTGCGGAACATCTGCGACTTGGCATCGTTCTGCTGTAAGGTCATCAAGGCTTGTTCCATGGCATGCCAGTTGGCCATCTGCAGCATCGTGGTCGCCACGGCATTGATCAGCGTGTAGATGATCCCGACCAGGCAAACATTCGCCAGAAAACGGTATGTTCCGGCCTCGTCCTTCCGTAGCGATTGGATGCTGCCATACATCAGCGACACACCCATCAGAAATGAAAACAAAGTCAGGCCAATGAGCAACGGCAGGTGGTTCCGGGTAACCTCAGCCATTTTCTCTTGCATCTCAATCTGGGCTTTGAGCTGCGGGTCGGCGTCGGTCGCATCCATCGAAAACGCATCAGGTGCGAACGCCTGCATGAGAATCCCTGGCATGCTGCCCATACAGCCCAACAGTAAAATGACCGCCAGGATGATGCCTACCACCGCGATCACCGTCACCTTGGCGGGACGCATCGGTTTGTTCGGGATGACTTCGGCAAATACTTCTTCACGATCCGAGAAGTCGACCATCTGCGATTCCAATTCGTCCAGTTGGGCTCGTTTGTTGAGGCACGCTTCCCGTCGAGTCGTGCACACTTGATTGCCTGAAGCTTAATCGACAGCGTCCAGCGTTTCTAGCAAACGGTCGAGATCTGCCTGATTGTTGTAAGCATGGGCACTGACCCGAGCGAAGTCACCACGAACGCTGAAATTCACGCCGATCTTCTGGCCGGCGGCGCGCAGGGCTTGGGGAAGTTTGCCAGGGACCTGAAACGGAACGATCCCGGAACGTTCGTCCCCTTGCCGACTGCAAATGACATGGGCCCCTGCCTTGGTCAGTGCTTCGCAGATGGCGTCGGTTACCTCGAGAACGCGCTCCCCCACGGCCGATTGCTGCGGGCCGGCGCCCTGATCGAGTAGAAACTGCAGGCTCGCGCCGAGGCCAATCATGCCGGGCATGTTCTGCGAACCCCCTTCATACCGGGCAGCACTCTCGCGGAACGTGAGATCGGTTTTATCGAAATTGGTGCGACCGGCGACGCTGTTCCAGCCGATGCCGACCGGATGCAGTTCGTCGAGCAGTTCCTTCTTCACATAGAACAGCCCGGCACCTTCCGGCCCAAGCATCCACTTGTGACCGTCAGCCGCCAGGAAGTCGATATCGGCATCACGCACATCCAGCGGAAAGACACCCATCCCTTGAATCGCGTCCAGAAAGAACAGCGCGCCAGCATCGTGCGCCATTCGGGCCACCGCCTTGGGATCGATCCGCCAACCTGTCTTGTAGCTGACCCAACTCATCGAAAGTAGACGGGTGCGGCTATCGAGGGCCTCGGCAATGCGATTGAAGTCGGGCTCGACCCCATCAACCGGGATCACGCGAATCTCGACCCCCTTCGATTCCTGGTGGAGCCACGGGTAAAGGTTCGAGGGGAATTCGTTCCCCAGCACCACCATGTTGTCGCCAGGCTTCCAGTCGAGCCCTTCCGCCACCAGGTTGATGCCATGGGTCGTGTTGGCAACCAGCGCGATCTCGTCGGTCGTGGCCCCGATCAGTTGGGCTCCGGCGGTGCGGGTAGCCTCGATGGCACGTTCCCAGTCGAGCCAAACGACATCCCCCTCTTGGGCTGCCTGGTCGCACCAAGACTGAATTGCTTGGGCCGTGACACCCGGCAGCGGAGCGACTGCGGCGTGATCGAAATAGGCCCACTTCCGGGTAACAGGCATCGCTTCGCGAAAAGATTGCCACCGGGAATCATTGGAAAACGTCATTAAAATCTTCTTTTATGATCGACCAAAAGACTTGTAGGAAATATAGTTACGACTTAAATTAGACCATCTTTCACCAGGGCGGTTCAGTATCAATTTAAAGACTTTTCCGATCGCCCGACACCATCTGGAACCTGAAAGCAAGACGATCACCTACCCTGTTTTATGCCGACTGGGCGCTCTAGGTGACATTGCCTTTCTGGGAGGTATACTGGATGGACTGGATAAATTGGTCAAAATTTGTCTTTTCAAACCGTAGCGTATCGCTGATTTGCTCCAGGAGTTGCCAATGCCGAAAGCGCTGACGATTGTGGGAATGGGTGTCGCCGTTCTCCTACTCTTGATATTTGCGCTCGATCTGTTGGCCGGTGTTCCCTTTGGTGGCGTCAGCTGGATGATGGACATCTCGTTCATCGTGTGCGCCGGAATTCTCGGTTTCCTGGCGTTCACTACGTTCCGCGAACAGAAGTAGCCCCACTACACGTTCCCCAAATTGCGGGATCTGTTCCGAAAAATCGTGCGAGTTCCCGCCTCTTCCCCATCGCTATTATGAAACTTTCCTTTACGCGATTCGTTTTGGCTGTGAAAATAGTAGGAAGCCTAAGCAAATCAAAGGAGTTAGCGAATGGTGAACCTGAATCGTCGAAGTATGTTGGGAATGCTGGGTGGCTTGTCCGCCGCAGCCATGACGCCTCCGTTGTTGGGTGCCCCTCCTTCCGATTCACAACGCCGCACATGGGAAGCCTGTGTTGAGAAAGGTCTGGCGTGGGTTCAACGAACCCAGTCTCGCTTAGGTCACTGGACCGCGGCGAACTATCCCACCGCAATGACCGCCCTGGCTGGCACCGCTTTATGTGCCTCTGGCTCGACCACCATGCAGGGCCCCTACTCCGAGAACCTCCGCCGAGCGGTGGAGTTCCTCGTTTCGAAGGCCCGACCCAATGGTTTGATTGGCGACCCGGTCACCGACAACCGTTACACCTACGGTCACGGCTTTTCGATGCTCTTCCTCTCGCAGATCCTGGGAGAAGAAGAAGACTCGGACCGACGTGAAGATCTCATTAAAATTCTGACCAACGCGGTCAAGTTCAGCGTCTCGGCCCAGACCAAATCGGGCGGATGGGGCTACGTTAGTGCGAAGGACGGAAACGACTTCGACGAAGGTTCCACGACGATCACCCAGGTCCAAGGACTTCGCGGCTGCCGCAATGCCGGCATCCCGGTTCCTTCGGAAGTGATCGAGAACGCGAAGAAGTACATCTACGACTGTCAGAACCCGGACGGCGGGATCTCGTACAGCTCGAAGAACCGAGGGACTTCGCGTCCGGCAATCACGGCGGCTTCGATCTGTTGCCTTCAGAACGCAGGCGAATCGAAGTCAGACGTCGTGCAGAAGATGCTCGACTACTGCAAGAAGAACCTCTACCAGATCCAATCGCAGGCCCAGAGCTTCAGCCACTGGCATTACTCGTACCTGTACTACTCGCAGGTCGTCTACCGCGAAGGCTCCAACGATGTGAGCCTGTGGGATACGTTCCGCAATCGTTTGTACGACCGCATCACGGTCGAGCAAAACAACGAAGGCTACTGGGACGAAACCAGCATCGGGCCAATCTACGTCACGGCTTGCAACTTGATCATGATGCAGTTGGATCTGGGCTACTTGCCAATCTACCAGCGTTAGTCCGCGGTCGACGCGACATGTTCGAGGATCGCGTCGACGATTCCTTGCATGGTGTAAGTCTTGGCTTCGACAACTGGTTCGAAGCCGAGCTCGCGCAGCGTGTTCGAGGTAATCGGGCTGATGCTCACGAGCTTACTCTTCTTCATCTCTTCTCCCAGCAAGGCCACCGTGGCATTGGCGATCGCGCTGCTGGTGACAATCACCCAATCGATCCCCTTTGTTGCGAAACGTTTCTGGACCTCCGATGAAAGCTCTACGACGTCGTCGCTTTGATAGGTGACCACCTCGGTCACGTCCGCCCCGTACGACTTAAGCCCTTCCGGCAAGACATCGCGACCACGAGATGCTCGTGGCAATAGAACACGTTTTCCAGAGACCTCGTTGGCCAAGGCATCGACCAGCGACTCGGCTCGGAATTCTTCCGGAACCACGTCGGCACGAAATCCAAACGACCGCAGCGCTGCTTCCGTTCCGGTGCCAATTACCCCGAATTTCACGTGCCCAAGGGCTCGATAGTCGAGGCCGATCGCTCGCAAGCGGCGTAGGAAATAGGCTACCCCGTTCACGCTGGAGAAGACAATCCAGTCGAACGATTTCAGTTGCTGCAACGCTTCGTCGAGCGGCTGCGTATCGTGGGGATCGTTGATTTCGATCGCTGGTTGCAGCAATACCTCCGCGCCAGCTTCCGCCAGTGGATAGTGCAAGTCGATCGCTTGCGACGACGGCCTTGTCACCAGAAACGATTGACCAAACAGCGGACGTTCTTCAAACCAGTTGGGCATGCCCCGATCGGCCGCGACCTCGCCCACAACCGTGATCACCGGCGGACGAATCTTCGAGCCGGAATGCAACAAGTTGGGGATCTCGCCCAGCGTGCAGCGGAACGTTTCTTGATCAGGCCAGCTACAGCGACGAACGATCGCGCACGGAGTATCAGGCGACTTGCCATGTTCGATTAAAGCGGCCGACCACTGCGGAGCGGTTGTGACGCCCATGTAAAAGACCAGCGTGCCTGGGAAGCTGGCGAGCGCACCAAAGTCGATCGCCGAGCCATCCTTACCAGGCTTCTCGTGACCGGTCACAAACGCGACTGCCGAGGCATAGTCCGAGTGGGTCAACGGAATGCCGGCATAGGCACTCGCGGCCAATGCGGTGGTGATGCCAGGCACGACTTGAAAGGGGATGTTGTTGGCGCGGAGCGCTTCGATCTCTTCCCCGGCCCTGGCGAAAACGGTTGGGTCGCCACTCTTCAGGCGAACAACGGTTTTGCCGGCTTGGGCATGGCGGATCATTTCGGCGTTGATCCGATCTTGGGTCCAGATCTTTCGTTCGGCGTGGCTGCCGAGGCAATGCATTTCATCCGCGACCAGGTTAGCAAAACGCAGAATTTCCGGGTTGGATAGATAGTCGTACAGCACAACGTCGGCACGCTGCAGGCAGAAATAGCCGCGCTGCGTAATCAGTCCAGGGTCACCAGGGCCACTACCGACCAGGTAAACAGTTCCGGGTCGCGGAGTCGGCGATTCTTCTGGGGTGGGTGCCACGATCGTCCCTCAAAGGAAGGTGTGCCGTCAGTCGGCGATGCGTTTCTATGAATTTAAAACCAATTGGCGCCTTAACGGAAGCGGTTGATACAATAGGACTAACGGATTATTGTGCGTGGCAGACACAATAAAAATTCCTCATGCATGTCCGAACGATTTGGCCAGCCCTATGTCTGACGGTGGAAGTTTTTCGATCTCGGAAGAAGCCGACTACGAAGTCTCGCCAGCGCTAAGAAAGCGTCTGCAGCAGCTTTTCGATCACGCAAACCAGTTGATGAGCAAGCCGAAGTACGACTTCGACTATGCCCACAGTTTGTTGGCCGAGTGCTGCAAAGGTGACCCAGCGAACCTGTTCTACGTCGAGAAGATGTTGGAAAATCTCGACCGTAAGTTCAAAGGCAAAAAGAAGGGCTCGCTGTTCTCAGGCTTCGGTAGCAAAAGCGGCTTTAAGAAGGCCCTGGCTGCGAAGAAGTGGAAGGAAGTCCTGGCCGAAGGGGTCGAACTGCTGAAGTCGAATCCCTACGACAGTGTCACGCTGCGGGGGATGGTCGATGCCTGCGAGGCGATGCGATACCACGAAGTGGGCCTCCGCTACATGAAAAACGCCATGGATGGTTCGCCTGGCGATATGGAGGTGATGCGTCACTGTGCCCGTTATCTGGGGCGTGTTGGCCAATTTGACCAGGCAATCTCGCTTTGGCACTTCATCGAAGAAAAGAAGCGTGGCGACGACGAAGCCAACAAGATGATCTCGCAATTAACCATCGACCGCGAGCGCCGGGCCCAAGGGCTCGCGACGGTGACCAACCGGATCGATCCTGCCGACGCTGCGAAAATCCGCCGTCGCCCGGCTGCTCAGAATGGCGAAGAATCGGACGGTATCCAAGAGCGTCCGGCGATGAAGATCGAGCTCAACGAGAAGCAGAAGCTGAAAGCGAAGATCGAGGCCGATCCCGATTCGCAAGAAAATTACATGAAGCTTATCGACCTCTGGTGCGACGAAGGGAAGTTCTTCGAGGCCGATAAGGTGATCAAAGAAGCCTTCTCCCACTTCGGCGAATCGATGGAATTGATCGAGAAGCGAGAGGATGTCTCGATTCGCAAGGCTCGCCATCGGTACCGCATGGCCGAACAGCAGGCCGCCGAGAACGCCACGCCGCAGGTCCTGGAGCTTGTCGAGACCGCCAAGAACGACCTCAGTCGGCTCGAACTCGACGTCTACAACAAGCGCTCCGAGCGTCACCCGGGAGATGTCAGCCTGAAATACGAGCTGGCCTTACGGCTCAAACGGGTCGGGAACTTCGAGGAAGCGGAGAAATTATTTGATGAAGTCTGCGAAGCGGATGAAAAACTTTTAGCAATTTGCTACCTGGGCAAGGGAGAGTGTTTGCAGGCCCGGAAGAAGTACGTCACCGCGATGGAGATCTATGAAGAAGCCCTAAACTATGCTGACAACTTGAGTTCCGAACGATTGAAGCTTCTGCTTTATCGGGCCGGGGTGCTCGCCCAGGGGCTAAAAGAGTGGACTTCGGCGACCGCGTATTTAAAACGCCTGCAGAAAATGGACGCGGATTACAAAGATGTCTCTCGACGGCTAGACAAACTCCGGTAAATCCGGCATGATGATTAGCTTCCAGTAAGAGTCTGACAAAGGACTGTTCGTTTCCGTCTACCCGGTTCAATCATGCCTAATACCAAGAGCGCTCAAAAACGTCTTCGCCAAAATGTGGTTCGCCGTACTCACAACCGTGCGGTAAAGTCCTCGCTTCGATCCTCGATCCGTAAGGTTCGAGAAGCCGTTACGGCTGCTGACTTCGAAAAGGCTGAAGAACTGTTCCGCGCCACGGTGAAGAAGCTGGACAAGGCTGGTGCCAAGCGTGTTCTGCACCCAAAGACCACTTCGCGTTTGAAGTCGCGTCTGTCGCAGCACATCAAGAATGCCAAGCTGAAGGCTTCGGCCTAAGTTATCTCCGGCCGTCAGGCCGTTGTTAGATAACTGCGTCTAGAAACAAGCTGGGGTGCCCAATGGACGCCCCAGTTAACGCACGTCCAGCCCTGACTCTGGTTGGACGTTTCTCATTGGCGGACGCTTCTAGGCGTGCTCCCAAGCAATCTGACATGCGTCGAAGATTGGTCCTTCGACGCACGTTCGTTTGTAGTCCCAACTGCCATCTTCCTGCAGCACTGGGGCAACACAGGTAAAGCAGATCCCGATGCCACAAGCCATCGGTGTTTCCAGCGAAACCTGGCAGGGCACATCGCGTTCGGCGGTGAGCTTGCTGACCGCTTCCATCATCTTCTCGGGTCCGCAGCACAGAACCTGCGGGGCGCCGATTCGCTCGGCAATCGCTTGATCGAGAAGGTCGGTTACCAGGCCGTGATGCCCGGTCGAACCGTCATCGGTGCAGATCTTCAGTTCCAGGCCGGTGGCCTCGAAGTCTTCTAGCCCCGCCAAATCAACCGCCGAGCGAGCACCGTAGCAAAGGGTAACCTTTTGCGGAGGCTTCTGGGTGAACTCCCCTTCTCCGTACGACTGCTTGCCCAGCACTTGCTTGGCGACCGCCAGGAACGGTGTCTGGCCGATACCGCCGGCAACCAGAATCAAGTGATCGGTCTCAGGGATCGTGAAGCCGTTGCCAAGCGGACCCCAGACTTCCAGTTGTTGACCAGGTTCCATCTGCTTCAAGCGAGTCGTCAGTTTGCCGTGGACCTGGTAGACGACGTCGACGTATTTAGGGGTTCCGTCTTCGCCGGCGATCACGTCGTACATGGCGAAGGCCCGGCCGAGCAGTGGATCGAAGCAGTTGGCAACACGCACCATGACGAACTGCCCTGGCTGGATCTTGGCTGCGATCTCAGGGGCTTCAAAGCGAACCCGATAGATACGGGCCGCCATCTGGACGTTTTCAACGATCGAGGTCGCTTGAAATTGGAACTGGGACATCGGCTTCCAATCCTTCTCTCTGGCTTATTTCCGACGCATCTGCTTGTCGCGCGATGCTTTCTTTTGCTTGACGGCTCGGCCCTGGCCACGACGCGATTCGGTCGGTTGAGCCGACTTGGTGGGGGCCTTCTTCTTTTTCTTTTTCCCGCCGCGGGCAACGGCACCCTTCTTGGTCACGCGTTTGCCGCCGGCCTGGAACGAGCCGCCGCTACTTGAACTGCGGGTAGCTGATTTTCGTTTCGGAGGCTTGGCAGAGGCCGCGTCTGGCGAGGCGCTGGCTCGCAGCGATTTGACTTCAGACGGCGTCAGTTCGCGGAAAGCTCCGGCGGGAACTTCGCCCAACTTCAAAGGCCCGATGGCGACCCGTTTCAGACGCAGTACCTTATGGCCAACCTTGGCCATCATGCGGCGGATTTCGCGGTTCTTGCCTTCTCGCAGCACCACTTCCAGGATGGCGCTTTTCTTGAGCTTGCGTTTCAAGCGGCATTCTTCGGCCCGAACCATGCCCTCGGCGATGTAGACGCCGCTGCGCATCATCTTGATTTCTTCGACCGACGGAACACCGGCCACTTCGACGTGATAGGTCTTCGGCACGCCATAGCGTGGATGAGCCAGCACGTTGGCCAGTTCGCCGTCGTTGGTAACGATGATCAAGCCTTCGCTCTGGCGATCAAGGCGACCAATCGTAAACAAACGTTCGTCGGGGGGCAGAAGATCGACGACGCGGGTTCGCCCTTCCTGGTCGAAGTTGGTGCTGACCACGCCGACCGGCTTATTCAGCACGAAGTATTGCTTGCGGCGAGTGCGGATCCGGTTGCCATCGACGGTGATCTTCTGGGTGCTCGGATCGACGCTGGTGCCCAGTTCGGTGACGAACTCGCCGTCGACTTCGACGCGTCCCTCTTGGATGATCTCTTCGCACTTCCGGCGCGAACCGATACCGGCTTCCGCCAGGACTTTGTGCAAACGGACGAGGGGAGACGATGACGATGAACCAGGCATAGGGCCAATTGACTGCGAAAAAAGGACTTAGGCGAATGGCTCTATGATACGCCCCGAGTCCGCAATCGCCCATGGGGAGCGGCCCCCAACCTGCCTAAAACGCGGGGTTCCCGTAGGGATCGAGGAAGCTGTATGGCTGATTTTTGACCGCTTCAGGCAGCGACTTGTTGAAGTCTCGAGGCCGAACGCCGACCATTTCCGGGCCAGCATCGGTATCGGGATAAGGATCGCTGTGGAGAGCACGGAGCCGCTGTTGCTCGACAGTGCCTGGATTGGACCAATTCGGTCTCGCCAGGCCGGCACAGCCCACCAGAGGCGACAGCGCAACGATCACCAGCAGCAGACGAGCTGTGGGAGCGAGTCGAATTGGCGAGAATTTCGAGATCACGCGATTTCTCCGAGAAAATAGAGCCACATCCGGGGCTCTGTGCTGCGAACCTTAGCGATTTCCCCCATTTGCCGCAATGGAGAACCCAAATGGCCCTGGTCCGCCGGGGGGAGGCACGAAGATCAGTACTCTTCCAAAGCGACTTTGGTTCAGCTTGCATCCCGAGATCCCATCGGAAATCGGCCACCCAGCCGGGCCGTGCTGCTTTCAGGCAAATTGCTTTAATCGCGATTTAGCTCTGCTAGACTGACCGGAACTAAGGGATCGCGGCACGAATGACTGCTGAAGAAAGGTTGCCTGAATGGACTTTGCTACGCTGTTTGCCTGGTTCGTCATGGGGCTTTTGTCTCTGGTCGTGGTCGCGGTGATCGTTGGGCTTGGCTCGCTCCCAGGCCAAGTCGCGAAGGCTCGCAGCCATCCCCATGCCGAGGCGATCAACGTCGCCAGTTGGATCGGGCTGGCTTGTGGCGGAATCCTATGGCCGTTCGCCTTGATCTGGGCCTACCTCCCCTTCTCTTCAGCATCGACTTCCGAAAGTTCGGAGGTCGATCAGCTTCGCCAGCAAGTCGCCACGCTCGAGGCGGAGCTTGCCGCTTTGAAATCTGCTTCCACGCACGCCTCTTCCTGATCTCTCTGCACCGGATCGGTACGCCATGATTGCAATGTTTGTCGTTCTGTACGTCGCCGGGATCTGGCTGTTTTATGTTCGCTTGAAGGTGAAGCCGAACCCGATCAATCTAGCGGTTTGCGTGGTGATCGGGCTGGTCGCCGTGATGGGAATCGTCATCGGCTGGCAACATTCCGCGCCGACTTCCGGACAACTGGTCGTCACGCGCTACGCGATCCCCATCGTGCCGCAGGTCAAAGGACCGATCGTCAAGATTCATGCCCTGCCGAACGTTCCGCTAACCAAGGGCAAGGACATCCTGTTCGAGATCCAGAAAGAACCTTTCCAGTACGCCGTCGAGCAAAAGACCGCGATCGTGGGCGTGACGGAAAAGACGATCTCGCAAATCGAAGCCAGTTTGAAGGTCGCCGATGCCACGATCGCCGAAGCGAATGCGAACCGCGATGCCGCCGAGGCCGATCTGAATGCGAAAGAAGATGCCAACAAGCGATCGCCCGGTGCCGTGAGTGCGTTGGAGTTGGCCGAACTCAAGCAGCGTCTGGCGGCGGCATTGGCGGGCGTCGACAAAGCAACGGCCGCTCGCGAAGAGGCCGCGGCATCGTTGGAAGTTGCCCGGCAGCAGCTTCTGCAGCATCAAGCCGAATTGCGGAGCGCCCAGTTCGACCTCGATCAGTGTGTGGTCTATGCCCCTGCGGATGGCTTTGTGACGAACTGGCAGGTTCGCGAAGGCTCGATGGTGACCCCCATGGCCTTGGCTTCGGTTGGGACATTTGTCGATACTTCCGAGGTCAGCATCGCGGCGGTTTTCAGCCAGAATGTGCTGATGAATGTCGCCCCTGGTCAGAAAGTGGAAGTTGCCCTGATGAACCATCCTGGCGAAGTCTTTTCCGGCACGGTCGACTCGGTCATAGCCGCGACTGGCGAAGGTCAGTTTCAGGCAAGTGGGCAACTGATGAATGCCGACAGCATTCGTTCCAGCGGCAAATATGGGGTGAAAATCTCGCTCGACGATCCTAAGCTAATCGCCGAGCTGCCAATGGGCACCGGCGGCATGGCAACTATCTATACCGACTCTGGCCGTCCTTTTCAGGCCATCAGCACGGTGACCATGCGTATCAAAGCGTGGGTTTACTATCTGCTGCCGTTCTAAACGGCTACGGCAAGTACATATCGAGCAAGGTCGTGGGTTCGATCGCGTTCAGTTGGACCGAGCCGCACGCGGCTGGGATCAAGAACGTCGAACCCTTCCCCAGGGCCTGATCCAACTGGGCGTGTGAGGTGCGAATCTTGCCTTCCAGCACGGCGACGATGTGAAAGCCCTGATTTCCGCCGATCGACTTGCGCCCCTCGAACTGCCAGCGATCGAGGATGAACTTATCGCACGTGACCAGGCGGTTGATGTCAGCATCGGAAGTCGGCTGCGGCTCTTGCGGTTCGACAGGGCCTCGGTCGAAGTCGATGGTCTCGAGCGATTCGGTGATGTGGAGTGCCCGCGGCTTGCCATCCGCCCCCACGCGGTTCCAGTCGAACAAGCGGAAGGTGGTGTTACTGGCCTGCTGGATCTCTGCGACCAGCAAACCTTTGCCAAGGGCATGCGTGGTCTTCGCAGGAATGAAAAGGCAATCGCCGACCCGCGGCTCGATCACGTGCATCGTGTCGACGACCGAATTCGCCTCGACCGCTTGGGCGAGCTGCTCTCGGGTGACCCCTTCTTTCAAGCCGACATAAACCTTCGAGCCAGGCTCGGCGTCGAGAATGTACCAGGCCTCGGTCTTGCCGAGATCTGGCGGATCGAGCTTGGCTCCTTGGGCGTCGTCGGGATGAACCTGGATCGAAAGGTCGCGATTGGCGTCCAGAAATTTGAACAGCAGCGGAAAGGTCCTTCCGGCCGACTTGTTGCCGAAGAGATCGGTTGGGAATTCCGCGACCAGTTCGCCGAGCGTTTTGCCGGCCAGGGGGCCGTTGGCCACCACGCTTTGATCTTCGCCATGATCGACCACTTCCCAGCTCTCGGCGAAGTCGCCTGTGTCTGGGATTGGCTTCCCCAAAACCGTTCCCAGGCGACGGCCGCCCCAGATATAGTCGCGGAAGGTCGGCTTGAAGATTAGTGGGTAGTTCAATGGCACGGTGCGTTTCCTTGCTTCCGGTCGTAGCGATTATGCAAATGGACCTTACCAGTTTTGAACCTTTGGCCAGAAGAAGCAACCATCTAGGCGATTCAATCGGTCGCGTTCCGGGCGAAAACCACCCTGGCGAGCCCCTCCGCATTGAATTTTCGAGGCGGCGTTGGTAGTATAAAACGCATGTCAGGTGGCAGACCGGCCTTTATCTACGCCCCACTGCTGTCGCGCGAAGTGCTCTTTCGGGGTGCCGGCAAGAATCCACTGACATGGCAAGACAACCTGTTCGCTTCGATGCGAGTGAAGCGGTCGCCATCCTTACGATGATGATCGTCGGTCACCCAGATCCGTTCAGGAATAAGCTTGCCGCGACTCTTACATGCTCCTGCAATCCCCTGACGATGCGCTTCCTGTACCGAGGTTCTGGGAATGAACAGCAAGATCAACGATGACTTCTTCGAAGGCAGCTCGATGTCCTTCGGCGATCACCTCGAGGAACTGCGTACCTGCTTGTTCCGGGCGGTGATCTGGCTGGCAGTTGGCGTTGCGGTCGGCCTTTATTTCGGCAACGACGTGGTGAAATTCATCGAGAAGCCGATTCAAAGTGCGCTGATTCGCTATTACCAAGACAAGTCGATCATCCAATTGGAAGAGAACCTGGGGATCAAGCTGACCGAGGCACAGATTCGCGAAGTCGACAGTTTGATGCGTACCAAGGCCTGGGTGGCGGTCGACATGTGGATCGAACCGGCCGAAATCCGTCGCCTCGCAGGCGTCGAAGGCACGCCGGAAGCCAAGCCCGAAGAGCCACAAGCGGACGAAGCCAAACCGGCCGAAGAGAACGAACCTGCCGCGAAAGAAGACGCAGAAAAAGAAGGCGCCGCTGAAGCAGACACTGCCAAAGATGGCGAGGCTAAGACGGAACGCGAAAAGATGCTGACTGAACTCAAAAATGCCGGCGTCTTGCCGACCGAAGAGCCAGTCCGGATGCGTACCTGGCAACAGATTCAGCCTTCGACGGAAGCCCTGCGGGTGGAAGAAGTGTTCATGATCTGGCTGAAGGCGGGCATCGTGTTCGGCTTTATCCTGGCCAGCCCGGGCATTTTCTGGCATCTGTGGCAGTTCGTCGCCGCTGGCCTTTATCCGCACGAAAAGAAGTACGTCTGGATCTTCATGCCGTTCAGCTTGACGCTGTTCTTTGGTGGTGCGGCCGTGGCTTACTTTCTCGCATTCGAGCCGGTGCTCGACTTCCTGTTTGGGTTTAACCTGCGAACCGGCATCGACCCGCGTCCTCGGATTAGCGAGTGGATGGGCTTTGTGATCATGCTGCCGCTGGGCTTCGGGATCAGCTTCCAGTTGCCGCTGGTGATGCTGCTGCTCAACCGGATCGGGCTGTTCAGCATTGAAGCGTACACCTCGAACTGGCGTGTTTCGATTCTGGTGATCTTCGTGCTGTCGATGCTGCTCACGCCATCCGACCCGATCAGTATGTTGCTGTTGGCCGTTCCACTGACGCTGCTCTACTTCCTGGGAATCGCCCTCTGTAAGTGGTTCCCTTCGACACGTACCCCGTTCCCGGCCGCTCGAACCTAAATGGCAAATCGGGCCTGCCTTCTGGGGTCGAGTCGAAAACTGGGCTAAAATAACAGGCATCGTCTTCCGCGACGATGCCTGTTTGCTTGGGTAGCTCTGCATCGAAGGATTGAACCTTGGGATATCTCGTCCTCGAAAACGGAACCGTTCACGATCCCCAGAATGGGATCGATGGCGAAGTTCGCACGCTTTGGATCGAGAACGGCAAGGTGGTGCCGCCGTCGACCGAAGACAATCCGGTCATCGCCAGACGCATCGATTGCCGAGGCTATGTCGTCATGCCAGGTGGTGTCGATATGCACTGCCACATTGCCGGACCCAAGGTCAACATCGGCCGGCAGATGACGCCCGAGTATCGCCGTGATGAAGGAATCCCCCGCAGCGAAGGTCGCCGAAGTGCTTCCGGCGGGTTGCTGCCCAGTTGTGTCGGGACTGGCTACATGTTTGCCGGGCTGGGATATACGACCGCCATGGATGCCGCCATCCCTGGTTTGCATGCTCGGCACGCGCACGAAGATCTGCTGGACACACCGCTGCTGGACAAAGGCTTTTACTTGCTGTTCGGCAACAATCAGTTTGTGATGGATCGAATCCGCGAAGAACGTCACGACTGTCTCGATGCCTACCTGGCGTGGTCGCTTGGTTCGACGAGTGCTTACGGTGTGAAAGTGGTGAATCCCGGCGGTGTTGAAAACTGGAAACAGGTCAGCCGCAAAACGGTTCAACAGTTGGAAGAACCGGTCCCTGGCTTTGGGGTCTCGCCACGATCGATCGTGCGGAATCTGGCGGCTTCGGTCGATCGTTTGAAGCTGCCACACTCGATCCACATTCATTGCAACAATCTCGGTGTGCCTGGCAACAGCGAGACAACGCTGCACACCATGCAGGCCCTCGAAGGGCATCGAGGCCACTTCGCCCATACGCAGTTCCACAGTTATGCCGGCGACGAAAACGACCCGGCCAGCTTCCGTTCGGCGGTGCCTCGTTTGGCAGAGTATGTCAACTCGAACCCGAACATCACGATCGACGTCGGTCACGTGAATCCTGGTAAGACGTTGGGCATTACCGGTGATGCTCCGTTCGGATACTTTCTCTCGAAGCTGACCGGCAATCGCTGGTATGCCGCCGACAGCGAACTGGAAGCAAGCTGCGGCGTGATTCCAATGGAGTTCCAACCGCAGAAAGTGCTGGTGCATGCCATTCAGTGGGCGGCCGCGCTCGAGTGGTATTTGTTGATGGAAGATCCATGGCGGGTCGCCATGAGTAGCGATCATCCCAACGGCGGCGCGATCTTCCGTTACCCGGAAGTGATCCATTTGCTGATGGACAGTGCCTTCCGCAGCGAAGCGATCGCCCGGATGCACAAGACGCTGGGGGACCGAACCATTCTGGGCGATCTCGACCGAGAGTACTCGATGAACGAGATCGCGATCATTACCCGGGCCGCACCGGCCAAGATGCTCGGACTGAAGCACAAAGGGCATCTGGGGATTGGCGCCGATGCCGACGTCACGATCTATACGCCGAACCTGAACCGGACTGAGATGTTCCAGCGGCCACGGTATGTCGTCCAGGCTGGCCGCGTGATCGTCGAAGATGGTGAGCTAGGCGGCGAGGTCTTCGGAAAGCTGTTCACGGTCGATCCAAGCCTGGACGACGGACAGTTGCCGGTGATTCAGAAGTGGTTCGACGACGCTCACACGATTCGCTTCCGCAACTTCGCGATCGATCGGCAACATCTGGGCGAAGTGGAAACGGTCGCGACTAGTTAGCCGGCATGCATCGCTGTGCCTTGGCAAGCACAAAAAAACGGCACGCGGGATAAACCGGCGTGCCGTTTGTGTTGGATATCGAATTGCTGCCGGGGAACTAGCCGCCGGTTGCTTCGAGCAGTTTCTCTTGCCCGACGCGATCGCAGAAGTCGCCGAGGGTTTCCCCTTCCTGACGCTGTTCTTTGAAGACCGTCATCACCTTGACCAGTTCCGGCACGACTTCGTCGGCTGGGACCATGTCTTTGTAGATGTAGCTCAAGCGATTGCCGAGGCGGCGACCACCGAGGAACATCGTGTACTTTTCCTTGGCACGACCCACCAGGCCGATGTCGCTGTTGTAAGGACGAGCACAACCGTTCGGGCAGCCGGTCATACGCATGGTGAACTTTTCGTCCTCCAGACCAAGCTTGGCGACTTCCTTTTCCAGATCGTCGACCATGCCTGGCAAGGCCCGTTCGCTTTCGGTGATCGACAGACCACACGTTGGCCAGGCGACACACGCCATCGACCAGCGAAGGGTGTTGCTGATTTCGGAAGTCAGGGCGATGCCGTGCTTCTTCAAAATCGCTTCCAGCTTGGGCTTATCGGCTTCGGCGATGCCGCTGAAGATGATGTCCTGGTGGCTGGTGAAGTGGATGCCTGGTTCCAGCGTCGCGCAGATCTCGCGGATGGCACTCTTCAAAGTCCATCCTTCCAGGTCGGCGATACGACCGTTTTCGACGTTCAGACCATAGAACCAGTTGCCATCGCCTTGAGCCGACCAACCTTTGTGGTCGTCGAACTCGGTGACGTCGGCAGCGTGTGGTTCAGGAAGATCGCGACCGAAGTATTCTTCGACCTTCTTCTTGAACTCTGGCAAGCCCATGTTGCGGACGGTGTACTTCAGACGAGCCACCTTACGGTCTTCACGGTTGCCGTAGTCGCGCTGAACCTTGACGACTGCTTCGCAAACACCGATCAGGTCTTCCGGTGCGACGAAGGTCAGCTTCAGGCCCAAGGCTGGGTAGGTCTTGTCGGCACTTGGCGTACGACCCATGCCGCCACCGACCAGGATGTTGTAGCCGATGATCTTGCCTTCCTCGTGGATGGCGATCATGCCCAGGTCCTGGGTGTAGACGTCGATGCAATTGTCTTCCGGCAGGCAGATGCCCATCTTGAACTTACGGGGCAAGTAATGCTTGCCGTAGATTGGTTCGATGATCTCTTGGCCGTTCTCGTCGACCTGGATCTTTTCGCCCGTTTCAGGATCTTGCAGGAAGATCTCGCGGTAGGCACCAGTACGTGGCGCGAAGTGATCGGCGATCTGGAACGAAACCTTTTGGATTTCGTCGTGCAGTGCGTTGTTCTTGAAAGGAGCCGGGCAGCACATGACGTTTCGGTTGACGTCGCCGCAGGCACCCAGCGTGGTGAGACCAACATTCTTCATCCGCTGCATCAACTGACGGACGTCGCTCTTCTGAACGCCGTGGAACTGCGTGGCCTGGCGGCTAGTGATGCGGAGCGTGCCGTTGCCGATGTCGTCGCACAGATCCAGCTCTTCCAGCAGCTGCTTGCTGGTCAGCAGACCGGCCGGCAGGCGAGTGCGGATCATCATGATGTATTCTTTGCCCGAACCGCCGGCGGCGCGGCTGGCAGCGCGAGCGTCGCGGTCGTCCTGCTGATACATGCCGAAATGTTTGATCAGCTGGATGCTTTCCTTGCTGAAGTGGTCCGTTCCATCGACCATTTCAGTGGCAAGGTTGCCGCGCAGGTAATTGCTTTCGTCTTTGATGCCCTCAACCGGGCTCAGCTTGTTATCAGAGGATGCCATGGAGCAAAGCTATTTTGGGGAAATAGAAAAATGGGGAGGTTCTGACGATAACACCTGCGCGAAATTATTCATTTGCACGCAAATTGGCCCCCGAAACCGGCAATCCTGGCCGTTTTACGGGGATGCTGGCGCTTAATATACACATTCGGACAATTCTTCGTAATGCGTCAATCTCGTGTGGTTTTACCAGACGGAATTCTTTCCGAGGCGGGGTGTCGGCGGTCGATTGGCGGGTAAAAGGCAAATCTGGGGGACGGAAGAATTTGATGGTGGGTGGTTCCCAGAGCGGATCGCTCGATAAAATGGCCCACATTCCTCTCATGCCTAACGACACCCGAATGGGGAGTGCCCTGTGACTGCGACGATTCTGGATGGAAAAACGGTATCTGCCGCCCTGCAAGACGATATTGCCTCGCGCGTGGCCAGCTTCCAGCAGGAAACGGGCAAAACGCCTTGTTTAGCAGCGGTGTTGGTGGGTGAGGATCCGGCCAGCCAGGTCTACGTTCGTAACAAGGAACGGGCCTGTCAAAAGGTGGGGATGACCAGCCAGTTGTTTCGTAAGCCTGCCGAGATCACCCAGGCCGAGCTGCTGGAACTGGTGGCCCAGCTTAATCAGGACGACACGGTCAGTGGCATTCTGGTTCAGCTTCCCTTGCCGAAGCATCTCGACGCGTCCGAAGTCTTGGATGCCATCGATCCCCGAAAGGATGTCGACTGCTTCCACCCCAGCAACGTCGGTCTGCTTTCCCAGGGACGCCCGAACTTCCTCCCGTGCACTCCGCATGGAGTGGTGCAGATTCTGAAGCACTTCGATCTGCCGACGGCCGGAAAGAACGTGGTTATTCTTGGTCGTAGCGATATCGTTGGCAAGCCTTTGGCCCTGATGTTGATGCAGCGGTCGAGCGAAACCTGCGGTGCCGACTACGCCAATGCCACCGTGACCGTGGCCCATAGCCGTACGCCGAATCTGAAAGAGTTGACCCAACAGGCCGACATTTTGGTCGCCGCCATCGGCGTACCGAAGTTTGTCACGGCCGATATGGTGAAGCCAGGGGCGATTGTGGTCGACGTCGGCATCAATCGAACCGATGACGGTCTTTGCGGCGATGTCGACTTCGACGCGCTGTTAGAAGTTGCCGGAGCGGTGACGCCGGTCCCGGGTGGCGTTGGCCGACTGACGGTCACGATGCTGCTGGAAAACACCCTGAAGGCAGCCCAGATTCAGGCCAGCTAACCGCTTAGGTCCGCTGCCGTAGTGCTTCGTACAACAGCACCGCGGCGGTGGTCGAAACGTTCAAGCTGTCGGCGATCCCGTTCATCGGCAGATGAATGTTCTGCACATGGTCCTGGTGCCATTTCTGACTGAGCCCGTGCGCTTCGCTCCCCAGGACCAAGGCGGTCGCTCTCCGCATATCGACCGAGGTATAGGCTACCGAACCATCGACTCGGGCCGCGAAGGTCTCAATCGCGTTGTCCTTCAGCCAGGCAATGGTTTCTTCTGACGTGGCATCGACGATCGGGGTCGAGAAGATCGTCCCGAGACTGGCTCGAATCGCGTTGGGATTGAACAGATCGGTGCGACCATCGGCCGAGATCAACAAGTCCGCACCGACGGCATCCATCGTTCGCAAAATGGCGCCGACGTTGCCTGGCTTCTCGACTTGCTCGATCACGACAATCAGTGGTGCTTCCGGCAGGGTGACCTGCTGAAGCGAGTTGGACGGGATCGGTACGATGGCCACGGCCCCTTCGACTCGTTCACCAAAGGCAAGCTTGGCCATCACATCGCGTGTGACATGCTGGATGTTGAGGTCGGGGTGCTGCTGCAGGACCTCGTCAAACGACTCCGCTTCCGGGCCAGAGAAGGCATCGGGAAGGACGTAGATCGTTTCGACCGGAAATCCCATCAACAAGGCTCGGCGAATCTCGCGCAGACCATCGACGATGGTGCGGCCCTGCTGACTGCGACCGCGGCGGTCACGAAGTTTGACCGCGGCTTTAATCTGAGCGTTTTGTAGCGAGCGAATGATTTCAGCCATAACCGCCTAGGCTCCACGTTGGTAGCTGGCGAAATAGCCGCTGGGAAGCTTGCGGCCTTTCTGGTCGGTGATCGTCAGCGGCCCCGATTTGATTTGACGCGGAGCTACCGACGGAAACGCATCGTCCACCATCTGATGCAACGTGTCCGCTTCGTAGCCTGGCGAATGGCAAGTTAGCAGAACTAGCTTCGGACTGTCTGCCAGAAGTTCATTCAAGTATCCCATTAGCAGTGGCAGGTGCTTATCAATCCGCCAGACTTCCCCTTTCGAGCCATGGCCATAGGTGGGCGGGTCGAGGATCACGCCGTCGTAGGTGTTGCCCCGTTTGACTTCGCGTTTGACGAACTTCCGGGCGTCTTCCGCGATCCAGCGAATGGGGGCTTCGCCCAGGCCTGAAAGCTCGGCATTGCGGCGAGCCCATTTCACCACGTTGGCGGCGGCATCGACGTGGGCCACTTCGGCCCCACCCAACGCACATGCCAGCGAAGACCCGCCGGTATAGGCGAACAGGTTTAATATCTTGAGCGGCTGAGGGCTTTCGCTGCATGTTTTACGCAGCCATTGCCAGTTGGCAAACTGCTCGGGGAAAAGCCCTAAGTGACCAAACTGCGTTGTCTTGAGACGAAACCGTAGCTGCCCGGCGGCCACTTGCCAATCTTCCGGCAACTGGTCGGCGTCGTGCCAATCTCCCTGGGTTTCGGTACGCCGCACATATCGAGCGGCTGCCTGAGACCAGATTTGGGGAGAAGCTGCGCGAAACCCTTCGGCCGAAGGGGAATAGCGATCGAGAACGACCGAGCCGAATTGCTCTAACTTTCGACCAGCTCCGAAGTCGAGCAAGCTATATTGAAAGGGAGCCAGATCGGCGTCGTGCATAAGAGTGGTTAGCCACGAGGCGAGGGAGAGAATTTGGTTTTGCCCTGGAATAGTTCCTAATATCTTCCCACAATAACAGAACATGGCTCCTCTGTCGTCGACCCCCAATTCGAGATCGCTCGTGACTGTTCGCCGAATCCTTCCATTTCTCGTTTGCCTGACATGGGGGCTGTTCCTCTTGGTACCCTCGGTCCAAGCTGCCGACGGAGACCAACCGGCGACCGATGCTGCCGCCCCGACGACACCACCGACTGCGGCCGAAATTCAGGCTTGGATCGATCAGCTCGACAGCGACAAGTTCCTGCTTCGCGAAAACGCCACTCAGAAGCTTATCGAAGCGAAAGACACTGCCATCGAGCCGCTGACCGATGCGGTCCGAACTGGCAGTCTCGAGAAAGCTTTTCGTTGTATCCATGTCTTGCGGGCCTTCGCCATCGGCGACGATATTGCGACCGAACGAGCCGCGACCGCCAAGCTGGCGTTGATCGCAGCCACGCAGCACGACCGTGTTTCAGCCTATGCCACCGACGTGCTGAAGAAGATTCAGCCGGTTCAGCGAGAACGTGCCATCCGAATCTTAAGCGGGCTGGGCGTGAAGTTCTCGACTTACAGCCAGCCGCAAGGATTCCAGGCCAGCCTGCAAGAGCCAGGGATTGTGATCGACGACAGTTACCAGGGAACGGTCGACGATCTTTATTACCTGCAGCATCTCAACTTCATCGGCGACGTGCAGATCTCGAACGACAAAGTCACGGCCGATTGGTTTGCTCACATTGCCAAAATGCCCAACGTCCGGCTGATGACCATCAAAGATGGCCCGGTCGATTTGGAAATGCTGCGCGAGCTCGATCCGCTGCTGCCACGCATGATCGGCTTCCGGCTGTATTACTTGGATATCAAGGGTTCGCTGGCTCCGTTGTTCTCGAAGATGATCAACCTTCAGCGAGCCGAGTTGTTCGGCATGGTGGTCGATGGGAAAGAACTCTTCCTGAACGAAGCCGAGCAGGAACGGATCATGCGAGTTGTGCCTGACATCACGCGTCAGGTCGACAATTTCAAAATCCGCAGCGGTGGTTTTCTCGGGGTGCATGGTTCGAGTTCCGGAGGCAACGGCCCCTGCGTGATCCAGAACGTCAACCAAGATAGCGGTGCTTACAAAGCCGGTCTTCGGGGTGGTGACACGATGGTGGAAGTCGACGGCGAAAAGGTCGATAGCTTCACGCACCTGATTCAATTGCTCAAGGATAAGAAGGTCGGCGACCGAGTTGAAATGATAGCCGTCCGCGGATCGGAAACGAAAAAGCTGGACGTTACGCTCGGTAAATGGCCACTCCGGCCCGAATATTAGCAGCTGGCATAATCTGGCGGTGGCTGGTCTTGCCCTGCGGGGGCGTTTCTTTCTACGATACGCCCCGCCTCGGTGCCGCCAGAATGGCACACGACAAAAGGAGTTGTCGGCCCTATGCTATCACCTGCCCCTCGCATCCTCATCACTCGACTCAGTGCTCTGGGAGATACCGTACTGACGTTGCCGGTGCTATGCGCGCTGCGACGTGCTTACCCTTCCGCCCAGATCGGTTGGGTCGCCGAACCGGCTGCCTCGAAGGTGCTGGCCGATCGGAACGATCTCAACTTTCTGTTCACGGTCGAAAAGGGCTGGCTCACCAAGCCAGGCGAGATTCGCCGGCTGCGACGCGCTTTGTCACGGCACAAGTTCGAGATCGTTCTCGACGCGCAAGGCCTGACGAAGAGCGCCGCCGCCGGCTGGCTTTCGGGACGGAAGCATCAGATATCGTTCGCGCGGGGCGAAGCACGTGAACTGGCACCAACGTTGGCCGGGATTCATATTACCCCCAAGGCGACCTACGTCGCCCATCGCTACCTGGAACTGCTCAAGCCGCTGGGGATCGAGAATCCTCAGCTTGAATTCCAGATGCCCTACGACGCCGTCGCCCATCAGGCGATCGCTCAGCGCGTGCCGGCGATTGCCTCGGGACGGTATGCCGTGTTGAACGTGGGGGCCGGATGGTATTCCAAAACCTGGATTCCAGAACGTTTCGGCGAAGTCGCGGCCGATCTGTTCATGCGGGACGAACTGCGCAGCGTCTTGCTGTGGGGTAGCGAAACCGAGCATGACTACGCACGCCAGGCCGCCCAGGCAGCGAACCTTGTGGCCCCTGGTTCGGTGTCGGTGCTTCCCAAACTGTCGATCGCCGAAATGAAAGAAACGATTCGCCACGCTCGCCTGCTGATCAGCGGCGATACGGGGCCTTTGCATTTTGGAGTGGCCCTGGATACCCCGACGATTTCCTTGTTTGGGGTGACGAAGTCGGAGTACTATAGTCCCAGCCAAGGAATTCATCGGACCGTTCAGAATGTCTACGATCCGCTCTCGTGCCGCAAACGCCGGAAGGCGGGCAACGAGGCAATGCAGGCGATTCAGACCGAAGATGTCCTGGCCCAGGTAGACATCCTGCTCAACATGCGGCATTCTAAAGCTGCATAATCTGGACTATTTTTCGTGTCTTCACCGAGCCTGACTTTGCCGTCCGACCCGCAAGAACAAACGATCCCACGCTGGAGTACCCTTCTCGCTGGCTTGATTGGCGTGATCGCGATCATCGTGATGGTCACGCTGAACTCCGGTAGCGAGCCCGCTCCACCGCCGAGTCAGCCAGGTCAACAAGACGACCTGAGCCGCTTCCTTCCGATCGACGGCGAAAAGGCGTATCAGCATCTGAAAGAGATCTGTGCCCTCGGACCACGCATCAGCGGTAGCGAGGCGATGCAGCGTCAGCAACAGATGATCGAAGACCACCTGACCAAGCACGGGGCAACCGTTCAGCGGCAGTCGTGGGAAGTTCGGCACCCGGAAACGGGACAGCCGGTCACGCTGACGAACCTGTTCGGTCGCTTCCATCCGGAACGCACCGAACGCATCTTGCTGTGTTGCCACTACGATACGCGTCCTTACGCCGACGAAGATCCGGTCAACCCGAAGGCACCCTTCGTCGGGGCAAACGATGGGGCGAGTGGTGCGGCGCTGTTGATGGAGCTGGCCCGGCATATCAGCGAGATCGACACAAAGTACGGGGTCGACCTGGTGTTTCTCGATGCGGAAGAGTTCATCTTCGACCGCGAACGAGATCCATTCTTCCTGGGCTCGACCTATCTGGCCAACAAGTACAAAAGTGCTGACATCAACTTCCAGTACAAGTGGGGCATTCTGCTCGACATGGTTGGTGATAAAGAACTGCAGATCTACCAGGAACGCAACAGCGTAGGCTGGAAGGATACCCGGCCGCTGGTCATGGACGTCTGGCGGGTGGCGAACAAGTTGAACATCCCTGAGTTCGTCCGCCGACCTCGCCATACCGTGAACGACGACCATGTTCCCCTGCACGATATTGGCGGGATTCCGATCATCGATATCATCGATTTCGACTATCCAAATCCGGGATATGGGCCAAAATATTGGCATACGCAACAAGATGTCCCTGAGAACTGCTCGGCCGATTCGTTGGCCAAGGTGGGGAAAGTTGTTCTGACCTGGTTGCAGGAAGTCGAATAATCAAGCTACGTCCTGAAAGGGACGCTTCACGTCCATGCTTTTCGCTACCTCGCTACTCGCATTCGTTTTGACCCTCGTCTCGTGGATGATGCACACGCATCACCAGCAGACGGTGAAGATGGTTGAACGGCATCCCGAGTGGGATTCTCGAAAACGTGAATATCTGCTGGCCCAGGTGCGTCGTCGTAAGAAGGTGACGTACACGCTGATGCTGATCGCCATCGCCGTGCTGATCAGCCCGGCCATTCCTCACAACGCCGCCTTCATCGTGTACTGGGCGGTCGTTCTGCTGTTAGTCTTATGGATGGTAGTGATCGCCGGCATCGATGGATTCGCGACGAAGTCGTACATTCTTTCGCTGCGAGACGAGCGGATTGCCAGCCGCCGGGCTCTCGAAGAAGAAGTCAAACGCCTTCGCGAAGAGAACCGTTCGGCCAGTTCGTCGGTCGAAGAGTAGGCTGCGGCTCGATCGGCTCTCGGCGGCCGCGCCAGGGAAAAAGCGTGACAACGCATAGCGGTTTTGGGAAGATAGGCTCGCTTGCTCGATCCTCATCGCTTCCCCCGCTCGAAAGTCTCTGGCCATGCATCGTGTCTCGCTTGCCACGTGGATGTTGTACTCCCCTGCCCTATTGTGGGCGACCGCTGTCAGTTCAGTCCAAGCCGAAGACCTGACGAAGCCAGCCTTCGAGAAGGTTCGTCTGACCGAAGAGTATTTCGCTGAAGGAGCCTCGGTTGGCGATTTCAATCGCGACGGTAAGCCAGACATTGTCTGCGGGCCGAACTGGTTTGAAGGGCCGCAGTTCACCGAGCGGCACGCGATCTACGACGGCAAATCGTTTCCGAACGATCGTGGTTATTCGGATAACTTCTTCTCGTTCGTCGAAGACTTTAACAGCGACGGTTTAGATGATGTGCTAGTAGTTGGCTTGCCCGGCACGCCAGCGCATTGGTACGAGAATAGCGGCTCGGATCAACTGTGGAAAAAGCACTTCGCATTCCCTGCGGTCGATAACGAAGCCCCTGGTTTTCTCGACATCACCGGCGATGGAATCCCAGAACTGGTTTGCCACTTTGAAGGCCAGCTTGGCTATGCCCAGCCAGGCGAGAAAGATCCGGCCCAGCGTTGGAAATGGACGCCAATCTCCGAGAAGCAAGGTTGGGGGCGGTATCAGCATGGGCTCGGTGTCGGGGATATCGATGGAGATGGCCGCGCCGATTTCCTGATGCCCGAAGGCTGGTGGCAACAGCCAGAAAACTGGGACGGAACGAGTCCCTGGAAAAAGCACGCATATCGCTTCGCTCCTGGCGGTGCTGGAATTCATGCCTACGACGTCGATGGGGATGGCGACAACGACGTGATCACGAGCCTGCAAGGCCACGCGTATGGTCTGGTCTGGCACGAGCAATCGAAGAACGACGCCGGCGAAATTATCTTCACCCAGCACGAGATCATGGGGACGCCTGACAAGTCGGTCAGCGAGGTGGTCTTCAGCCAATTGCATGCGGTGGAGCTCGCCGACATGAACGGCGACGGCGTGAAAGATATCGTCACCGGCAAATGCTATTGGGCCCACAACGGCCACGACCCAGGTGCCAAAGATCCGGCGCTGCTGGTTGTCTTTCTCACCGATCGTTCTGGCGATCAGGTGACTTTCCACCCGGTAGTCGTCGACAGCAACAGCGGTACCGGTCGGCAGATCACGTTGGCCGACGTCAATCAAGATGGTGCGATCGATATCGTCGCCGGCAACAAAAAAGGGACGTTCGTCTTCCTGGCGAAATAGCGATTCGGTTCAGTGTTGGCATGGATTTGCGGGTGGTTGCTATGTGGCTATTGTAGGGGCACCTTCCCGTAGATCATATTCCATTGATGATAAGGGAGAAATTACGGGCTTTATGTATAATTGACTGGTTAAGCAGTTGGCTCTGTAATTAACCATTAAGGCGGCGATTGCGTTGGTTATTTATCCGCAATGGCGTGGACGTTCGCTTTTGCTGGAATTTATCTTTCAATTGTACAGCCCGCAGGTGTGTTATGTCTCAGCCCCAGCGACGGGGTTTTACCCTCGTAGAACTGCTTGTCGTGATCGCCATTATTGGCGTCTTGATCGCGTTATTGCTGCCTGCCGTGCAGATGGCTCGTGAAGCGGCTCGACGCATGAGCTGCTCGAATCAGCTTCGTCAGCTTGGCCTCGCTTTCCACAACATCACGACACCCACAATGCATTTCCTGCGGCCAACTACACGGCTGGCGAAGACACTGGATACCCTTACTACGGGTATGGGGCGTTCGTGCAGATTCTGCCTTATATCGAACAGGCCGCCGTTTACGATCTGGTACAAAGCAGCTCGAACAACTTCACCAACCGTTGCTTAAACAACAGCCAGCGGAACGTGAAGCTGAGTGCCTTCCTTTGTCCTTCCGATCAGGAATATCCCGGTGCTGGCCCTGGTTGCAACTACGCCATCAGCGTTGGCTGCACCAAGAGCTACGCAAATCCAAATCAGCAGAACGGCATGTTCCGCGGACCGCAGACCGACCATACCAAGGCCGGTGTCGAAACCCGGATGCGTGACATTACCGATGGTACGACCAACACCTTGATGCTGTCGGAACATCTGGCGGGCGACGATAACGACACGGGTCTGATGAACGGCAACTCGTCCGAAGCCCGCAAAGGTTCCACCGTCACGTGGAACCAATATCCGACTCAATCGGAAATCGATACGTTCGGCTCGGCCTGCGCTGGGGTTACGGCCCACAATGGCAGTAATGGTCAGCATTGGATGGCCGGCTTGCCATCGCAAACGATCATCAACACGATCGCACCACCCAACTGGAAGTATCCGAACTGCCAGAACAGCGGCAGCGGTTACGCTTCGGATCGCGACGGGGTGTATGCCCCTCGCAGCCGTCACCCTGGCGGTGTTCTAGTGACCGCCGGCGACGCATCGAATCGGTTCATTGCTGAAACGATCGATCTCGCGACCTGGCAGAACTTCGGTGGTCG
Source organism: Bremerella sp. JC817 (assembly GCF_040718835.1). Classification (NCBI taxonomy): domain Bacteria; kingdom Pseudomonadati; phylum Planctomycetota; class Planctomycetia; order Pirellulales; family Pirellulaceae; genus Bremerella; species Bremerella sp. JC817. Next base: position 257,103 of record NZ_JBFEFG010000274.1, on the reverse strand, counting down.
TAACGACGGCAAGGTGATCAACCTGCCTTAGGCCCGCCTGCTTCCATCCTTTCTCGTTTCCGCTGGCCAGCACGCTTGGTTGGCCAGCGGATTCTTGAGATCGCTCTGCTCTGCCTTCCTGCCCGCATTCATGCCCAGCTTATTGGATCCTCCCCATGTCGATTGCTACCCGTTCGCTGATTCTGGTTGCCTTGTTGTTCGCGGTTGTCGGCTGTGGTCCCGGCAGCACGCCGGTCCCCGTTGAAACGACACCCCCTTCCGAACTGATCAAGAAGGATCTGCAGTACCTCATCGAAACCGGCATGGTCGGCAGCGAAATGATGTCGATCCAAAAGAACATCGACCTGATCAAAGAATCGGACCCAGAAAAGGGTGCTGAGCTGCAACAGGATTACGACAAGCTCGATAAAGCCTCAAGCGGTCAGGCCCGTGGCATTGCCAAGAAGATGGCCGAGAAGCTCTAATCGGCTCGGCAGATCTCATTGATGCGAGCGGCAATAAAAACACTCAATTTAAATAATAATTATTGCATCTTGTTCTTTTGAGGGTGCCTACGATACTGAACATGGGTTGCCTATCTCGAAGCAAGAATGAGGGTCGTCACCGCGCGGTTAAGCGACTTGGACACTCCTATTTAGCAAGCTGTCGCCTCTTCCTTCCGGCCCCAATTATCCCCTCCTAAACCCTGCCCCTATTATCGATTCTTGAGGATCAGATCCGTGACGTCCCCATCTTTGCAGCGGCGTGGTTTCACGCTCGTCGAGCTTCTCGTCGTCATCGCCATCATCGGTGTGTTGATTGCTTTATTGCTTCCAGCCGTTCAGCAGGCACGCGAAGCCGCCCGGCGGATGGAATGCCAGAACAAGCTTAAGCAGTTAGGCCTGGCGCTTCACAACCATCACGACACCTTCGGCCACTTCCCGAAGAAAGGTCGCCTGCCTGGTCCCTACTACGAACGCGTCGGCGGGATGGTGCTGCTGCTGCCTTACCTCGAACAGAATGCCCTGGCCGAGCAGATCAAGAATCATGGTCTTGCTACGCCACCAACCCCGTGGGACAACTTCGCTCCGTTCAAAGTTCGACTGGAAGCGTTCATCTGTCCTTCGGACGCTGGTAGCTCGGACGCGATCATCAGCAATGGCAACGCTCCAAACAACTATCGCTTCTCGATCGGCGACTCGTACCGCGATGTCTACACGCCAGACAATCCGCATCGTGGTTTGTTCGACGATCGCGTCGAGAAAGACTTCAGCAGCATCACCGACGGAACGAGCAACACGTTGATGATGGCTGAGCGTTCGACCGGCACCACCGCCAAGCTAGTGATGCAGGGGCAAGCCACGAGCATCGCCTTCTTGACCGATCCGACCGTTTGTCGCGATTCGGTTTCGACCACCAACCGCAACGAATACGCCGGCGGCGCGAGCAATCGTGCGGCCCAGCGTTGGAACGACCGCTTGCCGGCGTTCTCGGCAATCTCGACCGTGCTTCCGCCGAACAGCCCTTCCTGCTGGACCGGAACCAACGAGAACACCGACGACTCGATTATCTCGCCTACCAGTTATCATCCTGGTGGCGTGAATGGTTTGCTATGCGATGCGTCGGTTCGCTTCCTGCCAGAAACGATCGATACCGGCGACCTGACTCAGCCTGAAGTCACTTCCGGTGCCAGTCCTTATGGAATTTGGGGAGCGTTGGGCAGCATCAACGGTGGCGAGTCGCGTCCGCTCGAATAAGTCGACGGCGTGACCAGACCCTGTTTCCCATCTGCATCCGCCTCGGCAGAGTTTCTGTCTTTGCCGAGCGAATCCCTATTCTGTGAGAGTTGAAAATGCGTTGCGTATTGATCTTAGGCGGCATGCTGTTGATGGCATGCAGCGGCTGCGGTGCGAAGCCGGTCAGCCACAATCCTGGCGTTGAAGTCTTCGCCACCCAAGTCACCGTGACTCACAAAGGTAAGCCGGTTGAAGGGGCTCGGGTATCGTTCAGTTCGGTCGACCAGCAGCGAAGTGCCACTGGCACGACCGACGCTGCTGGCATCGCGAAGCTCACCACGTTCGACCTGCACGACGGCGCGGTCCTTGGCAAACATCGCGTGAAGATCGCCAAGGACGAAATCGAGGTGATCAAAGAGGCCGATCTCGACGATCCGACCTCTCAGGCCGAAATCAAAACGGTGCATCACCTGCCCGAGAAGTATGGCAACTACAAGTCGTCCGGTTTGAATGCGGACGTCAAAAACGACCCGGCTGGAAACAGCTTCGAGTTCGACTTGAAGTAAGCCTGCCGTCTATTCATAGAACCATGAGACTGGCAATCGCTGCGTGTTGGTGATTGCCAGTCCGTTGTTTTCGCGACGATCTCCGGCGCAGTAGGCCATAACCACGTGATCGTCCACAAAGTCGACTGCGATATAGCAGAACCAGCCAGTCGGACTATCTTCCAGCGTCTTCACATGCGTCCAGGTTTTGCCTTCATCTTTCGAGATTGCAGAACGGAGCGGCGTTCGCTTCCCTTTCAGTTCCGGTGCGATGTCGGAGTGATCGTTCCATAGAAGCAGCAGGTCGCCTGTCGAAGGAATTCGTTCGATCGTGGCAGGCGAAAGGGGCGAGATCATCTTCGACGGTTGCAGCTGCGACCAGGTCTCACCTTGGTCTTCGCTGAATGTCACAAATTGGCTGCCCGCATCGGTGCGGCACCACATCATCAGTCGGCCATCTTTCAGTTCGACGACGCCTGGTTCCTGGACGAGCACGTCGCGGTCGTTGCGTTTCGGTGGCCGTGCGGCAGCGGTGCTTCGTGTCCAGGTCTGACCGGCATCGTCGGAGTAGTAAACCAGCGTGGCTGCCGAGTTATTGCGCTTCGGCATGCCTGGGCCGACATGCTGAGCCACCGGGGCGATCAGGCGACCACCAGTCAGTTGCACCACGCGATCGTTGTTCAAAATGTAATAGCCGATTTCACGATCCGGAATGACTTGGGTCGGTTCGCCCCAAGTCTGGCCTTCGTCGGTGCTGATTCTCATTTGCGGTCGGCAATCGTCCTGAGCGTTCTTTCGCAGGTAGAAAAGGGCCAATCGTCCGTCGGCGAGCCGGAGCAGCGAAACCGACATCACGTTCAGTCCCCCTTCATTCGGAACGACGAGCTTATCTTCCGTCGACCAGGTCGCCCCTCCGTCGTGCGAAATGCGGCTGGCGAGGTGGGCCTGGGCATGATCGCCCGAGCCACCGAAGAAATGGGTATAGATCAACAGCAGATCGCCGTTCTTCAGGCGGACCATATCCCCTTCGCTGTTCCGCGGATTGCCAGGACCGGTCGGCAGCGTGACCTGCGATTTGGGAGGCTCTGCGATCACGGCCGAGACGGCAAAAAGCAAAAAAGGCAGTACGAGCCAGCCAGCGCGAGAGGTGTTCATAAGTGGGCTTTGACAAAGGGGTTGGCAGCGGGAGCGGGAAGTTTTTGCGGGAGGGGTGTCACATTTCGAGGAGGTGAATCGTCTGGTCCGTAGAAAGTGGCTTATGGTGCCGAACGACTCAATCAGAATTCCAACGTAAGGAGTTTCAAGTGGACCTGCAACAAGCGGAAGCGAATCTGAAGCAATTCAGCGCCCACTACGACTACGACACCGGGTACATTATTCAGTTGTTGCACGATTCGCCGGGTGCTTACGAAACCTTCGCCGCCGCCCAGGCCATGCCGAACTATTCGCAGGCATTGCCGCTGGATGCGTTCTTTGTGGCGAAGATCACCGTGATGAAGACCGAAGATTGTGGCCCTTGTGCCAACCTCAGTCTGAAGATGGGTGTCGAGAAAGGTCTCGATCGTCAGTTCCTCAAAGATATCGTCCAGAACCCGGCTGCCCTGCCCCAGCCGCTGAAAGATGTCCACGATCACGTGGTCGCCGTAATTCGAAACGACGATCAAGATGCCGATCGAATGGAACGTATTCGGCAGCACTATGGCGTTGAAGCATTTGCAGAACTAGCCGTGGTAATCGTGGGTTGTCGCATTTACCCGACCCTCAAGCGAGCGATGGGGATGGATGCGTATTGCGAAGTGTTGAATCTGGATTTCTAAAATGGTCGCGGCCAACGAGTTTGAATCGCTTCGTCAGCAACTGATCGGGTTTTCGTATCGCATGTTGGGAAGCGTTTCAGACGCCGAAGACATCGTGCAAGAGGCTTACCTGAACTGGGAGCAAGCGGGTCGGCCGAAATTGGATTCGCCCCGCAGTTGGTTCTTTCGGGTCTGCTCTCGGTTGTGTCTCGATCGGATCAAGTCGGCTCAATATCAGCGCGAGAACTACGTTGGCCCTTGGCTGCCAGAGCCACTGTTGGAAGACCATGCCGATCGAGCCGAGCTGGACGAATCGATTTCCATGGCGTTGATGCTGACGATCGAACGCTTGAAGCCAGCCGAACGCGCCGCGTTTATCCTGCACGACTTGTTCGGCTACGAGTTCAACGAAGTCGCATCGATCTTGGGACTCGAAGCGGCCAATTGCCGCCAGTTGGCCAAGCGTGCACGAACGCATTTGAAGGGGGACAAACAGCGTGCCCCTGCCGATGCCCAAGTGGTGAAGCGAATTTCAGACGCGTTCTTCGAAGCGGTTAACGAAGGCGATCTCGATAACCTGCGTTCGATCTTGTCGGAGGATGTCGTGCTGACCTCTGATGGCGGAGGCAAAGTCAGTGCGGCCCGTCGTCCGATGGTCGGCTTCGACGAAGTGACGACCTTCATGATTCGCGTCATTCGCAACGCGCGGCGAAACCACGCTGTCGAGTTCCGCGCGGTCCGTTTCAACGGTGCCCCCGGCATCCTCGGCTACATGGATGGCGAACTGTTTGCCGCCTACCAGGTAGAAGTGGTGGATGGCAAGGTGCAGTCGCTGTACGTAGTCCGGAACCCTGACAAGCTGGCGATCTTCTCGCGGCTGGCGACTTCCTAGGTCGAAGTTACCTCGAACTGGAAGTTGTTCTTGTCCGACTCTTCGACCGTCGCGGTGAGTGTGGTTTCTTCGTTGAACTTCTTCGGGATGATGTTCTTCATCGACTGTTCCTCGTTGGGGCCATACATGTTGGTGTTGGCCGCGACTGGAACGTACGATCGCACTTCCACCTTGCGATCGCCGGCGAGGACTTCTCCGGAGAACTTTCCGTCGATCACTTTCACGGTGTCTCGGATTCCGTCTTTCACCGAAACGAAAACGACCTCACCGGTGGCCATCGGTTTGCCGTCGAGGGTGACCTCGCCTTGGACCGGGTACGATTTGGGGATCGGCGGTTTGGAGTTGCAGCCAATCAAAACCAGGCAAAGCAAAGGCAAGCAAATGGCGTTCGCCGCCATCTTCGTAGGGGCGTTCATAAATGGTTCCGTGGCGATAAGAGCGATGGAAGAAAGAATGCGTCGCGGGCAGCGATCCGTGCTTGCGTGCCCGCGAGAAATGTTCGAGGTGCTTACGGAAGCTCGAGCACCTGACCGTCGTCGCGGGTCACCATTCGAGCGACCAGGTCGAGCGGAACGGTCTCGGCGAGGAAGCGGACCGAGCCATCCCCCATCAACACCATCGCTCCGCCAGGATGGGCAGAAATCAACGGCATGTTGGTGCTCGCGTTGTCGCAGATGCCATCCGATCCGCAGTTGCCGGGGGCATCGGGCCAGCCCGTGCCGGGACGTCGCTGCTGATTCACCGGATAGCGGATCGTGACCATGTTGAAGGTTCGCAAGTCACCACCATTACCAGCGTTCGGTGGTGTCGAACTGCTACGCCAGCCGATGATAAATCCGTGACGAACGCCATTGCGATAGTCATGCTTGGAACCGTTGGCGGTAATCAATGCGTCGCTGATTTCACCCACGAGTGCCGTGTTGGAGGTTCCGTCGGTAAGCGAGGCCAGGCCAATCTGACCGCCGGGGATGATCGCACCACCGCCACCCGCAATGCCCCCAGAGCAGCAGCCTGTGATCGAAGCAGGTGTGTTGAAGCGTGACTCGGTGTATCCCGAGATCAAGCCATTGACCGCACCTGAGATCCCGGCGTAGCTCGGGGCCATGATAGGTCCGTTGGAATGAGGATTCTGAGCCCACTTTTCCAGCGGTGAGGATGGGCAAAGATAGCCACTAATCAAAACGTTCTTGGCGGCATTCGTGTTGTTCGCAGCATTCGTTCCCCAGCCTGAGCCACCACCGAAGTTGAACTTGTCGTACATGACATTCTGTTCAATGTACGGAAGCAAATAGACCATCCACGAACTTCCCCATGCTGCTTCGGTGGTACTGGTACCGAAGGGAATCTTGTCGGCCGCGCCGCCGGGTGGCAGACGGAGATAGGTGTCGTGGAAGTTATGAACGGCAATGCCCATCTGCTTCATGTTGTTGCTGCATTGCATGCGGCGAGCGGCCTCGCGCGCTTGCTGAACAGCAGGCAGAAGGAGTGCAATTAATACCCCAATGATTGCAATTACAACCAGTAGTTCTACCAACGTGAAACCGCGAAGATTACCCAAATTGCGATAGCGCGTGCCCATTGCCAGACTCCAATAAGAGATGAGATGAAATGTGGAAAAGTCGGCTCTTAGATCGTTTTATCGGCTTAAATTTAGCTGGTCAATGTTTATTTCTAAAACATATGACTTTTTATGCTGTCGCGATGAGTGGCGTTTAAGAGATTGGTAGCCCAATATGCAATCGGTTTAATTTGCCAGAATTGCCCGATTGGCATCTCGATTGATAGACGTGCATTTCGCGACGTGGGGTGAAGAAGATACCCCAGCGAGCCCGGCACCTGGATGCCGGGCTTCGGATTGGTTCTGCAGGATGGCGAATGGCAGGAAGTTTAGAGATCGAACTGGAAATCATTCATTTCGTTGGACTTCACTTCGGCCGTCAGTTTCGATGAGCCAGGGACGGAGACGTCTCGCGGCAGCAGTTCGACCAGCGGCGGCGGTTCTTTACCGGGTGCGACGGACGAACCTTCTTCCGAGGCCTTGTTCAAGGCATCGACGCGGGCCTGGTAGTCGGCTTCGGAAATGCCTTTGGGGGGCACCTTTTTCGAGATAGTCACTTCGTAGTTCGACGGCACCGCCCCTTTGACATCGGCCTGACCGCTGACGTGCGTGGTCAGTTCGAAGTTGCCATTGGCATCGGTTCGTCCTAAAGCGATCTCGCCTTCTGCCATTCGGCGCGAGCCACGACTGAAGATGACCATCGCATCGGCCAGCGGTTTTCCTTCGTAGGTGACGTGCCCCTTCACCGAGCTGGTGCTCGGTAAATCGGAGTTGCCACACCCGCTCAATATCGCCACGACTAATGCCGTGGCGGAGAAGCTAAGCCAGCTTCGACAAGTTTTCATGACGATGTCTCTTGTGGGGAAACGAGAGGTTGGAATGGAAGGGAGGGAATCGATCGAGAACGAACCTTATGGCAGGGAGGTCGTTTCACCGCCTGACTTGCTGCCGAGGTTTCCCCACACGCCGTAGCGCGAAGGACCGCTGGTAACTTCGGCCAGGGTCAGATCGCCGGTGTCGATGGTTTCAGGAATGAAGTGCACCGAAGCATCGATCATCAGCACCATTGCGCCGCCTGGATGGAAGCTGCTGGCGCTGAACAAACCCCATTGGTCTCCCCAGTTGTCGTTGGCACACGAAGGGCTGTTGGGAGGCAAGACGGTGGTTACACCAGTGAACGCAGGGAAGCCATCGAACCACTGCACGCCAACCGCCCGCGCCTCTTGCACTGACTGCGATGTGTTGTACTTGCCTTGGCTGGCGGTGGTCAGGCAAGAGATCGGCGAGGTGTTCAAGCCGCTGACGTTGTTCGCAAAGAAGCCGCGGATGTCGCGCGTATTGCCCGACGTGCCGAAAGCACGCTCCGCCATCATGATCGTGTTGCTCGTTCCGTCAGTGACCGAGGCCATCGTCAGTTGGTGCTGCTTGCCATGATCGACACGGCCGAACGGGCCACGAGGGTTCTCGAGATTGTGGCTGGCGTTGATCGTATCGCCAACGCTCACCGCATAGCTGCGAGGTCCCCAACTGCGGCTCCAGATCTGAGCGGCCGGTGAAGGATTCGAAGGGCAGACGAACGCAGGAATCGTTGCTTGATACGGCGGATAGACACGTTCGCGAATCGGGCCGAATTCCAGTACGTTGATGCCGCCGTAATTGCCAGGCGCCGAGAGGATGTCGTAGATCGCCGACTGCTCGAGGTACGGCAGGATATGCATCATGCCGCTGTTACGTCCTTCATTCCCCTGAGGATCGGTCGAACGTGTACCGCCGTTGTTCACCCGCAGGCCTGGAAATCGAAGGTAGGTGTCGTGATGGTTGTGAATCGCCAGCCCCAACTGTTTGAGGTTGTTCGAGCAGTGCATCCGTCGGGCAGCTTCGCGCGCTTGTTGAACGGCCGGCAGCAGTAAGGCGATCAAAACCCCAATAATGGCGATGACCACCAGAAGTTCGACCAGTGTGAAACCGGCCCGAATGGATACTTTTCGCGTGGCTTTCATAGACTCGAGCTCCGATGAACGCACCAGGCCGCGTGGAATTACCCGCGACATCATGCAAGTAAAAATAAATGCGATTTAATGAATATCGCTCGGGCTCTAGTTTAGGCGTGTACCACGATTGGCTGCAAGCAGAATTCCAGATATGGGGTATTGGTTTGAGAAGTTAGCGCACGAAAAAAGGCCACCGGATGGTGACCTTTTCGGATTAACTTAGTTTTGGCGAACCGGGCGTGACTAGTCGTTCACGTAGGTTTCCAGGAAGCGAGCGAGCTTCTGGAAGTCGCAGCCCTGCGGGATGTGGCGAACAACCGTAACCAGGTTTTCCTGGTTGACCAGGTCCTCGAAGTTCACGTAGTGCAGCTCGAACTGACCGCTGGCCGAAACCATCACGCCGTTCAGCTTCTTTTCGACCAGGGCACGATAAGCACCGACGCCCAACTGGCTGCCCAGGATCACGTCGTAGGCCAGCGGCTTGGTGCAGCGGGCTTCGTAACCGAGCTGGATGCCGGTCACCTTGCGGCTGCGGCCGGTCTTTTCTTCGTAGGCCTTGGCAACCCACTTGCTGAACGTGCGACCGAGCTGAATGTCGGTGATCGCGATGTGGCCGTGATCGTCACGGGCGACGCCTTCCAGGTAGGAAGTCGGCAGCATTTCGGCCAGGCCTTCTGCCAGGACGATCACGCCGAATTCCTTGCCTTCGGCTTCGCGAGCAAGCATCGTCTTGACGATCCGATCGACCACCTTCGGGACGTTCATCGTCTTCAGCGTTTTGCCGTTTTCTTCCCATTCTTTCTCGACGTAATCGCCAGTGATGTCTTCGACGCTGATCACCAGCGAAGCTTCGCCAGCGATCGCTGCACCGTAAGCCAACCAGCCAGCGCTACGACCCATGGCTTCGCACAGGAAGTAAGCCTTCGAGGCTTCGCCGTCGTACAGCAGCGTGCGGATTTCGGTCGACAGGAAATCGACGGCGGTGAAGAAGCCGAACGTGAAGTCGATGCCGTTGTAGTCGTTGTCGATCGTCTTTGGCAGGTGGACGACCGGCATCTTCTTGCTACCTTCTGGCAGCGTGTCTTGGAACATCTTGAACTTGTTGGCGGTCTTCAGCGTGTCGTCGCCACCAATCGAGATCAACGCGTCAACGCCCAGCGAATTCAAAGCATCGTAGGTAGTCTGGAAAGCCTTGCAGCGTTCCTTGTCCTTCAGATGATCGGGGTGCGAGATCGCCTTGCCAGGGTTGGCACGGGCGGTACCGATCATGATTCCCTGCTTGGCACGGCTACGGCTGAGCGCCTTATGGTCCAGAACGATGTAGTCACGATCCTCTTCCATCGGACGATCGGAACCGAACTGCATCAGGTTCGAATAGCCATTCATGATCCCCAGCACTTCAATGCCGGCACGCAAAAACGAAACGGCTGCAGTCGAGATCACCGCGTTCGCGGCCGGGGCGGGACCACCGGAAAACAGGATGGCAACACGCTTGAAATTGTGTTCAGGCTGTTCAGGACGGGAGAGGCTGTTGGCCATGTTCAAAATCCAAAGGGGAAGCAAAAAGCAGTAAGTTATCGAGAACCGATGATTTTATGCGTTATGGGGTGGTTTTCAACCTACGGCAACAATCGTACACCAACTGGAAAATATTGCGGAAAGATCCTGGGCGATACTTCGCTGCTAATGGAGTGCAGGATTGCTTAGCTCATTCCGGGCAAAGGCCGGAATGGCTTGCCTGGGAAAACTAGCCGAAAGCGTGTCGCTGTCTGGGGGCTCAGGGCCATCGCCGATCTGGATTTGGTGAGATCGGCGATGGAGAAAGACGCCCATTTAGATCGGGACGGTCGACCGCTGCAGAATGTCCTCCAACTCCAATTCGTCGGGGACCGGAAATTCGAAGACTTCGCACAAATGGCGTGCCCGTTGTAACGCCTCGCCGCAGATCGCCATCCGTTCATCGTGACTGAAGTCGGTATAGCGGCTCAGGAACTGCGATAACTGGAAGTTGCGGTAAGGATGCGGCATTTCCATCGAGTTGGCGAACGCTTCGGCCAGGCGTATCACCCTTAAGTAGCTGGCATCCGACTTGGTTAGATGGTCTTCGCCATCGACATCATGATGGGCAACCACCGTTCGCACGAGTGACTGAGGAAGGTTCCATTTTTGCAGCAGTGCTGCGGAAACATGCGCGTGATGGATCGAGAAGCTTTCCAATTCTAATTGATGCAATTGGCATCGGCCCACCTCTTGAACGCGTTTAACAATCCTGTCGTACCGGCTTCCGAACTTGTTCGCCATGACCAGGCACCCCACGTCCTGGACAAGCCCCAGGATGTAGGCCGTGTCAGGGGAACAGTGCTCGAACTTATCGGCAAATACCGACCCTGCCGCCGCCACGATCACACTTCGCTTCTGATACCACTGCCGATACGCTTCGTTCCATTGATTCAGAACCTTCGATTGAGCACGCATCGTTGCCATCGACATCACCTGCGATATCGTATTCTGGGCCCCTTGCAAATTGACAGCTTGCAGGATGCTGGTGGTTTGCTCGAACATGGATCGGCCACAGTTGGTTATATGCAGCAAATCAGTCGTGGCCTGCGAATCAGTTGCAATGTCGTCTGCCAGCTCGTTGAGTGGGATTTCGTTGATCGGCATTGCGAGGTAACCGGCCAACTTGACTACCAGTTGGGGCAATGGTGGAATTGCGCCGAAGTCTTTCACCAGATGTCGCGCCAAGGGAGGAATGAAAGCATCTTGCTCCGTAGTATCCCGAAGGATGCGGCGAACTTCAGCGATCAACTCTGTTCGATCGGTGTTTACCGGGGCAACAATCTCCACTCCGATTTCATCCGCTTGCTGGACGGTTTTGTCGTCCAGGTCGCTTAGCAAAACTATCTTCGGCCGAATCAACTGTTGGTTCAATCGTTCGACAATTTCGAGTCCGGTCATGAAGCCGCCGAGGTTGTTTTCGATCAGCAGCAGATCGATCCGTTGGCGATCGAGAACGTGGCACAGTTGTTCCGAGCTGGAAGTGGCGAAACAAGCGGTCGATTCGTCGCTGATATCGGCGGCCAGTTCTTCGGCCATTTGCGTCTGGTGTAGAAGCAGCCCGACATTATGTTTGGCCTGACGAGGTTTTGACGCAGAAGAGCGAGTCTCGCCGCTGGAATCGCCGGAGTCCGCGTCCGGCAACGAGGTGCGGCGGGACGATTGCTCGTCGGCCAAACTGCGAAGCTCACGGGCCAAAGTCCGGAAATTGATTGGTTTATGGCGGATCAGATCGACGCCGCGTTGCTGAAGATCTTGATTCAATCGTTCGTGACGAACGGCTGTCAGCACAGTAACGATAGGACGCGTGCTTGCTCCAAGGAGCTCGACACACAATTTATGCCCATTCATCTTGGGCATCTTCAGGTCGGTTACAACCACATCAAATGGAGCTCGCTGGTGTTGCTCCCAAGCGTCTTCTCCATCGGCTGATTCGACGCATTGAAATCCGACTTCACTCAGCGCGCGAACGAGCAATGCACGGACAGGTAATTCATCATCGACGACTAACGCGGTTCGTTTTTCTGTCATCATCTTCAAATCCTTCGGTTCTATGGAAGATCTTCACAGAATATTTCTTTTAAAAGAGAAGGTGCGTGAAAGGTTCACCCGCCTCTTGCCCGCGTCTTGCGGCGATATTCTCCTAAGTGGACTATTGGGTAGTGTGTTCGTTCAACTAATGAGGTGGTTCGGCGATCGTCACGGGAAGTGGCATCTCTTCGCAGTAGGTGTCCGTTATCGCACTTTTCGTGCGACCAAGTTTGCGAAGCTGATCGGCCAGGTTTGCGCCATCTCGGGCGCTCTCTATGATCGCTTGAATGTCTGGCCTCAGAGGGCTGTTGGCGTCCAGCTCTTCCTGGACCATGAAGGCACTCCCAAGCGTAATCTGGAAGATATTGCTGAAGCGGTGCGCCAGTTTCCGGGCATCACGCTCGATGTCCTTAGACGCTTGCTGGTGGCTCAGATCGGATGATCCTGGTTGCCCAGCCTCGCAAAGAACATGACTAAATGGGACTGCCATGGCTATCCAGACCAGGCTGACGAGACGTTCCTCCCAGAATGAAAGAGCGGGATCGCTCGCGACGCCCATAGCGATCGTCGTTAGAACACTGATGGTTATTACTGAAAGCATGCAAAGGTGCGAACGAGTTAGCCCCGCGACGAGAATCGCAAAGACGTAAAAGCCCCCCAAAAAGGCATTTCCAGGTTCAATAACCTCTGCTGCAACTGTGAAAAGGATGAGAAAACCAGACGCTAATAAGGGTCGCCAATGCTCATAGAAATCCATTTTTCTACTCCGAGTTTACGGCCAATTAACTCTCCAATATGGGATACGGTTTTCCACGAAAGTGGTGCAATTTGCATGAATCACGTAGCAGATTTCACAAATTTCACGGCGTGAATTGTCGGGAATTCCGGTCGAATGGGTTTTGTGAACTACTACTTTTGGCGGAGACAAATATTGGTGAAGACGACGCGTCGTATTGGGGGGGGACGGCAAAACTTAGGCGACCGAGATCGCAGATATTCCGTATTCAGCTCGCTGGAGTGCCTCAATATTCTCTAACGGGCATATTAGCGACCTAGGACCTATCAGTTTGTCTTCGTCCCGCACACTTTCTTAGCGTCGCGTGCTTGATTTCGAGACGGTTAATCTTTGACCACCCAGGCGAGATCCTTCTAAGTCTCGTTCAGCTATACGCTTTCGCGCATCGCCCTCCCCTCGCCCGGCATGGCGGCATAGATGTTGCGAATGGCTTGCTTGCAACCACGGGATGGTCTTTGCGTGATGGGAAGCGCGGCGGCCTGATGTCTGTATGTGAACACCCATCAGGAAAGGTTGAAAACTGAGCTATGATGCGACTCAGTCTGACGGCGTGGATCTTGATAGGCCTTGGCCTGGGGATCTGCACCGGCATATTCATCGGCGAGCGAGCCGAGATCTTAAATCCAATAGGGACTGGCTTCATCCGTCTTCTGCAGATGGCGGTCCTGCCCTATTTCATCGTGAGCCTACCACTTGGCTTCGGTCGGCTCAGCTTTGAGGAAGCGAAGCTGCTGGGAGTTCGTCTGGCTGGGTTTTCGTTTCTGCTGTGGATGTTGGGAATTGTGTTGGTGTTGCTGCTGCCACTCACCTTCCCGATGATTCAGTCAGCCAATTTCTTCAGTGCGAATCTGGTCACACCGAACCAACCGGTCGACTTCGTCGAGCTTTACATCCCGGCCAATCCATTCCGTAGCCTCTCGGATGCGGTCATCCCGGGCGTAGTCGTGTTCGGGATTGCCTTGGGCGTCGCCTTGATCGGCGTGCCGCAGAAGAAGCAACTGCTGACGATCCTCGATAGTCTGGCAGATGCCTTGGGACGGATTACCGGCTTTGTCGTTCGGTTGACTCCGATAGGTGTCTTCGCGTTGGCAGCGAGTGCCGCCGGAACGATGACGCTGGAAGACCTCAGCCGGCTTCAGGTTTACTTGATCGCTTACTCGGTTGGAGCGGCACTGCTGACCTTTTGGTTGGTGCCGATGCTGGTCGCTTCGCTCACGCCGTTTCGTTATCGCGATGTTCTGCGTGCCACACGTGATCCGCTGGTTACCGGCTTCACCACCGGCAACCTGTTGGTGGTGTTGGCGATGCTGGCCGAGAACTGCAAACATCTGTTTCAGGAACAAGAAGAGCTAAGCCGTGGTCGAGCGGAGTCGGTCGTCGATGTCTGCTTGCCGATCGCGTTTACGTTTCCGAACTTGGGCGTGGTGCTGTTGCTGCTGTTCATTCCGTTTGCTGGTTGGTTTACTGGCAATCCGGTCGAACTGGCTGACTACCCGAAGCTCTGCCTGCTGGGCTTCTTCAGCTTCTTTGGAAGTGTCGAGATTGGTCTCCCGTTTGTGCTGCAACAACTACGAATCCCGACCGATATGTTTCAATTGCATGTGGTGACGCTGGTCTACATCGGCCGACTGGCGACGATGTTGGCGGTGATGCATCTGGCAGGCGTTTCGTTACTGACCGCCGCCGGCAATGCGGGTTGGCTGCAATTCCGGCCGAGGCGATTGACCATGTTCGCCGGTGTGACGGTGGTCGTTTTGATTGCCTGTGTGGGGGCGACGCGAGGCATTCTGCAAACGACCGTCGATCAGGCGTACTCTAAAGACCAGGTCATCGCCAGCATGCAGTCGATCCAGACCGAACTGAACGGCAAGGTCAGTCGCGACATCCCAGAACCGCTCGACATTCCGGCCGATACATCGGTGCTGCAGTCGATTCGCGAGCGGGGTGTCTTGCACGTCGGCTACGATCCCGGCGGCATGCCGTTCAGTTTTTTCAATCGCGAAGACCAGTTAGTCGGTTTCGATGTTGAAATGACCCAGGCCCTGGCAGACGAGCTGGGAGTATCGGTCGAATATCATCCGTACGACAAGGGACAGATGGCCGAAGGGCTCAACGGGGAACGTCGCTACGATATGTTGATCGGCGGGTTGTTTGCCACCACGCGGCGTGTCGAGAAGATGTTGTTCTCGGAAGCGTATCTCGATCTCAATCTATCGTTCATTGTGCCAGACCATCGGAAGCACGAGTTCTCGCGGTTCACGAATTTGCGAAGCATCGATCGGCTACGAATCGCGGTGCTCGAACGGCCTTATTTTGGGGCTTGGATTCAGAACACCGCGCCCGAGGCGGAGGTGGTGTTGATCGATTCGCCGCAAGAGTTCTTCGAGAAGCCCGATAACTACGACGCGCTGGTAATGAGTGCCGAGGCGGGTAGTGCCTGGACGCTGCTGTATCCCAGTTACAGCGTCGTGGTGCCGGACGATGCTCACCTGAAAGTAAGCGTCGGCTACCCGATGCCGCTGGAAGCGAAGCGGCTGCAAGATGTGGTGAGTCGATGGATCGAGCTGAAGAAGAACGACGGGACGATCGACTCTTTATATGCGCACTGGATCGAAGGACAATCGACGAAGAATCGTAGGGCTCGCTGGAATGTGATGACCGACTTGCTGGGCTGGGGAAAGCCCGAGGGCGAGCCTGCGACGTTGGCGAAGGAAGGTTCCGAAGAGGGTGACGAACCTCCTTCATAGCTTCCCACTTCGATCGGTAGCAGCCATGAAAAAAGGCTGGCCCTGAATTTCAGGGCCAGCCTTTTCGATTTGTTGGCAGCAACGTGGCCAGATCGCGGCGGACGACTACGAGAACCAGGTTCGTTCAACGAAGGTGGTGTCAATCTTGCCTTCCGCGAAGGCCGAGTGGTTCAGCACCTTCTTGTGGAAGTTGGCCGTTGTGATGACGCCATCGGTTCGCAGCTCGTCCAACGCACGCAGCATGCATCGGATGGCATCCGTGCGAGTCGCACGATGAACCAACAGCTTGCCAATCATCGAGTCGTAATGCGGGGGCACCGTATAGCCGGTGTAAGCATGCGAATCGAAGCGAACGCCAGGGCCGCCAGGGACGATCAACTGGGTGATCTTACCGGGGCATGGCATGAAGTTCTTATCGGCATCTTCAGCATTGATTCGGCATTCGATCGCGGCACCCTGAATCTTGATGTCTTCCTGCTTCCAGGGTAGCGGTTCGCCGGAAGCGACGCGAATTTGGGCCTGGATCAGGTCGATGCCGGTCACCATTTCGGTGACGCAATGCTCGACCTGGATACGGGCGTTCACTTCGATGAAGTAGAAGTTCTCGTCCTTGTCGACGATGAACTCGACCGTACCGGCGTTCTGGTAGTCGGCTGCCTTGATCATTCGCACGGCGGCCGCACAGATTTCCTGGCGGGTTGCTTCCGAAAGATTCGGTGCCGGGCTTTCTTCGATCAGCTTCTGGTGACGACGCTGCGTGCTACATTCACGCTCGTACAAGTGAACCGCGTTGCCGTAATGGTCGGCGATCACCTGGACTTCGACGTGACGTGGATGCTCGACGTACTTTTCGATGTACACGCCAGCATTGCCGAAAGCGGCGGCCGCTTCGGTCTGGGCCTGATTCAAAGCGTTCTTCAGCACCAGGTCGTTGGCGGCGACACGCATGCCGCGACCACCACCACCAGCGGTTGCTTTGATCAGAACCGGGAAGCCGATCTCGTGCGCGATCCGCAGTGCTTCGTCTTCGTCTTCGATCAAGCCGTCCGAGCCAGGAACAACCGGCACGTTGGCTTCGCGAGCCATGCTGCGGGCGGTGTTCTTATCGCCCAGTTTGGCCATCGCTTCGGGCGTTGGCCCGATGAAGTCGATGTTGCAGCTGCGGCAGATGTCGTTGAACTCGGCGTTTTCGGCGAGGAAGCCGTAGCCTGGGTGAATCGCTTCGACGTTACCAATCTCGGCCGCGCTGATGACACGATCGATTTTGAGGTAACTTTGAGCACTCTTGGCAGGGCCGACGCAATAAGCTTCGTCGGCCAGCTTCAAGTATTCGGCGTCGCGGTCGGCTTCGCTATAGATGCAGACCGTTTCGATACCCAGTTCTTTGCAAGCGCGGATGATGCGAAGAGCGATCTCGCCGCGATTGGCGATCAGAATTCGGTTGTACATGAGGTCATGTTCCTCGCCCCAAGGGTGCGAGGCCGGATGGGTAGAGAATTAACCTTTAGGATCGACCAGGAACATCGGCTGGCCGTATTCGACCGGGTCTTCGTTCTTGACCAGGACCTTCACGATCTTACCAGTGACTTCCGCTTTCAGTTCGTTGAAGGTCTTCATCGCTTCGACGATACAAACGGTGGTGTCTTCCGAGACGTGATCGCCTACGCGAACGTAAGGATCGGCGTCTGCTTTCGGCTTGGCATAGAACGTGCCAACCATGGGGCTCTTGATGGGGACCAGGTTGGCGTCGGCGGCAGCGGCTGGAGCAGCTTCGCCACCGGCTGCCGGAGCGGCAACAGGGGCAGCCATTGGGGCGGCGTGCATCGGAGCTGCCATCGGTGCCGGTGCGGCATAGATGGGGGCTTGGCCGCCCCGCTTCAGCGAGATCTTCTGATCCCCTTCGCGAAGATCGAGTTCGCTCAGGTCATGCTGCTTCATCATTTCGACGAGCGCGCGAACCGTCTCGACGTTGAAAACATTACTAGGCGTCGATTTGGAATCGGACATTCAGTTCTCTCCCACGGGGTCATCCGCTAGGGGAATATGGTCGAATTGTTTTTTGGGCAAAGCTTTACAGCGTAAGGGATAAAGGTAGGTTTCGTCCAGATGGGTAAGGCAGCCTGCCGCTGGACGCTGCGGGATGTTGGAATAGGCCCCGATCCAGGCCGAATTTTGCCAAAAATCGCCCCGTTTCGGCCCCAATTTTTTCTCGGCCTTAAATGCGGACTTGGGCTTCGTCAAACGACTTCGGGACGCTGGTTAGCACTTCGTGCCCATCGTTGGTGACCAGGATGTCATCTTCGATCCGCACGCCACCGAAGCCGGGGAAGTAGATCCCTGGTTCGACGGTCACAATCATGCCCGGTTCCAGCGGGCGATCGACGCTGCCCGCCAGGCGTGGTGCTTCGTGAATATCGAGGCCGATGCCATGCCCCAGCCCGTGTCGGAACTGCTTCCCCCACCCTGCTTCGGCAATGATACTGCGGGCGGCATGATCAACCGCCGACATCGCCACGCCTGGCTTAATCGCCTTGATCGCGGCGAGTTGGGCTTTCAAGCAGACCTCGTACATCTTGCGCATCTTGGCCGGGACTTTGCCGTAAAACAGGACCCGTGTCAGATCGCTTTTGTACATTTGGTAGTCCGCCCCCCAGTCGATCAGCACGAAGGCGCCTTCTTCGATCCGTTTCATGGTGGGTGCCACATGCGGTAGCGCAGATCGTTCGCCGACGCCAACAATCGGAGGGAAACTGGTGCCTCGGCCGCCGTTGCGTTGGATTTCGTAGGTAAGCTGGGCTTCGAGCTCTTTTTCGACCTTATCGCCGCGCAGAGCGGCCCTTATCACGGCGAATGCCTTTTCCGCCAACGAGACTGCTTCGCGAATCTGAGCGATCTCGGTTTTGTCTTTGATCTCGCGTAGTTCCTCGACCAGGCCGTCGAGCGGTTTGACTTCCATCGTGGCGAGCTTCTTACGCACTTGCTGATAAAGCTGCACCGACATCGAGCCGCTTTCGATGCCCAATCGCCCGATCTTGGTTCGCGCGACCGCTTTGCCAACCCGCGACAAGATCGAGGTGCCTGGTTCGCGGATGTCCATTTCCAGGTCAGGACATTCGGCTTCGATCTGAACGGAGAACCGCGGATCGCTGAACAGGATCACTTCCTTTGACGTGACCAGCAAATAGCTGTCATCGCCAGTGAATCCGCTCAGGTAGGTCACGTTCTTGAAATTGGTGACCAGCAGCGCATCGGCCCCGCATTGCTTCAGTTTCCGACGCAGTTTCGAGATGCGAGGGTTCGAGCGAGGTCGCGAAGTGGTCATGGCGTCTGCTTCAAAAGAACATGTGCGAAGAGAATGACATCAAAGCGTTCAATTCTCGGCAATTCGCACGCAGACGCAACCAGCCGCGAGCGCTCAGATGCCGCGGCTGGCGAGATTACATCGATCGACTTACTTGGTTTTCAAGGCGAAATCGATCGGATTGTTACCGCCGGTGACGGTCGCTTTCAGCTCGGTTTCTTCGAGCGAAGTGTAGTTCTTACCGAGCTTCAGGTCACGATCGACCTGCGAGCCAGACTCGCGAAAGACACCGACCGTCACGAGATACTCGCCGGCCGGAATCAACTTCTTGCCGCGGCCATACATCAGTTCGTATTGGCCGCCGTTGGTGGTGAAACCGATGGCAGTTGCCGTTCCATCGTTCTTTGGAACGAACTCGACCTGAAGGCCATCAACCGGTTTGCCATCAACCGTGATCGTGCCGGTGACGATACCACTCTGGCCGGCACTGCAGCCAACGAAAGCTACAGTCAACAGCAAGAACATCGAAGCGTGATAAATCGAAAAAAGATGAGAGCAGCGCATAGAACCACCGATGGAAGTGAAGAACTGGCGGGAATCCAACAAGAATAGAAACGGTGGAGGCATCAAGCGAGCGATGATGCCTCCACCGTTTGAATGCGTAGGTCTCTTCGCTTATGGCAGCGAGAAGACAACCCCGTCCGCACGACGTGCCATCGGGATGATCACACGATTGCGGTCGGTCGTTTCAGAAAGGAAGCGAACCGAGCCATCACACATCAGGATGTTCAAACCGCCAGGATGCAGGCTCGACATCTGCTTACCCATGTTTTCCGGGCCACCGGCTGCGGCGTAGTCGAAGTTAACCTGAAAGCTTGCGCGGAAACCAGTTCGGGCCACGTGTTCCTGGCCAATGCTGTTGTTGGCACCCACGCCCGCCCAGACGGCTGCACCGTAGTTCTTGCCAGCAACGGTCGAGTTACCACCGTCACGTTCGGCGATCATGATCGTGTTGCTCGTTCCATCGACAATGTCTCGGAGGCCGTTGAAGCTGTTGCCATAGAACACGCCGTCCCCTTCATCCGCTTTCACCAAAGGCAGCGTGCCTTCGTTGCAGACGTAGTTCGAGGTGGCGATGTCGAAGTGACGGGTCGAACCGAACTTGATCTTGTCGTTCAAGTCGCCCGTGATATCGCTTGGGCAGCGATAACCATCAATCTTGGTCTGCAGCAACTGCTTGTCGGTCGCGGTCGCACTGCTGGTGTAACGGCTGTACAACGGTGTGCTGCCGGGATCGAGGGCATCGTAGAGGGCGTTCTGCTCGATAAATGGCAGCAGGTTCGTAGCCCAGCCATAGTTGGCGCGACCATCACCACCACGATAAAGCCAGCCCGGAGGCAAGCTGTTGAAGGTGTCGTGATAGTTGTGCAGAGCGAGACCGATCTGCTTTTCGTTATTGGTGCACTGCATACGACGGGCTGCTTCACGAGCCTGTTGTACGGCGGGCAACAGAAGTGCAATCAGAACGCCAATGATCGCAATGACCACCAGCAGTTCCACCAGCGTGAAACCTCGAGTGTTTTTCATCCGAAAATCGCCTTGCGAGTAGAAAGAAAATAAGAAAATGGAAGATTTCTTTCGGAGACGTGAATTCTATCGGCAGTTTGTGAGAATGGCTACCCTTGTTGTGCGGAAAAGGGGGAAGATCCATGCAAAGTGCGCAGTCCCGCAATGCTCAGCAAGAATGAGCTGTGTTTCGTAGTTATTTAGTGGGGGTATTTAGCCGCCGAACATGAACGCTTCGACAGCATCCAAATCGCCGAGATTGGCGAGCAGAAGATCGGGATTGGCAGCTTCTAGCTGGGCAATAGAAAAGACGCCCGTCGCGACCGCCACGGCCTGGGCTCCGATCGCCCTGGCACACTTCACATCGTTGGGGGTATCGCCAATGACAAAGACATCGCTCGGAGCGAATGGCGAACCATGGTACTGCTCAGCGGCAGCGAGCGCGGCCCGAGCCACGTCGTCGCGATCTGGATGATGATCTCCAAACCCGCCGAAGGCAAAGTACTCATGGATTCCGTAGTGAGTCAGCTTGAGTGCCGCACCACGTTCCACATTCCCGGTCAGCAGACCAAGCAGCACGTCATCGCGCTGCGAAAGTCGAGCCAGCAGAGCGGTGACCCCTTCCAGGACCATCCCTTCGCGCTTCGGCAAATTGGCCTCCAGGCCATTCAGGTAACGCTCGATGAACGTTCGCCAGGCTTCTTCGGTCATCGTTTTGGCGTGAAGCTGAAACAACTCGGCAAAGATGCCGCGATCGGTCTTTCCACTGACTGTCAGAACGTTTTCCATCTGCGTCAGTTCGGCCACATGTAAAAACGCGTCGATCAGCGCATCTTTGCCTGCCATCCCGGTGGTGACCAGGGTTCCATCGATGTCGAACAGGCAGACTTTCATGAGGTCGCTTTGCCGGGATAGAGGAGAAAACTAGATCGATTCTTTGAGGGCGACGTTCAAATCGACTTCACGTTGCTTCTCGGTGTAGAGACCGCGAACCACTTTCACCCTCAACACATCACCGACTTGGTGCTTGAACAACTCTTTGACGATGTCGCCGTGCGTTTGAATCGGCGTCTCGTCGATTCGCACGATCAAGTCACCCAGCACAATCTGGTTTTGCTGAGCGATGATGGTGGGCTGAATGCCCGCCGCTTCGGCTGGACTGCCTGGGATCACTTCCGCCACGAGAGCCCCTTTGATATTCAACCGGGCATTGATCGTCGGGGGAGCGATCTGCACGCCCAGGTATGGACGTTTGATTTCGCCATGACGAATGAGTTCCGTCACAACGGAATTCACAGTGTCGACTGGAATGGCAAAGCCGATGCCGGCGTAGGCACCGCTGGGGCTGTAGATTGCCGAGTTCACCCCGATCAAACGCCCGCCGCTATCGAGCAATGGACCACCGCTGTTACCGGGATTGATCGCGGCGTCGGTCTGAATCAGGTCGTCAATTTGCCGGCCATCTTCCCCTTCGATCGATCGTCCCAGTCCGCTGATCACCCCGGTGGTCAGGGTATGGTCGAAACCAAAGGGATTGCCAATCGCGAAAACCTTCTGTCCAACTTGCAGATCGGCCGATTGACCGACTTCAATTGGCTGGAAGGCTCCTCCCTGAAAATCGGTGACTTCCAACACGGCCAGATCATGTTCCGGCGAGGACCCGACGATCGATGCTACGTAGCTGGAAGCATCGGCGAAAGTGACCCGCGCGAGCCCAGAACCGTTGGCGATCGACTTCACCACGTGATAGTTGGTGATGATATGCCCCTCGTGATCCCAGACGAAACCACTCCCCTGCCCGGTTGCCATTTCCGAGATCTTGGCACTGCCATACCGGCGAACCTGCTGCGAGGTGGTAATAAAGACGACCGAATCGGCCGACTTCTGGAACAGGTCAATCGTCGCCTTCTCGTCTTCAGCCAGGTCACCCCGTGGGGTGACGGTTCGAGGCTGGGCATCCGGGTTCAGCGAAGGTGTGGTAACCTTGGTCGTCCAATAGCTGATCACCCAGGCACCAAAGATCGCCACAACCAGGCAGTACAAAAATAGCCGCAAGAACGCGATCGGATGAGGCTGATTGCGATGCGAATCGGGGGCCTCATGGGGGCCTCTTGAAGATGTTGGCTCCATCGAAGCACGCCGAAGAGAGAGGTGGAGGAATCGGTGGAAATCAATTCCGCGCGAAAAAAAGGCTCGCAATCATGCGAGCCACCAAAAAGCTGGGGAACTAGGATTTGAACCTAGACTAACAGAGTCAGAATCTGTCGTGCTACCGTTACACTATTCCCCAATAATTTTGCAGCGATTAAAGGTATGGCCTAAGTCGCTTGCCGTCAAGGGATTCAGTCATCGAACTATAGTAGACGTTTGCTGAAATTGGTAGACTACTCCCTGCACTCGAATCGATGTTTTCTACCTTTTCGGCCGTAAAGACCGTTTTCTTCGACGTTTTCCGAGATGGTGATCCAACTCGGTTGGATTCAGCGTCTTCGGCGGGAGATCAGCGCAAGGCATGTCCAGCTACTTGGTGGCACTGAATGGCCCAGATTCTGGCAAGAAAATTTTCCTCGTCGGAGAGGAATTCACGCTCGGTCGTCATCCCGATTGCGACATCGTTGTCGAGGTCGGCGCGGTCAGTCGTTATCACGCCAAAATCATCAAGGGGAACGACGGCTATCAGGTAGAAGACCTGGGAAGTCGTAACGGAACCTACGTCAACGACGAGCAGCTTTCCAAGCCTCATCGATTGACCCACGGCGATACGATTCGCGTTTGCGATGTCTCGTTCGAGTACAAGCAAGAAGGCTACAAGCCGACCCCCAAAGACACGGTTGGCATCCGCGCCGATGGCCCTGGTGCCTTCGGGGCCGTGATGATCGACGACGACGGGGCGACCTCGACCATCATGTCGAAATTCGAGGTTAGCTCGCAGACCGGTGCCATTCATCTGACGGCCAGCCCAGAAGCGAAGCTGAACGCGTTGCTGGAAATCACGCGTGGGCTGACCGGGACGCTCTCGCTGGACGAGGTCTTGCCGAAGGTGCTGGATGGCTTGTTCCGGATCTTTCTGCAGGCTGACCGCGGTTTCATCATCCTGCGAGATGAATCGGGCAATATGGTCCCTCGCTGGACGAAGGCTCGACGGGAAGCGGACGAAGAAGAAATTCGGATCAGCCGAACGATCGTCAAGCATGTAATGCAGACCCGCGAAGCAATCTTGTCGGCCGACGCCGCCGCGGACTCTCGCTTCGAGATGAGCCAGTCGATCACCGACTTCAAGATTCGCTCGATCATGTGTGCCCCGCTGGTGAATGCCGACGACGAAGTGCTCGGCGTCATTCAGATCGATACGCTCGATCAGCGAAAGCGATTTCAGAAAGAAGACCTGGAAGTTGCCGTTAGTGTTGGCATGCAGGCCGCCGCCGCGATCGAACGTGCCCAGTTGCACGACGCGGCGATTCGTCAGATTGCTTTCCAGCGAGATCTGCACGCCGCCAATCAGGTTCAGATCGGCTTCCTGCCGTCGGAAGAACCGAAGCTCGACCGGTACCAGTTCTACCACTATTACCTGGCAGCCAACTCGGTTGGTGGGGATTACTACGACTATATCCCGTTGCCGGATGGTGGAACGGCGATCCTGGTCGGCGACGTCGTCGGGCATGGGATCGCGGCTTCGCTGATGATGGCCAAGCTTTCCGCGGAAGCTCGCTACTGTCTCGCTTCGATGGCCGATCCGCAGAAAGCCGCCTATCACCTGAACAACAACTTCACGGCGGCAACGCCGGCCGACAAGTTCGTGACGCTGGCCATTGCGATCCTGCATCCGGAGAAGAACCTGGTCACGCTGATCAACGCCGGGCACAATCCACCAATCCTCCGCAAGCCAGACGGCAAATGCACCATGCTGGCCGAAGAAGAGATCGGCTTGCCGCTGGGGATCATGGAAGATATGGAATACGACATCGCCCAGTTCACGCTGGAGCCGGGCGACATGCTGTTCATCTATACCGACGGGATCAACGAAGCGATGAACTCGCAGGGAGATCAGTTCGGTATGGAACGGATGCTCGGCTGTATCTCTGAAAACTGCGATGACGTCGAGATCTGCAGTCGCGCGATCATCGATGGCTGTCGCGAGTTCATGGCCGGCAGCCCGCAGTACGACGACATGTGCATGGTCGCCATTCAGCGGCACGACTAGATGCGTGCCGCTTCTTAAAAGATTCGCGACCCGCTAATTACTTCTTGGCGGGTGTCGGCAGTGTTTCCGCTTCTGGCGTCGAGCTGACGACGGGACCACCCAGATACTCGATCCAGATGTTGCGGAACACGACTGGGTTTCCATGGTCTTGCAGCTTGATCGTCTGCGGTTCTGGGCCCTCTGGTTTGCCCGCACCGGTCTTGTTGGGAATCAAGTAGTTGTCCTGAACCAGGATCCCGTTGTGCTGCACGGTGATGCGGGCCGGAATGATCTTGTTTCCTTCGCTATCGAAGCGAGCCGCCGTGAAGTAGACATCGTACGTCTGCCACGAAAGTGGTGGGAAGCACATGTTGATGTCTGGGCTCTTGGTGCGATAGAGCGAACCACATTCGTTGAACTCGCCTGGCAGGCCGAACGAGTCAAGGATCTGCACTTCGTAACGTCCTTGAATGTACAGCCCGCTGTTGGCTCGACCCTGGCCGGTGGCAAACGGCATGTAAGGCAACCGGAATTCCAGGTGCATGCGGAAGTCCTGGACCGGGTTCTTCGTTTCGGTGCCGATCTGTAGTTCGCCCTTGTCGTTGATCTTGGCGTTGACGAACTGCTCGACCGAGTTGCCATCGAACAGGACGACGGCGCTGGAACTTGGCTTGAGGCCCAGCAGTTCGCTGCGACGCTGAACCTTGGTCAGCACGCCGAGCGTGTCGCCGGCCGAATTCACGATGGTTGCCTTCTGATTCGTGACGACAACCTGATAATCACCCTGGGTTAGAATGAGCACATCCCCTGCCCGTTTGCCGGTCAGGTCGATCTTCTGATCGTTATACCAGCCATTGCCTGGCAGACCGCCACGGAGTTGGCGTCCAACGAAGTTGCCATCGCCTCGGGCAATGATCTGCAGACCGGCTGACTCCGAGGTACCACCGGGCAGATGAATCTTGCCGTAGTATTCGCCCTGGAAAGCGAAGTCTGCGTCGACGTTGCTCAGCTCGGTGATCGCCATTTTGCGCGGATCTGGTTTCGGAGCCGGCTTGGGCAGTGGACTTACTTCCGGTTTGGGCTCTGGTTTCTTTTCTTCAGGCTTCTTGTCCGCAGGCTTATCCGGAGCAGCTTCCGGTTTCATCTCGGCTTTGGGCTCCGGAGTCTTTGCAGGCGTCGGTTCACCCTGGGGCTTGCCCTCTTCTTTCTTGTCGGCGTCCTTCTTCGGCTCGGACTTTGCCTCCGGTTTCATTTCCTTTTTGGGTTCGTCCTTTTTGGGTTCGTCCTTTTTGGGTTCGTCCTTTTTGGGTTCGTCCTTTTTGGGTTCGTCCTTTTTGGAGTCGTCCTTTTTGGAGTCGTCCTTTTTGGAGTCGTCCTTTTGGGAGTCGTCCTTTTGGGAGTCGTCCTTTTTGGGTTCGTCGGACTTGGCATCCTTCTTCGACTCTTTGTCTTGTTTCGGTTTGTTCTTCGGCTTGTCTTGTTCCTTCGATGGCTTCTTCTTGGGATCGCCATCTTTCTTATCGTGGTCGTGCTTGTCGCGATGTTCTTTCTTTTTGTCGTGGTCTTTCGACGACGACTTTTCGTCTTTCTTTTCTTCTCGCTTGGCTTCCGTAGGTTGATCTTTCGGGGCATCCTCGGCAGCCGAGACGTAATAAGCGCCGGGGCCGATAAGCAGTGAGGTTGTCACAAGGAAGGCGAACAAAGCACGAGAAAGCATCATGATGGTTAAACTCCGGCGGTGGGCTGCTTGGGGTCTCGGGACAAGAGACGAGACGCAACGAGGAAGGGCTCAGCCGCTAGGCTCTTATCGATTGGTTAAATAGGTAAGCAGCTTTAGTTTGAACAGTTAGGCAAAAGGAATCAAGTTAGGGAAGAGTTATTCTGGCAGGTCATGGGCGCACAAAAAAAGCACCCAAGGTTTCCCTCGGGTGCCTGTGCTTGGTCGTGGATGGCTGTACGAAGACAGATCCTGGCGAGTGGCTTATTCAGCCGGTTTTTCTTCGGCAGCTGGTTCTTCAGCTGGCTTTTCTTCCGGCTTGGCTTCGTCGGCTGGCTTTTCGTCGCCAGGCATGGTGACTTCCGGAGCGTCAGGAGTTTCGACCGGTGGTTCGGCTGGCTTGCCACATCCAACGGTTACAACGGTCGCACCGAACAGCAGCATTACAGTGGCAGTCCACTTCAAAAACGACATGGAACGAATCTCCTCGGATCGTAATTCAAAAAGTTGATAGGCAGGTAACTGTCTTCCCCGATTGTAGGGGCAGAAAAGGCGCCGCAACACATGTGCACTTAACCTTTTCTAAATATTTTCAGGGAAGTAGGTGCGGATCAGATCGGTCATTTTGTTCACAGCGGATTTAGGCCTTCCCCGTGGGTCGAGTAGCCCGGCATGTGGGAAGCGATGTGGCTGCGAATCGGAAACTTGACTCCAGAAGACCCCCTGAACCTGCGGATGGGTCAGCAAAGCCGGCAAAACATGGCTGACGATTTCGCGTTGGGTTCGGCGGCTGATACGCTCCAAAGGCTCTTCCTGACGATTGGGATCGTAGATCGCGTTCGGATCAGGCCGCCAGGAACTGGGAGCAGAAATGGTGACAAACAGCGGCACACCCAAAAGGCTCCAGTAGTCGAGAATGTCGACCACGTCGAAGAACCCGCGATAGTAAGTCGCCGGCGAGAGTTCGCCAAAGTTGAACTCCAGGCCGATCCCCGTGATGCCAACACGGGCCCGGACGAGTTCTTCCGCGAAATGAATCGGCGCCAGTTCGCGATCGCGCGTGGTCATGTATTCGCCCCAAGGTCTGGCGAAACTGACTAGCAGCGGCGCTCGAAGCCCGCTTGAACGCATCGACTGAACAATGTGCAGCATCAATTGCAGACGCTGCTCTTCTTTCATCGGTAACGCGGTGTGGTCGTTCAGGCCTGCCGCGCAGTACCACAGGTCGACACGATTCCGATAGTGCTGCACCAGGGCGGCCGTGTACTTTTCGACTGCGCTGAGCACTTCCTCAAAATCGTTTTCCCACAGATACAGCCAATCCGGTGTCGAGAACTTATCGAGCGTGAACATCGGTCCCAGGACCGTGGCATGCCCTTTCTCGCGGATCGTATCAAGGGTGAGGTCGACATCTTTCCAGTCGTAGTGGCCGATCTCTGGTTCGCACTTTTTCCAGTTCGGTTCGATCACTATCGTGTTCAGAGCTTTGGTAAATAGCGGCTGAACTTCGGCCGAGAGTGGTTCGTTGAGCGTGATTCCGCGTAGGAACGCCCGTTCTTTCGGCTGCTTGGAAATCGCGTGATGCGATGCCATCGCATAGACATGCTCGAGCTGCGAAAGTCCCTGCAGCGATTGCTGGAGACTGAGGAGTGCCCGAGGATTGGCTTCGCCGGGCGTCTCTTTGCCGATCGCGGCCTGGGCGAAATTTTCGGTGGCGTCTTTCAGCAACCGCTTGGTGATATCGAGCAGATCGAGGTGCGCATCAAGGCAGGCATTCGTCAGATTGCGGAAGCGGAACAGCGTTCCACGAGCCAGTTCGAGCAGCAAGTTGTACGGTGTCTTGTTCTCGACCCGTAACGCACATGTTGAAAGCATGCGGGCGTTCCGCTGGGCATCACGAAACGGAACTTTGACTTTCACGCCATCCGTTTCCAGCAGTTCCAGCACCATTCGGTCTTCCGACCGTTTCACCCCGGTGAAACGTACCAGGCGATCGCAGCCGACGACATGGATGATTCGACAGTCATCGTCCGAGATAGTCAGTTCAGCGGGAATATGAAAGGTGAGTTTGGGCAAAACCGGGGCTCGCTTGAAACTTGGGGCGGTTCTGTGGAGGCCAATCGATGTAGCTGTCCCCGCGCAATCGCACGCATGCTCAATTCTAATCGTCGAGCATTGCCGGATGAACCACGAAAATCTGTATCTCGTGGTGTATGTGGGCTATAGCAACTCTGCCGATGAGCCGAGTTGCCGGGCCTGTTGTCCTGTTGCCGGCTATGGCAAAATGCCGAGGTAGGTTTGCACTCTACCGGCAAACGGTAGGGATCGCACCCGTAGCTAAGCCTTCCTTTCTTTTAAGATCTGCGAAAATATGGGTCTAAACTATCCCCTCCGACAGGGCAAAGTCCGCGACGTGTACGATTTGGGCAACCAGGTTCTACTGGTGGCCTCGGACCGGATTAGTGCTTTTGACTACATCTTGCCGTCGCTCATTCCGGATAAGGGACGTGTTCTGACGCAGATGAGCCGCTATTGGTTCGAGTCGCTCGGCATCCCGAATCACCTGGTTTCGACCGATGTCCGCGAAATGAATCTGGAAGGTGATGTCGATCTGGCGGAACTCGATGGCCGTTCGACCCTGGCCCGTAAGACTGAAGTGGTTCCGATCGAATGTGTCGTTCGAGGATACCTCGTTGGTTCGGGGTGGAAGGAATATCAAAAAACGCAGACCGTTTGTGGCATTCAGTTGCCGGCCGGTCTCAATCAGGCCTCGAAGCTGCCCGAACCGATCTTCACTCCGGCGACCAAGGCGGAGTCGGGGCATGACGAGAACATTTCGTTCGAACAGATGTCGGCGATCATCGGGGCCGACCTGGCGAACTTGCTTCGCGAGAAGAGCCTGGCCGTTTACAACGCCGGAGCCGAGCGAGCAATCGAGCAAGGGATCATCATCGCGGACACCAAGTTCGAGTGGGGCGTCGTCGATGGCGAAGTGATCCTGATCGACGAAGTTATGACGCCGGACAGTTCACGCTTCTGGCCACAAGACGAATACGCGGAAGGAATCAGCCCGCCATCTTTTGACAAGCAGTTCGTCCGTGACTGGCTTGAACAGAGTGGCTGGGATAAGAACAGCGAGCCACCAATGTTGCCAGAAGAGATCGTCACGAAGACGCGTGCCAAGTACATCGAAGCGTACGAGCGGATCACGCAGCAGAAGTTTGCCTGGTAAACCGCGACGCGATTAGCTCTCGGCCGAATCCTTTTCGGCCGAGTCCTTTTCTTTCATCGGAGCCGGAGTAGTGTCGTCAGACGATTCAGCTTCGGCTTTCTTTTCTTCCGCTTCTGGCTTGTCGCCTTCCGGTTCTGCCATCGGCTTGGCATCTGCCTTGTCGTCTTCCTTGGCTGGTTCTTCCGTTTCTTCGATCAGTGGAAGACGCTCGGCTCGCAACGTGTTGCCGCGGCGATAAGGGGAAAGCACGTCGTCGTCATCGGTGTAGATGTCGTAGGCGTTCTGTGCCATGGCCGGATCATCTTCTTCGATCGCCAGGGCTTCGCAGGCTCGGCCGATTCCGTAATAGGCTGCCGACTTGAGCCGCGTGTTGGGGAACTCTTTCAGCGTGCCATCCTGGAAGAAGAAGACCGCCGATTCGTTCTGCCCTGCCCCGAGCGAGATCACACCCAGGTTGAAGCTTGCCAGTTCACGCCACATGACCATCGACTTGTGAATCCGGTCGAGGTAGACCTGCTGAGACTTCGGATCGGATGGAAGATCCATGCCGGAAGCCTTCAAGATTTCCAACTGCTCCGACGGGGTCGAAATGCGGAACTTGCGTTCCAGGATGCGAGCTTCGAGGAATAGTCGACGTGCTCCTGGCTGCTGCGATTCGCCTTCGAATCGGCACATCAACTGAAGCATTCGAGCCATCGAGAATGGTGTTGGCGTGTCGTAGAGCCAACGTTCGACGCTAAACAGTTGCGCAAGGTCTGGATCGGAAAGTCGCTTGCTCATCGCTTCTTCCGCCAAAAACGGGACCATCCACAACTGGACGTCGGTCACGCCTTGGAAGTCGGCCAGGCGATCTTTGAGCGACGAAGGGCTGACGTAAAGCTTCATCGTCGAGTCGCCAGACAAAACGCCTTCAAGCAGATAAGCGGCTTGCGTGAGCGAAGTGGAAGGAGCATCGATCAGCAGCGTGACGTTCTTCAAGTCGTCCGCCGAGACCGGGTATTTGTAGTTCTTGGTCGCCATCGCCTGAAGGTCTGCCGGATGCTCGACGATGCGCGAGAGCGTATTGATGCCGCTGCCATCGGCGGTGGAAATTGGCAGGCCGTAAGCCGTATCGAACAGATAAAGTTCCTTGCCGATCGCCACGCCGACGACCTGAGTGACGGCGTCTTTGTCTTTGCCAAACTTCACGACCACAGCGTCCAGCCCTTGCTGTCGGCAAAGCTGAATGAAGACGCGAGCACGCTCCAACGCGTCCCCTTCATTGAGTTGCAAAGCTTCCCAGACGTCGCGGCTGGTGCCAGGGGCGAACTTGCCTTCTTCGTACTTGGTCGGTTTGATCGGCTGAATGTGGCGAACGGTCCAGTCGAACAGCAAGTACGCCAGGCCAAGGTCAGCGACCTGGCTTTCATCGAGCGTCTTGTTTTCCTGAGCGTCGAGAAACTTCTGCATCGATTCTGGCGGAAGCTTCGTTTCGCGG
This sequence comes from Bremerella sp. JC817, assembly GCF_040718835.1. Lineage (NCBI taxonomy): Bacteria > Pseudomonadati > Planctomycetota > Planctomycetia > Pirellulales > Pirellulaceae > Bremerella > Bremerella sp. JC817. The sequence goes on along the minus strand of NZ_JBFEFG010000274.1, from coordinate 226,002 downwards.
ATCCAATTCGAGATGGTCTTGGCCCAATAAGTCCCGACGAAGAAATCGAATTCGCTGCCACGCATCGTGAAATTTGGATAGCCGTTGGGCTGCTCCAGGAAGTCACGCGTTTCGAGATTTTGCAGACGTGGCAATCCCTGCACTTCCGAAGGGAGATCGGCGATCATCGGATCAGGCTGCCAGGTCTTGTCGAACTTCTGAACATTGAGCCAGCGATTCAACTGCTCGAGCACTTCCGACTTCACGCGGACCGGTTCGTAGCGATCGAGCCCGTCCAGGTAATTGACCGCCTGATCGACGAACTGTTTCGAGCTGCCGGCGTCGGTATTCGCGCCGGTTTGGGTTTTATCGATATTCGCCGGGCGGATGACCCGTTTGTTTTCGCAGCCGAGCAGCGAGAGCATCAGAAGCGAAACGATCGTCAGGCGAAGAGTGCAGCTCATGTTGTTTCGTTTAACCTTGGGCCGCCGCGCGAACGGCCAAAACACGTTGGACAAGCGTTTCCAACTCGGACAACGGAACCATGTTGGGACCGTCGCTGGGGGATTTATCAGGATCAGGATGCGTTTCCAGGAACAAGCCATCGATGCCGACGGCAGCCGCCGCCATTGCCAGGGGAGGAACCATCGCTCGATTGCCACCGGTCTGACTGCCAAGTCCGCCCGGCTCCTGCACGCTGTGGGTCGCATCGTACACGACAGGTACGCCCAGGGATCGCATTTCGATCAAGGCACGCATATCGTTCACCAGCCGACCATAACCGAAGAACGTGCCACGCTCGGTCAGAAAAGTTTGCTTGGCGCCGGCTTCTTTCAGCTTCTCGACCACATGCTTCATGTCCCAGGGAGCCATAAACTGGCCCTTCTTCACGTTCACCGCTTTGCCGGTCTCGGCAGCTGCGACCAGCAGATCGGTCTGCCGGGCCAGGAACGCAGGGATCTGCAGGATATCACAGACCTGGCCAACGGCCGCGGCCTGATACGATTCGTGAAGGTCGGTGGTGACCGGAACGCCAAATTCCGAACGGACGGCATCGAGGAGTTTCAGGCCATCTTCCAGCCCTAATCCTCTGTACGAATGAATGCTGGTTCGGTTCGCCTTGTCGAAGGAGGCTTTGAATACCAACTGAACCGGATGGCGACTGGCAATGTCGCAAAGCTGCTCCGCAATATGAAAGGCCAGCTCCCGCGTTTCCAATACGCATGGGCCGGCAATGAGCAGCAGGTGCCCATCCTGATTCAGAGAGAACTCGGTAATTGGCGATGGGCTCACGATCGATCTCGTTCTAATTGGGAAGCGTTCATCCTATTTTCCCGCTAGAGATTCTCCCAGGGTCTGTCGGGTTAATTCTTCTTGAAGACAGATCCGCGGGACGCTCTTCCCTTATTTTGCCAGGACTTACGGAAAATTCCCACCATACGTCCGCCCCCGTCCGGGCGGGATTCGTATTAACGGGCTTTTCGTTTCGGCACGACCAGCGGAAGGTAGTTGGGCAGCACGGCCAGGCGAACGTCGGTGAAGCCGGCGGGATCGCCATCGGTTTGCAGCGGGATCGGAGCATCGAGGCTGGTGATCTCGGCCGAGCGTGCCTGGAAGATCTGCACGTCGCTTCGCTCGCTAATCGATCCAGAAAGAAGCGAAGTGATATAGGCCCCGGTCGACCAGAAGCCTTTGCGGGTGAAAACACAGATATCGAGCAGCCCATCATCAGGCGTCGCCTTAGGGGCGACCTCGAACCCGAGGGCATAGCGAGGCACATTGAAGGCAAACGCCCAATAGCCTTCGGTCTGGGTCCGTGTTCCGTCGGCCAGTTCGATATCGAGCTGGATCCGAGGATATTCGTACTGAGCCAACATCCGGAAGGTCGGTCGGACGTAATGGAACTTTGTCAGGTGGCCGTTGCGGCGGGCGTGGACCTGGTGGACGATTTCCGCCTCGAATCCGACCGAGGCCATCAGCATGAAGGTCCGATCACCACACTTCCCGGCGTCGATCTGACGAACGAACCGCTTCGAGAGCATCTTCGAGAACGCGGTAAAATCGGTCGGAATCTGGAGATACTTGGCTAGAACGTTCTCGGTACCGGCTGGATAGATGGCGATGGGGACTTCGCCGCTGGTCACTCCAGCGATCATGGCGGCCGTACCGTCACCCCCCACCGATACGATCACATCGGGCCGAATTTGGGCCGGATCGTTCCACATGGCCTTCAGCTGGTCGGGCGAATTGATCTCGACCGGCAGCATCCCGAGTTCTTCCAACAACGCACGTAGTCGCATGTGGCTTTGCGATTTATCAAAGCTTCCAGCGATGCGGTTGATGAAGAGCCACGCCGTTTCTGTCGCAGTCGCTTGTCGGGTTTCGGTGAACGTCACGTCTGCGTCACTCTCTTTAGGCACGGTATTTCCATGAAATCCTAGAGACATCCTATCGGGCCGAGCCGTGAAAGCGAAGTGCGGCTTGCAACCTGTTTCATATTGAGATGCTTTTCAGGCATTTGGGGCTGGTGTTATGCCTTTGTCTCAAAATGGGCGCAATTTGCGACGCCGTAAATCACTTCCGTAAAAAGCGTTACGGGAATAGGTCTCGATATCAGACGATATGACAGGAAAAAATGGGTCAAGATGGGGCCCGATCAGGGGGGTGTATTATTTCTTTGTGGCATCGTGCGTCACGTTAGGCGAAATCCTACAAGCGAACTTGGATGGGTTCTTTCGGGCCAATCTTGTAAGTCACTGTTTTCATGCGACTTGTGGCAAAAGTTAAAAAATAGTTGGCGTTTGGATCACTGTTTGCTTCTAGTGTGGGCATCGGCTCCTCGGAGGAGTCGGTAAGCTGGCCCGTGGGGCCGCTGTCGAACTCAAGCTGGATGGTTTGCCTTGCCCCTGACGATTCAGCTTCTCCAACGCGGGTTGGTACGACAGCGGTCCCTCGATTTTTTCTTGAGCGACCAAAATCTTGCACGTCGCCGCCGGTTCTCTTCAGATGAGCGCGATTCTCTTTAAATAAGCAGATTCGCAAGTGGCTGCGGTGTGAACTTTGTTGCCGGTTATCCCCTTCCGCAAAACCTAGACCACTTTCTAAAATGCTGGGTTATGGTAAGTTGACGCCATCCAAGAGCTTCTGTATCTTGGAGCGTTTTGATTCGCAGACTGCGAGCAAGCCAGCGTAGCTTCAATTGGCAGAGCACAGCATTCGTAATGCTGGGGTTACGAGTTCGACTCTCGTCGCTGGCTCTTCTTGTTTCCCGATTGCGAAGAGGTAATCGACCTGTTTCGGGGTGTTTTCCCAAGTAAAAACATCCGGCGGGTTGTCCGCACTCGTGTGACCCGGATTACCCAAAATATCTCCCCCGAGCTCTCGCACTTGGGCGTCGACAGAAAACGTTTGGAGCCCCGTTGATGATTCAAGGAATCGATTTCGATCTGAAGAGCGTTGTTCTTACGAATTCCTCTTTCGGACCCGAGGAAATTCGTCAGATCCTGCGAACCGTAGGACGCGACTACAACGCCTATTCGACGCTTCGCGACAGTGTCTCCGAACTGGAAGGCCAGTCGGAAGAACGCTCGCCGGCGACGAACGTTCGTTTGGGCGTCTGCCAATTCATTATGGGTAACTACAACGGAGCCGTTCAAACGCTGTCGGCTGCCGATGGTGGTGCCCTGGCTCACTTCTACCTGGGCCGCAGTTACTTCTGCATGCAGAACTACGACAAGGCTATCGAAGCCTTCCAGTCGGCTCAAACTGCTGGTTACAACAAAGATGATTGCCAGCTTGGCATCATCGAAGCCCTGCGTAGCCGTGGCGAGGCCGAAAAGGCGTTGCAGATGCTGGACAACATGTTCGGCCCTATCGAATCAACCGCCAACTACTTGTATCAACGTGGTGCCACGATCGCTTCGATGGGTGGCAATCCAGATGAAGTCGTCGCTCTGTACGAACGTGCCGTTGAGGCCGATCCAGGCCACGCCGGTGCGTTGTTCGGACTGGCTCTGGAAAACGATCGTCGTGGCAACGACGTTCAGGCTCTGCAGTTGTATCAGAATGCCGCCGCCGTCTTTCCGACCCACGTTGGTGCTTTGCTGAACCTCGGCATCCTGCACGAAGATCGTGGTGAATACGATCGTGCGACGCACTGCTACCAACGAGTGCTCGATTCGTACCCGACTGAAAAGCGGGCCCGTATGTTCATGAAGGACGCTCAGGCGTCCGGCGACATGTACTACGACGAAGAAGAGCAGAAGAAACGCGACCGCATGTCGCAGGTTCTCAGCATTCCGGTTACCGACTTCGAGTTGTCGGTTCGTAGCCGTAACTGCTTGCAGAAGATGGGCATCATGACCCTCGGCGATCTGTGCCGCTGCAGCGAACAGGAACTGCTGGCCAGTAAGAACTTCGGCGAGACCTCGCTGATCGAAATTCGCGACATGCTTCGCTCGAAGGGTCTGGAACTTGGGCAGATGTCCAACGAAAAGGCAGCCGCGCCAGAAGTGTCGTACGACACCTCGGGCCTTTCGCCTGACGAACAAGCTTTGCTCGATCGTCCAATCGCCGAGCTCAGCCTGTCGGTTCGTGCCCGCAAGTGCATGGTCCGCTTGGGGATCTCGACCATCGGCGAATTGGTTCGCCGCACTGGTGACGAACTGCTGGAGTGCAAAAACTTCGGCGTGACCAGCTTGAACGAAGTTCGCGAGAAGCTGACCTCGTACAACCTGAAGCTTCGCGGCGACTAGTGCTTAGTTCGCGAAGCCACTTGGCAGACCACACAAACCCATACGGCAAGCCGTGTGGGTTTTTTTCATGGAGCGACGAGACACTTTGGAAGCTTCCACGCCTGACAAGCCGGCCGAGAAGGACTGGTTTCAGTACCAGCTCAAGCATCAAGACGGCACCTCGAAGGCACGTCGTGGGCAATTCGTTACGCCACATGGTGTCGTGCAGACGCCTGCCTTCATGCCGGTCGGTACTCAAGGGACCGTCAAGGGGCTCGAGATCGGGATGGTGCGGCAGACCGGCGCGCAGATGATCCTCGGCAACACCTATCATCTCTCGCTTCGGCCAGGCGACGACGTTGTGGCTGATCTGGGCGGGCTGCACAAGTTCATGGGATGGGATGGCCCAATCCTGACTGACAGCGGCGGCTTCCAGATTTTCAGCCTTGCCCAAATGCGGAAGATTACCGAGCAAGAGGCGGTCTTTCGTTCGCACATCGATGGCCGGAAGATCCATCTTTCGCCCGAACGAAGTATCGAGATTCAAGAGAACCTCGGTAGCGACATCGCCATGGTGCTCGATCACGTCGTCGCGTTACCAAACGAGCCGAAGGTCATTCGCGAGGCGATGGATCGCTCGATCCGCTGGGCTAAGCGTTGCCAGGATGCCGCCACACGAAAAGATCAGGCCCAGTTTGCCATCGTGCAAGGTGGTCTCGACGAAAAGCTCCGTGTCGAATGTGCCGAGCGTCTAGGCGAGTTGAATTTCCCTGGCTATGCAATCGGCGGCTTGAGTGTCGGCGAACCGCCCCCGGAGATGTACCGGATTCTCGACGTGACCTGTCCTGCTCTACCGGCCGAAAAGCCTCGCTATTTGATGGGAGTCGGGCGGCCAGAGGATCTGCTGGAAGGCATTCGTCGCGGGGTCGATCTGTTCGACTGCGTGATGCCGACTCGCAATGGACGCAACGCGTTGGCCTTCACCGACGAAGGGACCGTCCGGCTGCGAAACGCCAAGTATCAGCGCGATTCGACCCCGCTCGATCCGAAGAGCGTGCCCCAGGTAGCGGGCCTGAGTCGGGCCTACCTGCGGCATCTGTTCATGGCTAAAGAGATGCTCGGGCCCATTTTGCTGACTCTGCATAACGTCGCTTACTACCAGCGTTTAATGCGTGAAGCCCAGGCTGCGATCGAAGAAGATCGCTTCGAGTCCTTCTATCAGGCCAAAATGGAAGGCTGGGGTTCGGCCAGCTAGATTGTTCTTCAAATCTTCGCGAAGAATCTGAATCCTTTACCCAGTCGGCGGACTCTAACTGGGTAACACGGTTGTCTGATGCTGCGCGCCTCGCACGAAGGAACATTGCCAATGTCGACGTTTTCGTCCACGTTTTTCCGTCTTTTTTCTCTGGCGGCTCTTTGCTCGCTAGTCGTTGCCCCAGCCGCTTGGGCGGACGAATGGCCTCAATGGATGGGCCCCCAACGCGATGACGTCTATCGCGAGACCGGAGTGATCGATTCGATCCCCGAATCTGGCTTGAAGGTGAAATGGCGGATGCCGATCGCTGGTGGCTATGCCGGTCCAGCTGTGGCAGGCGGGCGTGTGTTCGTGACCGACTACAAGGCAACCACGCCGGAGATTTCCAACAACCCAGGCGCACGTCAGGATCGAACCGGTCAGGAACGCGTTCTGGCCTTCGACGCCGAGACCGGTGAGTCGTTGTGGGAATACGCTTACGAGCGACCTTACTCGATTAGCTATGCCGTGGGTCCACGTTGTACGCCAACCATTGATGGTGAACTGTTGTTCTGGACCGGTGCTGAAGGTGATCTCGTCTGTTTGCAGGTCGAAACAGGTGAGTTGGTCTGGCGACGAAGTTTGTCGAAGGATTTCGGGGCAGAAATTCCGATCTGGGGCGTTGCTGGGCATCCGCTCGTTTCGGGTGATCTGCTTTATGTGCCGGTCGGAGGCCAAGGTCAAGGAATCGTGGCTCTCGACAAGCGAACCGGCGAAGTGCAGTGGAAGTCGCTCGATGCCCGTATGGGGTACGCACCACCAGCAATTATCGAGGCAGGCGGAACCGAGCAGTTGATTTTCTATCACCCGGAAGGGGTCGCTTCGTTGAACCCAAAGACGGGCGAAGAATACTGGAAACTCCCACTGACCCCTTCATACGACATGTCGGTCGCTCGCCCAATGGTTGATGGCAATCGGATGTACGCCAGCGGGATCCAGACCGAGGCGCTGATGATGGAGCTGGCAACCGATAAGCCTGCCGCCAAGGAACTTTGGCGCGGTCAGCCGAAGAATGCGCTTTACAGTGGAACCTCCAGCCCTGTTTTCGTGGATGGGGTTGTTTATGGCAGCGATTGCAACCTCGGCAGTCTGATCGCGGTCGATGCGAAGACGGGCGATCGGCTTTGGACCACCTTCGAGGCAACTCGGCCGGACGTGACTCGCTTTATCAAGCATGGGACCTGTTTTGTGACACGTCTTGGCGAAAGCGATCGTTACCTGATCTTCAGCGAAGTGGGGGATTTGCTGGTGGCCAAAATGACGCGTGAAGGCTTCGAGTCGCTCGGCAGCTTTCACGTGCTTGAGCCAACCAGCGAGGCATTTGGACGTGGTGTGGTGTGGACTCACCCAGCCTATGCCGGCCGCACCGGATTCTTCCGCAACGACAAAGAGTTGGTCGCGGTCGACCTGAGTGCCGAGTAGTTCTGTCTGGGAAGTTTAGGCAGTTACGGCAAAATTAAAATCCAATGCGGAGCAAAGTAGGCGTCTCGAAGGGGACGCCTACTGCCGTTTTCGGGGCCTCTGGCCACTATTGCCGGTATAGAACGAAACTCTTATCATGAGCGGTTTCCATGTGCTGTCACACTGTAGACGGTGCATTCAGGTCCATATCTCTCGGTGATTCTGGCCTTTTTCAGAATTCGCAATGGCTATAGCGTAGCCAGCGTTGCTTCTGGAGGCATTGGGATGCCACCAGTGAGTCAGACAAGCGGTAGGAAGCTCGGCGGAAATGTTTGATTTGTCGGTATTGCCAGTTCATCTTCTGGCGCAGCAGCCCGATGTTTCTTCGCTTTACACCTGGCTTCCGATCGTGGTCATTCTGGTGTTGGGCTACTTCATGATCTTCCGGCCCGAACAGCAAAAAGCGGCAGAAGCCAAGCGGATGCTCGAAGGGCTGAAGAAGAACGACCGCGTAGAGACGATCGGAGGCATCATCGCTACGGTGGTTAGTGTGAAGAAAGACCAGCAAGAGGTCATCCTTCGCCTGGACGATAAGTTGGGCACGGAAATGCGGGTCCGTATGCGAGCGATCGGTGTCGTTCTCTCGAAAGAGGGAAAGACAGGTGATAACGCCGGATCCTAATTACCGCTGTTCGCAACTTTTGTGGACGATTCACGGACGAATTCCCCCTTTCCAATTCAACCATACGACTTGCCCGGCACATTGATGCTGCTGAGGCTTGGAGACACGCAATGCAGAAGAGTTGCACGATTTTTGCTGTCATGCTCGTGCTGACGCTGATGGCCACCCTGGTGACCGGCGTCGACATCGGGACCGATGCTGGCGGAAGTTCGTGGCTGGGCTCGACCGCGATGGCGCAGACGCCGTCGCAGGAAGTCCTTGGCCCGACGATTGAAGTCACCCCAGTCCCAGAACAGAGCTCCGGAGGCTCGCAGGCCCTGAACGTTTTGGGGGTGATTGTTCTCACCCTGATCGTTCCTTACATCCTGGGTGTCTGGATTGCTTCGTCGATTCGGCTTCCAGAAATGGGACAGAAGCTGGGCGTCATCCTGGCGTCGCTGGTCTGCAGTGTCAGTATCTGCTTCCTGCTGTGGCCTCCCAAGTTCGGGATCGACCTGCAGGGTGGCGTGATCCTGGTCTACGAAGTGGACCAGAAGGCGAGCCTCGACCTGCTGGAATCGGACACCACCCCCAATGAATCGGCCTTCAACCTGACGCCTGAAAAGCGTCTGGAGCAAGGGACGGCTCAGTTGATCACCCAGTTGCAGAAGCGTATCAATCCATCCGGTACGTCCGAAGTGGTCATTCGTCCTTACGGCGAGAACCAGATCGAAGTGATCGTGCCGCAAGCCGAATCGTCGGACCTGGCTTCGATTAAACGCTTGATCACCAAGGCTGGTGTGCTCGACTTCCTGATTGTCGCCAACAAGCAGGATCACGACTTCCTGATGACCCGTGCCGAAGACGAATCGCAGATCGGTGCCACGTTTGTGACCGATCGCAAAGGCGAACGTATCGGCCGCTGGGTTCGCGTGGATGACGATGCTCGCGGTACCGTCGGTGGTGGCAACATCTCCGATCCATCGCTGAAACCTTACGTCAACGGTCAGCGTCACATGGTCCGCGGTGGCGGTCCTGGTCTGCCGCTGGAAGTTCTGATGCGAGTCGAACGTCCGGAATACCGTCTTGGTGGTAAGCACCTTTCGTCGGCCGCTGTGACCCGTGACGAATATGGCAAGCCAGCCGTTTCGTTCGAGTTCGGCATCGACGGTGCTCGCCGCATGGGTCACCTCTCGGCTGAAAACCTGAGCGAACCCAACATGCCGCGCAAGCTCGGCATCGTGATGGACAACTACCTGATTTCGGCACCGAACATTCAGAAGGTGATCACCGATCGCGGTATCATCACCGGTAGCTTCACCCAGGACGAAGTCGACGACTTGACCCAGGTGCTGCGTAGCGGTCGTTTGCCGGTTGTGCTGCGTAAAGAACCAATCAGCGAACAGAAGATCAGCGCCACGCTGGGTGACGATACGATCCGCAAGGGTCAGATCGCCATCACCATCTCGTTGATCGCCGTTCTGATCTTCATGGCGATCTATTACCGAGTTGCCGGTTTGGTGGCTTGCTTCGCACTGCTGTTCAACCTGGTGTTGGTCTTGGCAGTCATGATCGCCTTGAGTGCCGACCTGACGCTGCCCGGTATCGCCGGCTTGGTGCTGACCGTTGGTATGTCGGTCGACGCGAACGTGCTGATTTATGAGCGTATCCGTGAAGAGTTGGCTGGCGGTGCTTCGCTGCGAGTCGCTCTCTCGAACGGTTTCAGCAAGGCGATGTCGACCATCGTCGATGCCAATATCACGACCTTGATCACCGCCGCGGTTCTGTTCCGTATCGGTACCGACCAGGTTCGTGGTTTCGCCGTGACTTTGTTCGTCGGTATTCTGATGAGCATGTTCACCGCGATCTACGTCTCGCGTGGAATCTTCGACATCCTCGAAAAGAAACGCGTTATCAAGACCCTCTCGTTCATGCCTTCGGCATCGAGCATCGGCTACGACTTCATCGGAAAAGCCCGTGGCGCGATGATCGCTTCGCTGGTCGTCATTGCGATTGGTCTGGTCGGCGTGTTCGGTCGTGGCAAAGACATCTTCGACATCGACTTCAACGGCGGTTCTTCGGTCCAGGTTTACCTCACCGAAGCGATGCCGATTTCGGAAGTTCGTAGCAAGCTGACTGGTGTTCTGCCTGACCTTTCGGTGAGTGCTGTGACGCTGGAAGGCTCGGAAGATCGTATCTACAAGGTCGATACCTCGCTGGCCGAATATGGCGAGCTGGGTAAGGTCTCGATCACCGATCGCAGCGGCAAGACCGCTGAGGTCGATCTGACGGGCATCGACACCTTGAACCAGATCATCCTGGCTTTGGATGCCGCCGACGTGAAAGTCGCCGTGCTGCCAAACGCCGATGGTGATGGGATCGAGTTCCAGGACGAAACGGGTGCCGACTCCGGCACGATGTCGGTCAAGAACGTCGACGACAAGACGCAGACCGCATCGAACCTGCGAATGAACTTCAGCACCGATGCTTTGCGTTACAACACCGGCAAGATTCCGGCTGGCGTGGACGTGGTTCAAGAGAAGATCGCTCAGGTCTTCACTGGTCCGAACGGCGAAAGCATGTTGGTCATGCACAACATGGACTTCACCCCACCTGCGGAAGTGACCGGTGTGGTCTTCCCGTCTGCCACGACGACTCCGGAAGCGGCCCCAGCCACGACCGAAGAATCGAAGTCGGCTCCGGAACCTGAAGCAACCACGGAAGAAAAAGCAGACGACAAGCCAGCCGAAGAGAAGCCTTCGGAAGACAAGCAGTCGCTGCTGATTCCTGCCTCGACCCGTATGCTGGCCTGGATGCCATGGAACGGTTGGGCCACTGGTTTGCTTCAGGAAGAAGGCGAAGGGGACAAAGAGCCTCCGATTGAAGAGAAAGCGGCCGACGACAAACCGGCCGATGAAACTCCAGCCGAGCAAAAGCCTGCAGACGAAAAGCCTGCAGACGAAAAGCCTGCAGACGAAAAGCCGATGGAAGAAGCTCCAAAGGAAGAGATGCCAGTCGAGACGACCGCAGCTCCAGCCGAAGAAGAGACGGCTCCGATGACCGAAACGCCAATGGCGGAAGCTCCGGCTGCGGAAGAAGCCCCTGAGGGTGAAGTTCCTGCAACCGGTGCCGGCAGCATGTTCCAGGACATCGCTGGTGGCGTGGCGGAAGGTCCTCGCTTCAAGACTGAAACCAAGCTTTCGTTCGACGAAGGCATCAGTGCCGAAACGGTTCGTACGATGATTCTCGACGCCGCGGACGCCCTGACGGTCGCTCCTCCAGAGATTCAGCTGTTGGACGTCGAAAGCCGTCCTCTGCCAGTCGACAGCCGCGTGAGCCAGGAAGAGTGGACCGTTCGCTTGTCGACCGATCCTGCTCAGTCGGACAAGTTGCTCCAGCAGGTTAGCAAGGGGCTCGATTCGACCCCGGTTTGGCCTTCTTCCAGCAAGATTGGTAGTAAGGTTGCCGGCGACATGCAGACCATGGCGGCTTCGGCGATCTTCTTCTGCCTGATCGGTATCGTCGGTTACATCTGGTTCCGCTTCCAAAGCTTTGCCTTCGGCATCGCCGCGGTGGTGGCGTTGGTGCATGACGTGTTGGTCACCTTGGGAGCGATCGCCATCAGTTACTGGTTGGCTCCGTTCCTGGGCTTTGCGCAGATTACTGAGTTCAAGATCAGCCTGCCAGTTGTGGCGGCGTTCCTGACGATCATTGGTTACTCGCTCAACGATACGATCGTGATCTTCGACCGTATCCGCGAGGTTCGCGGCAAGAGCCCGAAGCTAACCAGCGAGATGATCAACATCAGCATCAACCAGACTCTGGGGCGTACGCTGCTCACCTCGCTCACGACGTTGATCGTGGTGATCATTCTGTTCTTCATCGGTGGCGAAGGCATTCACAGCTTCTCGTTCTCGCTGGTGGTCGGTGTGATCGCAGGTACCTACAGCACGGTCTTCATCGCTTGCCCGACGTTGTTGTGGCTGATGAATCGTGAAAAGGCTCCGGCCAAAGACTAAGCCCAGGTCATTCAAAGCCCTCGGCTTCGCTAATCGTTAAAGTTTACGAAGGCGGCATCTCTTGATGCCGCCTTCTTTTTTTGCGCTGAAACTAGCTTCGATCGCACGAACTGGGCCGCGCAAGCATCGCGTAATGAAGAGCGTGAGCGATGTTCCCCTTGGTTGGGATAGGTGCCACTGCGTGCTGGTTTCGTCAGCCGCGTACCATCGTCAGATCACTCGCCAGACGGTGCCATCGTCTGGCGAACTTCGGGTTGGGTCGTGAAGTCGATCCGAGGATGGGGCTGCCCGAAACTTGCGGCAGTGGCACCTAAGACCAACCGGCATCTTCGCCTCGTTTTTCGCAGGCCGAAAAGTCTTCCAGCATAAAGTTTGCCTGACTCGCGCGGTGCTCATTTTCGCACCCTGCTCGAGCGAAAAACGTGAGAACGAACTCCAAAAAATGAAGAGCCCGACGCTAGCACGCGTCGATGAAGCGAAGTATCCAGGATGGTCTTCGATGATTGAAGCAAAGGACTGCGTACACGTGACTCCCCAAGATGACGGTACGCAATATGAGTGGCGATTCCAAATTTCTGACCATGGCTGCACTTGGAGTGATTGGCCTTGGTTCAGCCATGCCGTATTGGTCGGCATGGACGACTCCACCTCAGGCAACGCCTGAGGTAACCGCTGCCCCACAGGCAGCTCAACATGCTCCGGTCGAACCTCGTGTCGATGCGCAGCAGTACTGGGACCAACAGGTCTCTCGTCCAGACGTCGTGACGCTTACCCCGCGCGGGGATCAAAGTATGGGTTTGGACAACCCGGCCCAGATTCCTTCCTTGTCGATGGGTATGCAGCAGGGAACACCGATTTCTGCTCAGCCCATTCTGTCTGACATCCCTGTCAGTCAGGTTGGTAACGTAACGTTGGCATCGCGTGTTGAAGCGGTAGGTGCCACCAATACAGCCAGCCGAGCCGTCGTACCGATCGAGATCCCCGGTACGGCAAGACCGCTGCCTCCAACGACCACGTCTCCCGTGATCACGACGCAGCAAGTGATGAAGCCGCAGTTGCCTGAGACCCAGGTGCAGCAGCAATTCACTCCCCTGCCCCGCATCGCGCCCCCCAACCATGGCGCGAACAACCAACGCGGTTCGGCAATAACGCGGGAGCACCGCGTACGTGATGGAGACAGTCTCGAGTCGATCGCCGAGAAGTATCTCGGCGATCCGCTCCTGGCGGAGGCGATCTATCGGGCGAACCGGGCTCAGCTCGACTCGCCTGATCTGTTGCCGATCGGTGTCACGTTAAGCATTCCGGACGCACGCACTGCCATGGCGCCGGAAGCGGCCCCAAGCCAGGTGCAGCCTGTGACCAGGCTCCGTCCGGTATCGACCGAAGGTGGATGGCGTGGCGGCGACCAGCCGTTCACCACTCTGGCTCCTCCAGGCAGCTAAGCTGCCTGGAGTGGATGGCGCAGCAGCGATCGGTTTATCCGAGCGTGAAGAAAAACGCCATCCGCAGAAACGCGCGGTATGCAACAGAGGGCGGACAATCCGCCAGGCGTTTCGGCTACAGATTGCCGAAGACGCCCAATTGACGATTCGCTTCGTGGCCTAGTTCAACGGCGACGAGCGATCGGTCCAAGGATCATTGGCCTGCAGATCCTGCAGGTGGACCTTGGTGAAGAACAGAATGTCTTTCAAGCAGTTCGCACGTGGGTCGGCCAGCAAAGCAGTCCCTTCCAGTGGCGAAGGCTTGGCAGCGAAGAAGACGGTACGGTCTTTCGCTTCCGTGAAGGACTTCTGGCGGATCTTGTCGATCGAGCTGAACAGACGCTTGGCGTCGCTGAAGCTCGTACGATCCTGGTCGCCAGCAATGATCATGATTGAAACCTGATTCTTGATCACCGGCGACTGAATCGCCATGTTCGCGTTGAAGCCCTTGAAGGTCTTTGGTGGCGAGATCAAGACGAGGCCCTTCACGTCCTGCCCCTGTTTGATCGCCGGCAGAATTGGCCAGCTCCAGTCTTGCAGGGCAAAGTTCATAGCGGCAATCGCGCTGTAATCGCAGCCGACGATGGTCAGCATCTCGATATTCAGCTTGCCCTTGTTGTTTTCTTCCATCAGGAAGCTCTTGATCGCTTCCAGGTCTTGCGTGACGAACGTATCGAAGTCGCTCGAACGAACGCGTCCCAGATCGATCTCGGTGATTTGACCGCCGGGGCCTTGGATCGTCTTGCTGGCACCATGGCCACGCAGGTCAACCGTCACGACTGCCAGGCCTTGCTTCTGCATGGCATCGGCCAAGACGATCAGGTCGTTCTGGCTACGTTCCCAGCCTGGGATCATGATGACCGGGATGGCTGTCTTGCCTTCGGTGCTGGCGAAGTAAGTGCCGTGAAGGATCACGCCATCTTTGGTGGTGACGTTAAACGCTTCTGGTGGCGGAATCTCTTTCTTCGTTCCGGGCTTCTGCCCATGAGCCAACGAAAGGTCCAGGACCAGCACAGCGCACATGGCGACGAATAGTGATAGGGTTTGCAAACGCATCTTGGCCGGATGGGTTGAGTGGTTCGAGGGGATAAGAACGCCAGAACAACGCAACGTAAGTCGTTGTTTGACTTTACTTAATGGTAGAAGATGTTTTCGTACCGGTCAACTTTTCCGTGCCGCCCTGTGGGGGGCTTAGTGGGCGACAAACGATTCATCGAGCATCAGATCTTCCCGCGAATCGTACTTGTAGAAGTTGCGGGCGATACGGTGCGAAATCAGCCGCAGGAACGAACTTCGGAACTCACGTTCGCTGCTCGAGACGTATGCCAGTTCGTTGATTGGAAATTCGATCGCGCTGGGGGTGTCCTGGAAGACCAGGCGGCCGTCGTCGTTGATGTCGTAGACCGAAACAGCGTATTCCGCATGTCCCTTGAAGATCCCAGGGTTAGGCTGGATCTCGAAGCGAGCCAGGTCGATGGCGATCACCATGTCAGCGCCCAGCGACTTGCCAGCTTCGCGGTAGTCCATGTTGTCCCAACCGCTACGATCCTTCCAATCGTCGATCTTCTGCTGCGAGATGATTTTTACCTTGTCCGACTTGGACATGATGAGCGACTCGACCTGTTCGGCGATCCGGCGCGAGGTGGAGTTTTCGGAATAGAACGAAGGGCCAGCGACGCACAAAACGGCGACTTTCTTGCCTTCCAGTCCCGTGTAGCGAGCCGAAACCGTATCGGTATGCAGCAAAGCCGCCAACATGCCGACGCAGCCGCCGTTGCCAACCAGCAACAAGCAGATCAGCCCCAATGGCACGATGCTGGAAAACGATTGTGGCGAAAGTCGAAACCGTCCGTGGCTCATGGTTCGGTCCATCCCTGGTGATATGTCGTGCGACCTGGCGTCCTGCCGAGTCGTCTTCACAATTGAAAATAGTTGATTCGTACCAGCCAATCTCCTAGCGTCACGGCCACCACTAACACGGTTATGGTGATCAACACGGCATCGCTCGGAGCTGGGACAGTAAGTCGACCAACGATGGCGGAACTTAGCATCCACGGGGCCAGGAAGAGGGACAACAATCCCAGCAAACAGCCAGCCGAGTTCGCTTTGAGCGAGCCCCACACGTTCCCCTTCATCAGGTGCGACCAACTGGTGGTCATCCCGCACGAAGGACATCGTGTGCCGGTTAGTTGCACCAGCGTGCACGGGGGAAGCCCCAGTTGCTGATGCGTTCCCAGGCCTTGGGCACTAGGACTAAGCCAGGCGGCAGTTGCCAACAAAACGGCCAAAACCGCCCCACCAACGCCCATCATCAACCGCTGATACCAGCGAAGCGGAGAGGGTGAATTGGGTTCAGTCATGGCAGAATTGCTCTTCAATCGGGCGCGAACGATACCGAAATCCCGCAACCAGAACAAGGCAGGATTCATCAACTTCGATGCTATCAAAGTTAGCGGTCGGTCGGTAGCAATGAGGGGCTCTTCATGGGCCGCCCCCTCCGTGGGACCTTCGGTGGCTCAGGAATTGGGGCGGCAGGAAAAGTGTCGGCCCTAGGGCTGGCTCTGCAGATACGCAAACAGATCTCGGATTTCGGTTGCCGAGAGGTCATCGAGCAGGCGATCGGGCATCAACGATTTTTCCAGTGCCAATGGCCCCGCTTCGATCTGTTCACGAGGGATCACCATCGCAGGGTTTTCGGCGTTCTTCAACGTGATCGTCTTGTCGTCCTGGTTCACCAGAAAGCCAGACAGCACCCGGCCATCTTCGGTCAGCACGCGATAGTTGGTGTACTCTTCGCGAATCGCCGCGCTCGGATCGACGACCGACAGCAGCATGAAATCGAGATTAGTGCGTTCGTAACCGGTCAACTCCGGCCCAATCGTCGCTCCTTCTCCGAATAGCTTGTGGCATGTTCCGCAGCGTTTGGTGAACAGCACCTTGCCTGCCTCGGCGTGCCCTTCTCCCGTCTTCAGGATCGTCGTCGTTTGGCCAAGTCGAGCCGTCAACTCAGCTGGCGTTGCCCGGGTGGCTCCCCACAGCTTGCTGATTCGCTCGTTCAATTTCGGATCGCCGTGCAGCTTCAAGTTCTCGACCAGATCGACGGCAACGTCTGAACGTGGAACGGTCCCAGATTCAATCGCATCGAGGAGTAGCGACGCGCTGCTGGGCCGAGCGGTTGCCAGATCGATGATCGCCCGGCGGACGTCACCGCCTTCGGTGGGATACCGTGCCAAGAGTTGTTGCGTAATCTCTGCGGAATCCAACGAACCGAGGCCAGCGATCGCCGCGACTCGGTTCTCGCTAGTGTCGGTTCCCAGGGCCACCTTCAGCAGAGGTTCGCGAGCAGAGTTCGAGCCGACCTGGCCGAGCAATTGAATCCACTTCAATCGCTGAGCCGAAGCGGTCTTCGGGTTTTGAATTGTTTGAAGGAGGGTTTGTTCGGCTTCTTTTTGCCCGGCCCGGACTAACAAGGCCAACTGAGCGTCTGTCTTGCCATGGGCCGAAGCGACAATGGCGTCACGTAAGGCGTCGGGGAAATGTTCGATCTTGCGACCTTCAAACGCGGAATTGATCGCGACTAGCAGCTTTTGCTGTAAGGCGTTGTCGGAAATCGAACGTAAGAGTTCGGCCAATCGGGTGAGACTCGCTTCGTCTTCTTCGGCAGCGAGTCGCTGGGCCAGACGGGGCAGAATGATCGTGCCGCCGATTTTTGTCGTCGAGAGTTCGGCAGCGACGTTCATGCTGAGGGATGATTCATCGGCGTGCGATTCGATCGCCCACCATGTGAGCAGCGGAATGTGGGGATCGTCGGCCAGTTCGTCCCGGGCCGCCAATTGCTGGGCGATCGCCAGACCAAGCGGCCCTGGTAGCCGCTTGGCGGTGGAAGCCAATTGACTGCAAACTTCCACATGCGATTCCCGGCGAGCAAGCGATAGGACCGTCTGGGACATCGCGTCGGCTAGTTCGGGCGAAAGTAGCCTTACGCCCCAAACACGCACATACGGATCGCTGTGATTTAAAGCGACTTCGGCCGCACGTTGATCGTACCCGCCCAGGGCATCGATCGCCCACAGAAGTTCCAATGCCAGTTGATCGGTTTCATTCGAAAGGCGGGCGACTAACTTTTCGGCGGCGGCATGGTCGCCATGTTCGCGGAGCATTCGCTGCGCGAGTTGTCGGCGAAGTTTGTTCGGGCTGGCGAGTTGTTCGACGAGCGCTTCCGTGGAAAGCTTCGACAAATCGAGCGGTTCATGATCAGGGTAGTCGTCCGGCTGCAAACGCCAAATTCGCCCCCGAGCACGGTCCCACGTATCGCGAGGGTCGACATGTGTGAGCCGCGTATCGCACCAATCGGCAATGTAAACGCAGCCATCGGGGCCAACCTTGATGTCGACCGGGCGAAACCAGACGTCGTCGGTCTCGATCGCGTTCCATTGATCTTCGGTTTGCCAGGTCGAACCATTCGGCCAGATCCGTGAAACGGCAACATAGTTGTGTAAAGGAACCGGGGCGATCAAATGTCCCTGGTACGATGCCGGAAGTGCGTCGCTTTCATACTTTACCAGCGTATGACTGAAGCGTTCGACCGCTGGGTTCTTCATCGCTGGGAAATAACCATAGGCATGCGGATTGGTCAGCGGCCCATGCTTTCCCCAGCTCTTCTGGTAATAGCCCCCTGGCACGTAATGAAAGCCACGCGTGTTGCCTCCGTTGTGGCCGGAGTAAATGCGACCCTTGGCATCGAATTCGACGGCGAACGTGTTGCCGCCCCCTTCGGCGAAGACTTCAAACTGATGCGAGTCAGGGTGATAACGCCAGACTGCCTGGCCTTTGAAATGAACCGGCGGATGTTGAGGATCTTTCGGTACGTTGACCGTGGCCCAGCAGGTGCTGCCCTGGGCTCCGTACAGCCAGCCATCGGGGCCCCAAGTCAGACTGTTGGCGACCGCGTGCGTGTCTTCCAGGCCGAAGCCGGTCAGGTGAACTTCTGGATCGCCATCTGGTACATCGTTCTGATCTTTGTCGGGATAAAACAGCAAGTAAGGTGGATTCATCACCCACACGCCATCCTTGCCGGGCAGCGCACTGGTCACGATGTTCAGGCCGTCGACGAATGTCTTGTGCTTGTCGAAGGTGCCGTCGCCATCGGTGTCTTCGTGGATGGTGATCTTGTCGGCACCGCGATCGTGATGCGGTGGTGCCGGCGGAACCTTATCGAAGACTGCTCGCAGGTGTTCGTCATATTTGACGATCTTCAGCCCGGCGGGAAAGGGATATTGCAGATATTGCACGACCCACATCCGTCCCTGTTCGTCGAAGTTGATGCAGACGGGTTGCCGGACGATTGGTTCGGCGAGGGCCAGTTTCATCTGCACTCCGTCCGGTGTGACGAACTGTTTTTCAGCCTCTGACGGCGCGAGTGCTGGAATGGAGAAGTCTGCCGTTTGTCCTCTTCCTTCGAAGTTGCGTATGTGTTCGCGGACCGCTTCGTTTTCCGCCGCACCAAGCGAACGCTGTTGGGTGTCGTCTTGCTGAGCGGTGACCACGGCGACGTATGCCAACGAGAGTCCACAAGCGAACAGAGCACGTACCAGGCACAAACGTTTCATGGCAGGATCGGTGGGTGGGAGGTCGGTAGGCAGGATGAGTTTTCAGTTCTAGCGAGAACCTCGTCGCAATTCCAGTTTTTTTAAGGGATAATTCGAGCAATCAGTCCTGTTCCTCGAGTATCGCCCCACCGCTCTCTGGAGTCCCCATGAAATCGCTCGTCCCCTGGCTCATGCTTTGCTTTCCGTTGGTCCTTTCTGCCGCCGAGCCTGATCTGGCTGCCCTGGAAAAGATCGGCGCGAAGATCCAACAACGCAACGGTGAAATTCACAGTTTGAGCATCGACTGCGATGGTTTTACCGATGACGAATATCGCCTGATCGGTCAGTTGACGATGCTGAAGTCGATCGCGATCAGTGGTAAAGAATTGAACGATCAGCAGTTGGAAATGCTGACCGGATTGAAAGAGCTGGAATCGTTCATGATCAATGGCTCGGTGCTGACCGACGAGGGCTACCGCCACTTCGCAGCGTTCCCGAAGCTGACGCGACTGTCGCTGTTCCATCCTTCTCGCAAGATCGAAGCGTTTAACGGTTCTGGCCTGGCGCATTTGAAGGCGATGCCTGCGCTCAAGTCGTTGACGTTCGCCGGAGCGACGGCTGGCAATGAAGCATACGAAGCGGTCGCGCAGATCTCGCAACTGGAAAGCTTTCGCGAGTGGCATAACACCGAAACGAGCGAAGGCCTGAAGCAATTGCCGAAGCTGAAGAATCTGAAGTCGATTCGCTTGGGCCAACGCCTGCCAAGCTGGGGCAAAGAGACGCCTGCCAGCTTCGATGACGAAACCTTGGCTATCCTCGCTCAGATGCCTTCGCTGGAAGATATCGAACTGACTGAAGCACGCCTCAGCTACGATGCCGTCGCCCAGCTCAAGCAGTTGCCGAACCTGAAGAAGCTGAAGATCAATCAGGTTGATATTTCGGCGGAAGAGGTCGAGAAGCTGAAGGCTGCCATGCCGAATGTCGAGATCCAGTTCGACCCGCTCACCGAAGAACAGGCCGACATGCTGACCAAGAAGCTGAAGCTATAAACTTCCAGCGAGAATCAACCGGCCACTGCTTCGGCGGTGGCCGTGGGGGCAGGCAACGTCTCGCGAATGAAGCGCTCGATCGTTTCGCAATAGCTATCCAGCGGCAGGTCGTCCTTCTCTTTGCCGAACGGCTCTTCGATCGCCTCGGCGACCATCTCCATGCCGAGCATAAAGCAACTTGCCAGCAGGACAATCGGGATCGTAAACCATCCTTGATCGATACCCACAACCCATGGGCCGGCCAGCGTGTAAAGAATCACGCTGCCCCAGGCCATGTAGCGATAGGTGGGGACCATCGGCGTGTTGCGGATCCGTTCGCAGGCCCCACAAATTTCCATCAAGGTGTTCGCGTTACGCTCGATAATGCGAATCGAAGCATGCAGCGTGTCGTCGCGATTCCACCGATCGAGATACTTGAAGATCTGTAGGGCGACGAAGCCAGGGCGATGCTGGATTTGCTTGATCTCTGGGTACGTCGCTTCTATTTCAGGAAGTGGATCGCGTTCGCCTCGGAGATGCATTCGAAGGGCGTTGGGGAAGGCGATCAGCAGATCGGCGAAGTGACGCTGTTCGGCCAGTTCGATGTCGGCGAACGCCGCGGTTTTGATCGCCAGGTTGCGTGACTCGTTGATCAGGCAACCCCACAACGTGCGAGCTTCCCACCAGCGATCGTACGAGGCACGATTGCGAAACACCAGCAAGACACCAATCGCCAAACCAAGGACCGTGGTAATGGCATCCCCCAGCGTCGACTCTGGAACGTGATACTCTTCAAAGACGGAGATCACGATGACGCTGTATGCGGTGACGGCCAGCAGCCATAACAGAAGACGGACGTACATGGGTGGTCGCAGGTAGAAGGTTGAAAACGAGAAACCAGGAGCTTATTCCAGGCCCTTCTTCAGTTCCTTGACCTCATTTTCTCTCACCTGAAGTCGCTGGATCGCGGTCGCTTTCCCTGTTTGCGAATCGACATCGACGATTGCACCGTTCAAGCGGACGTCGTCTTTCGCTACGTCGAAAAGCGTTGGGCGGAAGGTGATGGTCGTTTCAAGCACCCGATCGATTCGCCGGCCGATGATACTTTCGTGCGGTCCGGTCATGCCGACATCGCACATGAAGGCAGTTCCCCTCGGGAAGATCTGTTCGTCCGCGGTCGCTACGTGAGTGTGCGTTCCCAGGCAATAGCTGGCGCGGCCGTCGAGATGACGCCCCATCAACTGCTTGTCGCTGGTTGCTTCGGCATGGAAGTCGACGCAGCGAATCTTCACGTCGGATGGGATCTGCGAGAGCACGCGATCGATCGCCGTCCAAGGACAATCGACCGGTCGCATGAAGACGCGTCCCATCACGCTGATCACCGCCACACGCAGGCCTTCTTTCGACTGCACAATGGCAAAGTCTTTGCCAGGTGCCGACGAAGGATAATTGGCTGGTTTGACGATGTTGGGCTGCGATTCGAGCGTCTTGTTGAGCTCTTTACGGCGATAGATATGATCGCCCATGGTAATGCAGTCGACGCGAGCATCGATCAGTTCGCGATGGGCGGCCGGGGTCAGACCCGAACCGCCGCATGCGTTTTCAGCATTGGCCACCACGAGAGAAAGGTTGTACTTCTCGCGGAGTGCCGGCACGACATCGCGTACGATGTCGCGTCCGACTTTACCGACGATGTCGCCGATGTGCAGAATCCTCAAGGGAGCCAGCCTTTCCAAGCTAGTGAACTACCGCGCGAACTCCGTGAAGCGGGATTCGCGGACCATGGTGACTTTGATTTCGCCTGGGTACGTCAATTGTTCCTCGAAGGCTTTGGCGATGTCGCGACAAATCTTCGCGGCCATCTCGTCATTCACTTCCTTGGCGGATGCGATCACACGCAGCTCGCGGCCAGCCTGAATGGCGAAGGCCTGTTCGACGCCATGGAAACCAGTGGCAATCGATTCGAGCTCTTCCATGCGTTTGATGTACCGCTCGAGGGTTTCTCGACGAGCCCCAGGACGCGAAGCACTGCACGCGTCGGCGGTGGCTACCAGCATGGTATAGGGATATTCGGTGATGATCTCGTCGTGGTGACCGAAAGCGGCGTGCACCACTTCCGGCGATTCGCCATGACGCTTCAGCAGGTCGGCACCGATCTTCGGATGGCCACCTTCCAGTTCGTGGTCGGCTGCCTTACCGATGTCGTGAAGCAAGCCGGCGCGACGAGCCGTCTGGGCGTCGAGGCCGATCATCTCGGCCAGCAAGCCAGCGATGAAGCCGACTTCGATGCTGTGCCGTAAGACATTCTGGCTGTAGCTGGTCCGGAAATGCAACCGGCCCAACATCTCGATCAGCCGTGGCTGAAGCCCCATCACGTTGATTTCGGTGGCGGCTTCTTCACCCTTTTTACGGATGGTCGCTTCGATCTCGGACTGGGTTTCTTTGACCACTTCCTCGATCCGCGACGGGTGGATGCGGCCGTCGGCGATCAGCTTGTTGAGTGACTGCCGGGCAATTTCGCGGCGGACCGGATCGAACCCGCTGACGATCACCACGCCGGGCGTGTCGTCGATGATCACGTCGACGCCGGTTTCTTTTTCGAAGCTACGAATGTTACGACCTTCGCGGCCGATGATTCGTCCCTTCATTTCGTCGCTGGGGATGTCGACCGTGCTGGTGGTCGATTCGGCCGTGTGTGCGGCGGCGAATCGCTGCATGGCGGTCAGCAGCATGTCTTGAACGATTGGGCGAACTTCTTCTTCCATCCGGCGCTGATGCTTCAGCACGATGGCGCCCGTTTCCGATTGAAGCTGTTGGTCGAGTAGCTTCAGCAACTCTCCCTTGGCTTCTTCCGCGTTGAGACCACTCATGCGGTGCAGGCGTTCCTGCTGATCGCGGATGATGCGTTCCAGGCTGGTGGCCCGCTTGTCGTTCTCGTCGATTTTCTCAGAGAGCCGGCGCTGGGTTTTTTCGACCATGTTCTCCTGTTTGCGGAGATGAGTGGCCTGTTGGTCGATCGATTCTTCGCGGCGGTCAAGCGATTTTTCGCGTTCCCGCGTTTCGTCGCGTTGTTTCGAGAGTTCCTTTTCGGCTTCGGTCTTTAGACGAAGGGCTTCTTCCTTCGCTTCGAGCAAGGCTTCCTTCTTCAGGTTTTCAGAGTCCTGCTTGGCCTTATCCAGGATCTGTTGGGCCTCGGTCTCCACGTCCTTTTTTCGGAGCCGATCAATAAACTTGACAAGCAGTGCGGCACCAACTGCCGACATGACTGCTGCCAACACGATATAAAATCCCACGTTCCACTACTCCTGCAGCTGGATGGAATAGCGATTAACGAGGTGAAGCAGGCGCGGACGAGAAGGCGGTCGTACCAGAAGTGGTAGGCCGGCCAGTTTGTCAGAAACGGTCGATAGCCAAATTGAAAAGTTCGTTCCCCCGAACGACCTTACCCCAGGGCGCAGCAGCACCCACTCATGGGTCAGAAGTCGCTGCGACGTCCGGAAGAGGTTCCGGATGTTGGGCCTGCTCGTTTCGCGGACCCTTCTCGGGCGCGTTGGCAGGCGTTATGGGGAAGAAGATGGGCGTCAATTTCCAGCCAGCCAAGCAATGGCAAGTGAACCATCGCGGTCTCTCGTTGAGAAGAGGCGTGCCGCTTGTCAGACCGAGCGCGTACGCGTACCGGGCTGAGGATTTCTACCTTCCTTGGACAGAGCGCCACCAGGAGCCGTATCAGGAAAAGAAGTAGTTGCACGCTTATCCGCCCTCCGAAAAGCCAATGGGGCTAGAGGATTTACCAATCCGGCACATCGACTGGGTTTCTCCAAACGCACGTCAAGCGAAATGCTTCGCTGCCATTCGTTAAACGCTTAGGTCAACACAATCGGCGGGAACGCGCACAATCGTGGTGCGCAAAACCCGTTCACGCTATATTAACAGACTTCCCCTTCAGAGGGAAGCATTCATTTTTTTCTTGCGGGAATCCTTCTTAACAATTGAGGGGCAAACCCTTTCCATCGTGGTCGAGCATGTCCGATTTACCCCTCAGATTCCTGGAAAACTGGCCGCTGGCGGCCTGGGCTGGCCGGGTAATCCTGATCGGTGTTTCCGGTGGTGCCGATAGTGTCGCCTTGCTGCGACTGATGGCCGAAGCGGTCGACGACAACGCTCGCTCCCGAATGTGGGCCATTCATGTGAATCATCGGCTCCGCGGCGATGCCTCAGACGGCGATCTGGCGTTTGTTCGTGAGCTAAGCGGCAAGCTGGGGGTCAACTTTCGCTCGTTCAGCTTATCCCCTGCCCTGCTCGAGCAGCAATCGGCCGGCCTGGGAATCGAAGCCGCTGCCCGGCAAGCCCGCTATGCAGCCTTTAAAGAAGCGGCCTGTGAAGTCGAAGCCCGGTATCTGGTGACCGCTCACCATCAAGACGATCAGATCGAAACGGTCCTGCATCGCATCTTGCGTGGGACCGGAGTCGCCGGACTTCGCGGAATTGCCTCGGCTCGGCAATGGCTGCCGGGCGTGGGGCTCGTTCGACCGATGCTTCCCTTTACGCGGGCCGAAATCGTCGATTACCTTCAAAGGTGCGATCAGGACTGGCGAGAAGATGCCTCGAACCAGACGCTCGAGTTCACCCGCAACAAAATCCGTCAGCAAACGCTGCCGAGCCTGCGGGAGGACTTTGGCAGCCAGGTCGACACCTCGCTCGTTCGCCTGGCGGAACAGGCCCGGCAGTGCCAGGAGGTGATCGACGACCTGGTGTCCGACCTTTACGACACCGCCGTCTGGCAAGAAGGGGATGGCTCGGTACGGGTCGATTTGCGAAAGATCCGCCAGCAACGTCCTTACCTCGTGCAAGAGTTGATGGTCCGGATCTGGACCGAACGGAACTGGTCGCGGCAAGACATGAGCCAGGTCGCCTGGCAAAAGCTGGCCGAACTGGCGATGTCTTCCCAGCAAGTGACGACCGACATGTTGCCTGGGGCGATTCGAGCCCTTCGCGATGGCGACTTTTTGATTCTTCAGCGTTAACCCCTATGAGATACCCCATGCTGCTTTCTCGAATGTTGCTTCTGTTGGCGATGGTTTTTTCGCCGCTGGTTTCCCAGCTCTCGGCCGAAGAAGTGCCGGCATTGCCGAAGCAGGCAAAGCTGGTCCTGGAAGAAGACTGGTCTTCCGGTGAGATCGACCCGCAGCGCTGGTATGTCTTCCGCAAGCAATGGGGTGGCGGCAATCATGGGGTGGTGCCAGAGAACGTGACAATTGGCAAAGACGAAGTCGATGGTCAGCAGCGAAACGTCTTGATCTGCACCGCGCATGGCGATCGTTACGAAGGGCCGGTTAAAGGCTGGTGGGGCAACAAAACGCGTGTTGGTGGCGTGATCGTAAGCCAGAAACATTTTGCGTCTGGCCGGTTCGAGGTGGTGATGAAGATGGGCGCGAAAGAGGCTCACGAAGGTGGCCCTGCCGATCCGACGCGTCCGAAAGGCTGCATCCCTGCGTTGTGGACGTATGCCTATCGCTGGGTCGAAGGTGATAAGGCTCGCAAAGATGAGTTTCAGCCGGAAACGCCGATGTACAATCCGCATATTCCTGCGTACGGCATGGCGGCAAACGAGTATTGGTCGGAGCTAGATTTTCCGGAGTTCGGCAAGGCGGGGAACTTCGACGATGCAATGTACAACACCTTCCTGCAAAACCGCCACGACAATCGTTTCTTCTCAGTCCCGCAAGCCGTTGACGGCGAATATCACACCTTCACGACCGAGTGGCGAACGCAGCTCCGCGAAATGCCTTCGATCCGTGATTCGCAGGTCATCGAGTCCGATGGCTATTATTGGGTTCAGGACAAATCGATCCCGTTCGCCGATTACCTGGGCAACCCGCTGAAGAAGCTGGGCGAGAACCACTATGCCTTGTATGAAGGCAAGATCGCTACGCACTACATCGACGGCAAGAAAGTCGCCGAAAACGACAAGTGGGTCCCGGCGATGTCGGCTCAATTGACCATGGGGGTGTGGCTGCCGGACTGGGCTGGACCAGCCGACTGGAAGACCGCATCGCTGAAGGTTGCCAGCGTGAAGGTTTGGCAATTTGGTGACGAAGGAGATGTCATGGGCGTGATGAAAGGTCGAACCGCCGATAGCTTTGGTGTCGACGGCACGCCATTCCAATAACCTCGCTAGGTCGAGCCGAACGGCGGCACTTCGCATAAGGTAAATGGAAGCTCGTCGAATGACTCGATGCCGGTGATTTCGGCGAGCAATTCCAATAGCATCTCTTCTGGATCGCGATCTTCGGCCCAGTGGTCGTTCGTAAACGACGTCGCGCCCGTGTCGATGTACGTGGTGTCCTCGGCCTGCAAGATGGCCCGGCTGCACTCTCCGTTCTCGTAAGCAGCGAAGCCATAGGTATCGGACACGCCGTTGAGTAGCAGTGCGTAGCTGGGGTGTTCGTTCGACATCGCCAGCAGACGCTGCTCGAGTGGTAGTGGCAAAAGCACGCCTCCGCCACTGATGGCATCATCGGGAAAGAGATCCAAGAAGAAGACTGGATCGGTCAGGATCGTCCAGCCATTCGATTCCGCAATCGCTTGCCCGGCCAGTCCCGACGATGTGGCTTCGTGGAACGAGATCGATTCTGTCTCTTGAGCCCCCGGCAGTCCGAGCGATTCCAGGAACGACGCCGGTTGTTTCCCTTGGGAGCCCTTCTGAATCAGAAAGAATGTGTTCCAAGACATGGCATTTTCCGGATGAGTTGGGTGGTCGCAACCAATAAAAAAGCGAGCCTTCAAGGGGAAGGCTCGCTTTAGCATAGCGTGGGAAGGTATCAGGCGTCGACTATTCGACTGGGCCTTCAACACCGCCGGTGTACTGTTCGGTCTCTGATTCTTCGCCGTGCAGCACGACCTGCTTGTAGCCGCCCTGCATCTGGAAGTAGATCACCAGCAGCAAGTAGCAGACACCCATCGTCGCGGGAACGATCGCCGTCCATTTCAGGGCCATACGGCCACCGAAGATGTTGGCTTCTTCGACCACTTCCACTTCGTGCTTATACTGCTCTTCGTTGGCAGGCTTGTTCGCGGCCCACCAGGCGTTCAGCTCTTTGGTTTCCGGCGATAGCGTGTCATCTTTGGTTTCGATCTCGGTACGACGTGCCAGTTCCGCACCGTCATCCTTCAACACACCCACCTTGGCACCGTTGAGTGCATAGACGGCTGGGAAGAACAGGAACGACTTCTTGTCGGCCGAGCGGTATTGCTGGAACAAGGCATCGTCGAGCTGTTCCATCTTCTGCGTGGCGAAGTAGTCCTGCTTATAACCAATGCCAGGACCACCGAGCAAACCGGCGGAAAGCATACCGATACCACCCATCACGCCCATGGTGATCGCACCACCACGTGGGAAACGTTCGCCCACCACGCCGAGCATGGTTGGCCAGAAGAAGGTCTTGCCCAAGCCGTAAACGGTTGCCGCGGCGACAATCGCCCAGCCTGTCTGGGCAGCACCCAGCCAGTACAAACCGGTGCAGCCGAAGATGGAACACACAAACAACAGACCGAGTGGGTTGATTTTGTGAACGATCGGCCCAGCGAAGAATCGCAGGACAAACATGATCGACGAAGTGTAGATGAACAGCAGGAACGCGTACTTCGAGATCACATTTTCCATAATGTTCGTGATCCAGCTATCGGTACCCAGTTCGACGTAACCGACCATTGCGTGGATGACAAACAAAAACAGCAGCAGTGGCGAAAGGAACTGCAGCAGCATTTCTTTGGTGGTCACACCGGCTGCGGCAGCTTCCGATGGTGGGAAGGCTTCTTTGACGACCATGATGCCGTAGATGATGGTTGGAACCATGTACAACGCCAGTGGAACTTCCCAAGGAAGATGCGTGATGAAAGCACCTTCACCGCAGAACAGGAAGCCGATGATACCGCCGATGATCAAACCGGCCGGCCAGCCTGCGTGCAGAATGTTGAGGTAATGCGTCTTCTCTTTCGGGAAAAGGGTCGCCACCAGCGGGTTGATCACCGCTTCGCACACGCCGTTGGCCAGAGCGAAGATGAACACGCCGATGTAAAGACACCAATAGGTGCCTTCTTTACCGGCAAAGCCATAAACGGGCGTCGCGGCCAGGGTGATGATCACCGACAAGACGTGCAGCGCGAAGGCGAGAACCAACAGCTTCTTGTAGCCCAGCAAGTTGTCGGCCAGGAAGCTGAAGAAGATAATCGTCACACCGAAGCCGACCAGACCACCCCCGGTGATCGTTCCCAGTTCGACCTTGGTGAAACCATATCGAACCGCCCAGTCGTTCAAAATACCGGCACGGACGCCGAACCCGACCCCAGCTGCGATCAGGGTCATAAAACTAGCGATCAGAAGCGCCATCCGATGATATTCTTTCGGAGTGGCGGCAGAAGAGGCGTTCGACATCGGAAGAAAATCTCCTACACAGTGCTGTGCATAATGGGGGGATATTGGACGGCTGCCCTGGGTGCGGGTGCTCGAGATCGGTGTAATCCAGCCGAAGGGGGTGCAACTGGATAAGACGAGAAATCAATGGATTTGCTCCTCGCATAGTGCAAGGCAGTCCGAGTATACCGAACGCAAACTGGAAGTAAACTATTGTCCTGGGGCGATTTCCGGCAAGATTTTCCCTAGGGCGCTAATATTACACAAAGGATTGCAGGTTCCCTAGATTGCCAGTTTTGAATAACTGCTAGCAACCCGCTTCGACCTTTCCCCTCGGAAAACAGAACGATTCATGGCCGATCTTCAATCAGCAGCACTTCCCCAAACGGGATACTATCGGTGGCTTTTGCTGCTGATCTTGTTGCTGGGGTTAGGGATACGACTTGGGGCCGCGTTCTGGTGGGAATCTCGTATCGCCGAACCGAACCGGTTCTTTTTCGGCGATAGCCTAAGCTACGAAGTCCTCGCCCGGCAGATCGCCCACGGCGACGACTTCGTCTACGGCGACTCCTACATCGCCCGGACGCCTGGCTATCCGCTGCTATTGGCACCGTTTTACTGGTTCAGCGACCAGCCGCCGACAATCGCTCTGCGGTTGGTGGGCATCTTCTGCGGTGTTGCTGCGATTGGCTTGACCGCCTGGCTAACGCGAATGCTTTTTGGCCCGCTCGCCGGTTTGATCGCCGCGGTGCTGGTTTGCTTTTACCCTGGGGCGATCGCCATGAGCGTCTTCGTGCTGAGCGAAGCCCCGTTTGTGCCGCTGATGCTGCTGAATCTCGGCTGGATGGTTGCCGCGCTGCGATCTGATCGCCCAGGCAGTTCTTTGACGTGGGCTGCGCTGGCCGGCGCGGCGTTTGGCCTGGCAATTCTGGTTCGGCCAAGCTGGATGATGTTCCCCTTCTTTGCCGCACCAATCGGCCTTTTGTTCTACGAAAATCGGCGGCAACAGCTTCAGTGCTACTTGGTTGCCGGGCTGGTCGCGGTGGTTGTAATGTCTCCCTGGTGGGTGCGAAACTACCGCGTGACCGGCAAGTTCGTGCCGACCACGCTGCAGGTCGGGGCGAGCCTTTACGATGGCATCAGCCCAATGGCAACCGGGGCGAGCGACATGCGGTATGTCCCAGAGTTCCGACAAGCCCAGGCCGATGCCGACGCTGCCGCGGATGGCCATTTGCCGGGAACGTATGAGTCGCGTCTCGATGACCGGATGAAACAGGCCTCCATCCAATGGGCTCGGCAGAACCCTGGGCAGGTAATCTCGCTGGCGGGCGTCAAGCTGTGGCGATACTGGACCCCGCTGGGAAACAACCAGGAAGTTAGTGGCAAAATGGAGCTAATTACGGCGATTGGCTACCTGCCACTCGTTCTGACGGGAATCGCGGGGGCGATCTGCTTTGTCCGCCGTGGCTGGGTTTATCTGCTGCTGGCGTTACCGATCGTTTATTTCTGCTGCTTGCATCTCGTGTTCGTAAGCTCGATCCGCTACCGGCAGCCCCCAATGCTAGCTCTTGTCGTCCTAAGTGCTGGCCTGCTGGCAAGTTGGCTCGGTCAGAAAGCATCCCATGCCCCTGCTTCCGAGGCGGAAGCGTCCGCGAACTGAACCACTAAAACAGCCGTAGAATGGCAAACCGGCGTTTACCGGAAACGCTGATTCTGCCAAGATTTAGCCGCTTAATTCCCTTTTGGAAAGGATTCCATCTCGGGTGCATCGGTTTCTGTCTACATCCTATCGATGTCTGAAATGGGCGACGTTGGTCGTCGTCGTTCTGGCATGCGCTGTCGGGATGTATCTCTACCAGAACCTGAATCAAGAGATTCGCAGCTACGTCGAGAAGAAGTTCGCCTCGCATTACGACAACCTTTTGGTGTCGGTCCGCTCGGCCCGGTTCATCGAAGGCAAAGGAATCGAGATTCGCGGGCTGACGTTGTCGCAGCGTTCGAGTGCCTATCAAACGCAAGAGTTGGTTTCGCTCGACGAGATCATGGTGTACTGCACGACCGATCCACGTACGCTGGCTACCGGCGATTTCAAAGTGGAACGAATCGTCGTCAAGCGACCACGACTGACCGCCACGATTGAAGCGGATGGACAAACGAACTTGCGGCATCTGTTCCCCTTGCCGAAATGGGGTGACGACAATCCCGCGATTGAAGTGATCGATGCGTCGCTGCTGCTGGCCGATCGGCGCGGTGGCAACGTCCGACGATTGTTGGAAGATGCCGACTTCCAGGTGAAGACCGAAAACGGACCTGGCATGGGGGCTCATGCCGGTCAGGTTCGGATGCAGAAACGAATCAAAGCAACCCTCACTTGCCAGAACTGGGAATCGGCAACGTTGACGGGCCTGATCGACGAAGAAGCCAAGACGTTCGCCGCGCAAGGCAGCATCGTCGATCTGCAAATCGACGATCACCTGTGGGAGCAGTTTCCGCTCGACTGGAAGCAGAAAATCCAAGACATTACTCACCTGAATGCGAACGCCGACGCTTCGTTTCAGGTCTCTGGCAACGCCAGCGGGCTGACCAACTACCTGGCGGTGCTCGACGTGCGAGATGGAACGTGGAGCGATCCACGCATTCCTGGTTCGGTCGAACGGATTCAAGCTCGTGTGACGGCTTCGCCTCCTGGGATTCGTGTCGACAAACTGGTCGCTTACTACGAGAACGGCTCGGTTAGTGCTTCGCTCACGCGAAATGGCTGGGCGGCGAACAGCCCGATCCATGCCTCGGCGACGCTGAAGAACTTCAACCTGCACCAAGGTCTGGCAGGTTTGCTGCCGGCCGCAATGAAGAAGAGTTGGGAACGCTATAGCCCCTCGGGCACGCTCGACGCTTCAGTGAAGCTTGATTACGACGGAGCGAAGTGGACGCCCGAGATCCACGCGAATTGCCGTGGTACCAACTTCGTCTTCGAAGGTTTTCCTTATCCGGTGTCGCAGGCCCGCGGAAAGATCGACTTCCGAGATCGCCTGCTCGATATCGACCTGACGGCGTTTGCCGGCAAGTCGCGTATCACCATCGTCGGCAGCGTGCTCGACCCTGGTCCGAACAGTAGTGGTCCGATTCGGGTTCGATCGCTCGACCCGGTCTATTGGGATCCGACTTTCGAGAACGCATTGAAGGTCGCTCAGGAAGATGTATGCCGAGTCGCCCAGTCGTTCAATCTGCAAGGGGGAGCCCTGGTCGACTTCACGCTGGTCACACATAGTGCCCCTGATGTGAAGCCTGACAAAACACTTCGCATGGAGATCATCGACGCGTCGGTGCGGTTCGACAAGTTTGCCTATCCGATCTCGAAAATCAACGGCCATCTCGAGTGGAAAGATGGGATCGTCACGATCGAACAGTTGCAAGGCTACAACGACAGTGGGCACATCACCTGCCGGGGAACCTGGCAGGAAGTCCCAGGCGACAAGCGTGGTAATTTGAACCTGACGTTCGCCTGCAAAGATGTTCCGCTCGATGACGAACTGAAGTCCGCCCTGCCGATCTCGGCCCAGGAAGGTTGGGATCAACTTCGACCACGCGGTTCGATCGACCATATGGATGTTCAGTTGCACTGGCCCAATGTCGAAGGGGCTTGCGACTTGTGGGTGAATGCTCAGAAGTGGGAACGAACTCGCAACCTTTCGGGGCGAGCAATTTCAGTCGAGCCGGTCGGTTTTCCGTACGTGCTGGATGAAGTGGTCGGCGGCGTCGAGTTCCGTAACGGGCAGATCTCGCTGCATCAGGTAACGGCCCGGCATGGCGATGTCCGGGTATCGACCAATGGCTCGTGCTATTTTCCGGAAGATCGCCGCTGGCAGATTCGCTTCGAGGGAATGCGAATTGAAAACGTCGTGATCGATCGTGACTTGCTGTTAGCCGTGCCCGAGAAACTGGAACAATCGCTGCAGCGTTTGCAGATTGGTCCCCTGCTCCACGCCGATGGAACGGTGGTGCTTTCCAATCCGAACCCAGGTCGGCCGATTCAAATCAATTGGGATATGACTGCCCGGATGGCTGGCGGGCATCTGCGACGTGGAGCGTTGATCGACAACGTCTACGGTGCGATTCGCTTCGAGGGACAATCGGACGAATCAGGTGCCCGCTCGTTTGGTGAATACCAGCTCGACAGCGTTACTTATCGCGGCATACCGGTCTCAAATGTTCGTGGTCCCTTTTGGATTGATGAAACGCAGTTTCTGATGGGACGACATGTTCCACCGAGCGAAGGTCAAACGCCGCGTCATGTCACGGCCAACTCGTTTGGTGGTGTCGTTTCGCTCGACAGCAGGATGCAGCTTGCTGGTGCTCAGCCGTTTCAGTTGGATGCCACGCTGGCCAATGGCACGGTCGGGCAGATGCTGATCGACCTGGGGCAACAAAACCGAGCACAGACTTCAGGTCGATTGTTCGGCAACATCAGTCTGACTGGGACGATGGAAGGTCCGCATACGTACGACGGCAAAGGCTCGATGCAGCTTCGCGATGCGAACCTCTATCAACTGCCGATTGCAGTGGCGATGCTGAAGGTGCTCAGTGCCCGGTTCCCCAACACCAACGCGTTCAACTCG
The DNA here is from genome assembly GCF_040718835.1 of Bremerella sp. JC817. Classification (NCBI taxonomy): domain Bacteria; kingdom Pseudomonadati; phylum Planctomycetota; class Planctomycetia; order Pirellulales; family Pirellulaceae; genus Bremerella; species Bremerella sp. JC817. The sequence goes on along the minus strand of NZ_JBFEFG010000274.1, from coordinate 192,789 downwards.
GCCGACGTCAACTATCGTGTCGCTGGCAACTATATCTATCTGGACGACATGAAGCTGTCGGGCGACGCCCTCTCGCTAAAGGGTAACGGCGAGGCCAATCTCGATGGGTTGATCAGCATGCGGTTCTATACCGAGTTTGGCAATCAAACGTTCAACGTGCCGGTGGTCCGGCAGATGTTAGGGGAAGCTAGCCGAAGCTTGATGGTGATTCATGTCGGGGGATCGATCGATAACCCGACCACCGAGCAAGAGATCTTCCCAATGGTGAATCAGACTCTGGAACAACTTTTTCCCGCGAGAGCCGTACGACTTCCTATCGGTGCACCGCCAACGTCCGATACGCCGGCCGGTGTGCGACGCGGAAGTTCGATACCTCGCTAGCATTGCGCAATGTGATTCCCCTTAAGATAGGGGGCGAACATGACGATGATAGCGAATAGAACTAGTTTTTTCCCACGGAAAGCAACTCGACTTACCTGCACGCGTCCGTAGCCGTTTGACTTGATGGTGAACCTGTCCCAAGGTTCATAGTGAATCAGTATCCCTACAGTGGGATGTCTGCGACCCGATTCAAGCAGCCCAAACAGGGCACGACGAGGAGCAAGGTCATGAGCGTAGGACCGATGGGGGCTTCTTTCGCCAGTTCGATTGCCGGAACCGATTTGGCTCAGCGCAATTCGTCGGACGTCCCTGCCGCACAGCAGGCCACCAGCAACCATTCACGAAAAGTCGACTCGACCGAGAAGGCGGAAAAAGCCGCCGGTGTCGGTGATCCGGACGAGAGCGAAAAAGTTTCCGACCGCGATGCCGATGGCCGCCGAGCCTGGGAACGCGTCGGCCATCCCGAAGACGAATCGGAAGAAGAGCCAGAGCTTCACGACGAAGCCACCTACGACGCCTCGCAACAAAAAGACCTGATCGACGACAAAGGTCACGAGATCGACCTGAGCGGCTAAGCTTCGCTGGGAGACTCTACTTCAATCAAGTTCCCGTTGTTGTCCTCCATCTTTCTTGCCTGGGCGAGTGCTGAAGCAACCAGGCCGGCAGGAACAGAGATCACACCCAGTCCGATCACCAATATCCCGAATGTGAAGATCTTTCCGCCGACAGTGATCGGGTAAACGTCTCCATAGCCAACGGTCGTTAGAGTCGCGACAGCCCACCATAGGCAGTGAAACACCGAGCCAAAGGTCTCGGGCTGAGCATCGCTCTCAAAGTGATAGATGCCAACCGCGGCGAGGTAAAGCAAGATCAAGGCCGCACCGAGGAACAAGACGATTTCCTCGCGAGCGATCAAGATCGCACGATGAAAACGCTGGGCGGCAGCGCTGTAACGGGCCAGTTTTAAAATACGAAAAAGCCGTAGTAATCGCAGTGATTTCGCGGCTCGAAGATCGATACCGAAGCCGAGAAAGAACGGAAAGATCGCCAGCAGGTCGATGATCCCGAAAAAGCTGAAGACGTAATCTCTCTTTGGCGATGCCATGTAAACGCGAAAGAGATATTCGCCGCTGAATAGGAAGACCGAAATCAGCTCTAAGCGTTCCAGCCAGAGACGCGTCGTATTGGAAATTCCCGGCAAGGTCTCAAGCGAGAAAGCAAGGAGTGAGACCACAATCATCACTAGAATGAACAGGTCAAAGATTCGCAGGAACTTTTGGCGTTTCGTTCCCGCGGCAGGAGCATCGGCGTGCATAGCGTTCGGTTAAGTGCTGGGCCTGGTATGTGGTGAGGGGGCCGTTATACCACAAAAGTATGCCCTGCGGAGACTCTACTTTTTCTTCTTCAGCTCAAACGTGAATTCGTTCGGGCCTTCTTCTTGAACGGTGACTTCGATTCCGCCGTCGATCTTTCCGTAGCGGTCCGGAACGATGTCGATCGAGCCTGACTCGATATCGTCGTCGTAGATCGTGACGCGGTGCTTGCCTGCGACGACTCCTTGCTTCTGGCCGTTGGTCCACAAATCGAGGACCTGGCCTGCTTCGACGCGTCCGTTGGAACTCGGGCCAGGCTCTTCCGGGCTGAAGGCGATCAGTGCCTTCGAGAGTGGCTGGCCGTCGAGGGTTACCGTAGCGGTCACTGGGACGGTGGGTGGTAGCGCCGGGCCAGGATCGCCGCAACCTGCCAGGGCGATCCATGGTGTCGCGGACAGAGCGTACCAGGTTGAAGAGAGCTGTTTCCAAAGCATGACAGTGGCTCTACGCGTGGGGTCGTTGAGTCAGGGGAGTTGGTTCTGGGGCGGAACGTGGCGGATTAGATCTCGCCTGGGGTCTCTCCACCGGCCCGGGTTCCATAGGCCTGAAACACTGCACGATTGACGGTTTCAGGAATGAACCGCACCGAACCGTCCCCCAGCGTGACGTTCGCCCCGCCGGGGTGCAAACTGCGGGAATGGATGATCATGTTGTCGGTCCCCTGTCCGTTGCATGGGGTGCGTGGCAAGTTGCGACAACTGCTCAGGCGATCACCCACGATCGTGTTCGGCGGTTCCCGTGTGCTGAAGTTGCCACTGGCGCGGCGACCAAAGTAGTACGAACCTCGCAGGTCTTGATTCACCGAGTTACGCGGAGCGACATCGGGGACCACCAAGATTTCGCCCAGCATCACGGTGTTGCTGGTGCCATCGACCACGGCGGCGAAATCGGTCTTCGATTTGGCATAGAACATCCCGTTGGCGTTTTGCATGTAAGGATCGGAGCTAGGGGTGAAATAGCCCGAGCCGCTGCAGGCGACATAGTTGCCACCAAACCCGAAATTGCCCGACCAGACAGCTGGCTCGATATTGGTAATCTTCGGCGTGTTGGCATCGCTGGGGCATGTCAGGCCATCGATCACGGTAAAACGACCCGGCGCGGTGGCAGCCCGGCGGCCTTGATCGAAGTGGGGCTTCATTTGGTCGTACAGGTTCGCCTGTTCGATGAACGGCAAAATCGACTGCATCCAAGTTGGCGGCGTGTTTTCGAAGTTCAACGGATCGGTTCCGTCGAAGTTGACCAGGCCGATCACCCCTGGGGGGAAGTTGCCGTACGTATCGTGGTAGTTATGCATCGCCAGGCCCAACTGCTTCTGATTGTTGGTGCACTGCATGCGTCGAGCCGCCTCGCGAGCTTGCTGGACTGCTGGTAGCAGCAGTGCAATCAGCACTCCAATGATGGCAATTACGACGAGAAGTTCGACCAGGGTAAATCCTGACCGGGCTTGTGCTCGATAACTATTCATGGCGGGGCGATCCGAATCGAAGGGACGAGGCGAAGCTGTCTAGAGAAAAGCAGTGAGAAATTGCACTTGTTAAGATCGTGTGGCCGCGGAATAAATGCAATAGAAATATGCTTAATTGAGAAAATTTCTATATTGCTCGGTCGTCGATTTAAACTGAGGGCTTTTGGTGGAGCGGGCAGGTAAGTTGCTCCAAGACTGGCCGACCGGTCTTAACTCGCGAGGCCCCTGCAGAGTAGGATTAAACCTCTGTACCTTAGACTCCCTTGAATCGCCCCTTGGTAACCCGATGTCGCAGATGCGTTTTACAAAGATGCACGGAGCCGGAAACGACTACGTGTATGTGAACCTGTTCGAGCAGTCCTTGCCGGCAACGCCGGAACGTCTGGCACCCCTGGTTTCCGATCGTCACTTCGGAATTGGTGGCGACGGTCTGATCTTGATCACGCCATCGGAAGTGGCCGATGCCCGGATGCGGATGTTCAACGCCGACGGTTCCGAAGCTGAGATGTGCGGCAACGGTCTGCGCTGCGTGGCGAAGTACGTGTATGACCATGGAATCGCCAAGAAGGACAAGCTCGACCTCGAAACAGGGGCCGGTGTTCTTTCGGTCGCTTTGGAGACCGATGGCAACATCGCCAAGCGGGTCACCGTGAACATGGGCGAACCGATCCTCGACGCGGCCAAAATTCCGACCACCTTCGGAACGACCCCAGTGGTGAACGAAAAGTTGACCATCGGCGACCGCGAGTTCCAGGTGACTTGTGTTTCGATGGGCAATCCTCACTGCGTGATCTTTGTCGACAAAGCAGACGACGATCTCGTGCTGAAGATCGGTCCGCAGATCGAGAAGGCGACGCAGTTCCCTGCTCGCGTGAATGTCGAGTTCATTGAAATCATCAGCCGTACCGAAGTTCGCCAGCGTACCTGGGAACGTGGCAGCGGCGAGACACTTGCTTGTGGTACCGGCGCCAGCGCTGTGTGCGTGGCAGGTGTCCTGACTGGTAAGTTGGATCGGAAGATTCTGAATCACCTCTTAGGAGGCGATCTGGAATTGCACTGGAACGAAGCCGACAACCACGTTTATATGACGGGGCCGGCTGAAGAAGTTTTCAGCGGCGTCTGGAACATTCCCCAAGACTTGCCGAAGATAGCGGACCTGGCATAGGGTTCGTCGAGATTATCGTTGAGGCACGGAAGCCATGCGAAAAACTCATCATCCTTGGATTGCCCGCACCGGTGGTTTAGGCCTGGTTGCGTCGCTGAAAGCTTTGACGTGGACGCTTGATCTGCGGGCGATGTACTTTCGGGCAGAAAACGATCCTGCGAATCCTTTCTGCCCTCGACGTGGCATCTACGTCTTCTGGCACGAGTACATCACCATCCCGTTCTGCCTGCGTGGCAACTGCAATCTTTCGATGCTGCTCAGCCGGCATCGCGATGCGGAATGGTTGGCTCACGCGGCGTCGATGATGGGCTTTGGGACCGTGCGGGGATCTTCTAGTTGGGGTAGCATCGCCGCCCTGAAAGAGCTGATCAAGGTTTCGCGACGGTCGCATTTGACCATCACGCCAGACGGGCCCCAAGGTCCACGGCGCGAGATGGCGCCCGGAGCGATCTACCTGGCGTCGAAGCTGCAGATGCCGATCATTCCGATGGGCTTTGGAATGGATCGCCCGGTCCGATTGGGGACTTGGGATAAGTTCGCCCTGCCCCGTCCCTTCAGTCGGGCACGGATGGTGATGGGAGAAGCGATCAACGTGCCCAAGAAGCTGTCGCGCGAAGATGTCGAGTGGCATCGCATGGAAGTTCAACGAGTGCTGAATCAATTGACCGACTCGGCCGAGAAATGGGCCGAATCGCATTTGCCAGGCGAGAACGAAGTGGCGTTCTTTTCGACCGCGACACCGCTGAGCAAACAGGCCGAGGCGTCGTCGAAGCGGCGATTCTGGTTGAATGCCGCCTCGCGTGATTTCCGCCGATCACCGGCTAAGCAGCCGCCGGCCGAGGCTCGCGACGATGCACCAGCCCCGACGATTCTTCCGTTTCGGAATGCCTCGTAAAGCGAATCGCTTAGCGACGAACCTGTGGCGAGCCCCACACGCTCCAGCAGCCGTGGTTGTTGTCTTCGCCGCTTTCGGTGATCAGTTCCAGCGACTGCACGCCAGTCACATCGAGCGAAACTTGAGCCGTTTCGCCGCCCCGGAGTTTGCCAGAGCGATAGAGCTCTTTGCCGTCGCCAACGACGATAAAGACCGCCGAAGCCGTTTCGCGAACGCCATCCTGCATACCGGCCGTCGCCTCGAACGACTTCCATTTCCCCTCCAGGTTGAAGGCGTACTTGGACGGAGCATGGGCATAAAAGCCCTTGGCATGAAACTGGCCGCCAGGCTGCAGGAAGAAGCTTCCTTCCGCACCACGTCGCGGCATGGCATAGACGTTGTAGCTGGGACGGCCGTAACCAGTCTTCGCTTCGGTCGGCTCGACATCCGACAGGTAAGCCGAATCGCCACTCACGCTCGCTAGTGCCACTTGAGGTCGTGTTGGATCGACCGTCTGCGAATAGCTGAGAATTGGTTCGATTGCGGTCTGTGGATTGTTCGTCAGATATTGCTGAGCGAACTTGCGAGCTTCGTCAGCTTCGCCCGAAAGAAACGATTTCTCGAGGCTGGCGATCGCCATGCCATCCTTCAGCGCTTGCACGTCAGGTTCGCCATTCTGATTGGCTTGAAAAACATAACTGACGTCGCTGGTTGCACCGTTGGCATGGCAGAAACTCAGTCGCAGGACATTCTTGCCAGGCTTATGGACATCGAGCGTGACTTCAAACTTGCCACTCGGGTCGACCTCGGCGGTCCACTGGTACGCGTCGTAATTGTTGCCGCCATCGGCGTCGCTGTAGGCGATCACAGCAAAAGGTTCGACATTGGACTCCACCTTGCCAGAGATCGTAACCGCCTTGCCATCGCCGCTGAACTGAACATCTGAAACACGGACGTGGGCTCGATCGAATCGCTGCTTGTTTGACTGGGTAACCAGGGGGTGGCACATCATGCGGGTCGCGCTGGCCAGTGTCATGAAGCTACCCTTCTTGCCGACCAGCTCGGCTCGGTAGGTATAGTTGCCGGAACCCATCAATGCGGTTCCCTTCCCTCGCTCGGAAGGAAGTTCGCGATTGTGTGGCAGGCTCAGACCGTGACCCAGTTCGTGGGCCATGCCGCCGATGAAGACCGTGTTGAAGTCGGCCAGGCTGCGGCGTTGGTCGCGGTTGTGTTCGTTGTAGCGAAATGGTTCGTTGGTCTTGGTCAGGTTTAGCGTATCCAACATTTCGCAGTCGGCAGCGAAGCAGGTTCCACGCACCTGATTGGCCCCACCCAGTCCGTAGTACGGCGAATAGATCTTGAAGCTGCCGTCTTCCTGCTTGTCGCACAAGGCACACAAGATCAAAAGGAACTCGCGATCTGGATCGACGTTGCCTCGCAGCTTCTGGCCGATCTCGCGCAGGATCGTGCGGCCAGAGTCGTACCCGTAGCCATCGTGGTTCTCGTCCCCTTGGACCATGTTGATCTTCAACCGCTGACCATCCATTTCCAAAGGCAGCACGGCGTCGGTCAGCCCGATCCGAGCGAACTCGGTATCGTAGAAGTCTTTAATATCGAAGACGATGCGATTGATGCGTTCTTCGTAACTCGGCAGTGGCTGACGATCAGCGGGATAGAAGTAGATCACCCGCAGTTTCAACTCTTCGTTCGGAGCCCCTTCGTGGAATGCACGGACTCGCGCCTGCAATGCTTTGGCCAGCGTGGTTTCATCGGCTGAGGCCAAGCCAGCGAACGAAACGAAAAGCAACAGCGACAGAAGAATCCGTAGCATCGGCGGGAAGTCCTGGGAGGGAGGAAGGAAAGTCGGTGGGTTGCGCACATTTATATGCTAGTATGCGAACCCGCCGATGTCGTTCCCTCTGGGGTGCTGTACCTTCCGAATTGCGGAAAACTGTTCTATCATCGAGCACGTTTCGCTTGCGGTTAAAAGTTGATTTTTAGGGGATTTTATCGTCGACATGGATGCTGGAGCCGAGCCTTGGGAAGAGTCATCGCAGCAGCCACCGGTGTTGTCGGTGTCGCAGTTGACCGCCTTGATTCAGGGAACCTTAGAGATGGCGATTCCTGCCGTCTGGGTTTCTGGCGAGGTTTCGAATTTGTCGCAGCCTCGCTCTGGTCACATTTACCTGACCTTGAAGGATGACGAAGCCCAGATCCGGGCCGTCTTGTGGCGCAACACGGCCGCCAAACTTCCATTCCAATTGGAAGATGGACAGGAAGTTCTCTGCCATGGTCAGCTCGACGTTTATCCGCCGCGCGGCAGTTATCAGTTGGTGATCCGCGAGATCGAACCTCGTGGTGTCGGTGCCCTGCAGTTGAAGCTTCGCCAACTGCAGCAGAAGCTGATGGCGGAAGGTTTGTTCGAGACCGAACGGAAGCGACCGATTCCGCGCTTTCCGAAACGCATTGCGTTTGTCACCAGTCCGACGGGTGCTGCGGTGCGCGACTTTCTGGAAGTGATGGGCCGGCGCTGGAAGAACGTCGAAGTGCTGATCATCCCGGCCCGTGTTCAAGGGGATGGTGCCGCGGAGGAAATTGCCGCCGGCATCGAACAAGCCAATCGTCTGGCCGCACGCCCCGATGTGCTGGTGGTCGGTCGTGGTGGCGGCAGCATGGAAGATCTGTGGTGCTTCAACGAAGAAGTGGTGGTCCGGGCGATCGCCAATTCGCAGATCCCCACCATTTCAGCCGTCGGTCACGAGATCGATGTTACCCTGTCCGACTTCGCAGCCGACGTTCGAGCCCTCACGCCAAGCGAAGCCGCCGAACTGGCCCTCCCCTCAATGATTGAAATCGAGGAACGTTTGACCGGACTTCAGCAGCGGCTTTCGACCGGGCTGCGTTCGACTTATGATCGTGCGGCCGCGAAGGTGGAACTGCTAACGCGTAGTCGTGCGTTCACGCATCCGTTCGAGATGATTCACGACCATCAGCGAACACTCGACGAGTTAGACGCCGCTGCGACTCGGGCCATGCAGCGAAGACTGCGATCAGCACACGAAATGTTGGCCCGCCGGGCCGCCCAGCTCGAGGCGATGTCGCCGCTGGCGGTGTTATCACGTGGATACTCGGTCACCCTCAACGATCAGCAAGAGGTCGTTCGGTCCGCCGACCAGGTTCAGCCTGGGGAGGAAATCGAGACGATTCTGCCGGACGGCCGGATCAAAAGCCGCGTGATCTCGTAGTTATTCATGGCGGCAAACCCTCAACTTATACCACCCATCTGGCTGTCGCCAGCAACCTGTAAGGAATGTCATTTTGGCAAAGAAGACGAACGAAGATCAGCCAGCTCCGAAGTTCGAGGAAGGCCTGGCCGAGCTGCAACAAATTGTCCAACAGCTAGAAGGTGGACAATTGGGGCTGGATGCGGCACTCGAAAAATACCAGCGTGGGATCGAGGTTCTCAAGCAGTGCCATACCGTTTTGAAATCGACGGAACGCAAAATCGAGCTGCTTTCTGGGGTGGATGCGGAAGGAAACCCCATTACTCAGCCCTTTGAGGACGAGGAAATGTCGCTCGACGAGAAAGCTCAATCGCGAGCCAAACGCCGAGGGACCACAAAGAAGCCCGCGACGAAATCGGGGTCGGATATCGTGGACGACGAACGCAAGTTGTTCTAAAATCGGACGTTGCAGCGGAATGCGGCTCGGAGGCCGCCATGTGACATGCCGCTACTGCCAGATACCCCCGATCACCCAGGATTGAGCATGGCCGAAGTGTCGACTGACACCTTTCGGGAAGTTGCCGAACGTTTACGTCCCGAAATCGACGCTGCACTGACCCGTCTTACCGAGTTTGACCACGATTGCCCCGAGGTTCTGCGCGAGGCGATTAGATACAGCTTGCTCGCGCCTGGCAAACGCCTGCGACCGGTCCTCGCGTTGCTTGCCGCGGAAGCATGCGGTTCAAACGCCAGTGCGGCGATCGTCCCGGCATGTGCCGTCGAAATGATTCACGCTTACTCGCTGATTCACGACGACTTGCCGGCAATGGACGACGACGACCTGCGTCGCGGCCGACCGACATGCCACCGTCAGTTCGACGAAGCGACGGCGATCTTGGCGGGCGATGCCCTGCTGACCCGAGCCTTCGAGATCCTGGCGGTCGAAATCGCCGATGCCGAACAATCTCGTCGCTGTCTTCGCGAACTAACTTATGCGGCGGGTGCCAGCCAATTGGTTGGTGGCCAGGTCGACGACCTTCGGTTCGAGACGCTCGAGGGAACCGCTGACGATCTGGCAGCCATCCACCGCCGGAAGACCGGCGCGATGATTACCGTTTCGTTACGACTGGGCGGCATCATGGCCCACGCCGACGAAGCGAAACTGAATCTGTTGACGCAGTACGGCGATTGCCTCGGACTGGCGTTTCAGATCACGGACGACCTGCTCGATGTTCAAGGCGACGAGAAGTCGATGGGCAAGCGGGTTGGTAAAGATGCAGACAAAGGCAAAATGACGTTTCCCGGGGTTTGGGGGATTGAAGAAAGCCGTCGTAAGGCGGAACAATTAATCCAGCAGGCAGGTAATGCCGCGGCCAAGCTTCCTAGTGGAGGCGACTCCCTTATTTCCTTGGCCCAATACGTGCTGGAAAGGAATCACTGATCGCCATGGCGGAACTACTCCCCAAAATCAAATCGCCGGAAGACCTGAACGATTTCTCCACGGCCCAACTGGAACAGTTGGCCACCGAAATCCGCGAGGTCTTATGCAATTTGGTGGCGACGCGTACGGCTCACTTCGCCTCGAATCTGGGCGTCGTCGAGCTTTGTATTGCCTTGCACCGCACGTTCGACTTCAAGCAGGATCGACTGATCTGGGACACCGGCCATCAGATCTATCCGCACAAGTTAATCACCGGTCGTTACGACCAGTTCAACACGATGCGCACCAAGGGTGGCCTGATGGGCTACCCCAACCCGAACGAGAGCGAATACGACCTCTTCATGACGGGGCACGCCGGAGCGAGCGTCTCGACCGTGATGGGGCTTTCCAGCGGCGACTACCTGAGCGGTGAAAACGATCGTCACTCGGTCGCGGTGATCGGCGATGGTGCGTTCCCAAGCGGGATGGTGTTCGAGGCCTTGAACAATGCCAAGGCGCAGAAGGGAAACCTGATCATCATCTTGAACGACAACAAGATGTCGATCTGCCCACGCGTTGGTGGCGTGGCCGATTACTTCGATCGCCTGCGGATGAATCCGTTCTATACCGGGTTTAAGACCGAAGTCGTTAAAGCGCTGAACATGGTTCCGCTGTTTGGCGACCCGACCGAACGCTTCCTGGCTCAGCTCAAGGAAGGCGTGAAGGCTGGTCTGCATGGCGGCATGCTGTTCGAAGAGCTGGGTGTGAACTACATCGGCCCGATCGACGGTCACAACATTCCGCTGCTGCGGAAATACCTGGAAATGGTCAAGACGCAGAAGGGGCCAACCCTGTTGCACGTGGTGACCGAAAAGGGGCATGGCTACGATCCTGCCGCCGAAGATCCGGTTTACTATCACACGCCACCGGCGATGTGCAAGACCGACGAAGACGAAGAAAACGCACCGAAGCCAGGCGAATCGAAGGCTTATACCAACTACGCCCGCGATGCGATCGCGGACGTGATGCGTAAGAACGAGAAGGTTACCGTCCTGACCGCGGCCATGTGCCAGGGAACCAAGATGGAACCGCTGCGTGACGAATTCGGGGACCGGTTCTTCGATACCGGCATCTGCGAGTCGCACACGGTCGCTTTCGCCGCCGGCCAGGCCAAAGCGGGGCTGCGGCCAATCGTCAACATTTACAGCACCTTCCTGCAGCGAAGTTTCGACAACATCTTCCAGGAAGTCGCGCTGCAAGATCTGCCGGTCGTGTTCACGATGGACCGCGCGGGGATCACCGCGGCCGATGGGCCGACGCATCATGGGATGTACGACATCGGCTACATGCGGATGTTCCCGAACATGGTCGTGATGGCTCCGGGCGACGCCGACGAACTGACCGCGATGGTCAACTTCGCCGTCGAGCACGATCACCCGACTGCGATCCGTTACCCCAAGACCAACGCTGAAAACATCGCTCGCGATCGTCAGCCGGTTGAACTGGGCAAAGCGGAGGTCCTCAAACGAGGTTCCGACGGCGCCGTGATTTGCTACGGTCCACAATTGGCCGAAGCGAAGAAGGCGGTTGAACTGCTCGCCAAAGATGGAATCGACGTCACGCTGGTGAACGCTCGGTTTGTGAAGCCGCTCGATACCGAGACGATGCTTCCGATCGTCAGCGAAACGCCATTCGTCGTCACTGTCGAAGAAGGTGCCTTGATGACGGGCTTCGGCAGTGCCTTGTTGGAAGCTGCCAACGAAGCCGGCGTGAACGCCAGTCACGTGAAACGACTTGGAATTCCGGACGTCTTCGTGCAACATGGAGATCGGGCCGAGATCCTGGCGGAACTTCAGCTCGATGCCCTGGGTATTGCCTCGGTCTGCCGCCAATTGGCAGCCGCCCACGATCAGATTTCTTCCTCGCACTAAAATCCCCGTTCACGGCCCGATGCCCTCGACCGCTTAGGAAGAGGGTTGGCATGAGGGGGATACTGGCTTGCGCGTTCGCCGCGGCGATTCGACGTTTAGCCGAACCATACCAACAACCTACCTCATCCTCGCGAAGATCCACCGTGGAACCAGCTTCTCCGAAGAAACCGAGTTGGACCGGGAAAGAAAAGCCGCGCGTCATGCTGCTCGGAGCTGGCAATCGCGCGCATGTCGAGGAAGAAGCGGAACGCCTGGAACACTTGCTTCCCCAGTTCGCCGAAATTGTCCATACCGACTTGCAATGGAAGACCGATCTCTCGCACGTCGAAGCGGACTTCGCGATTGTTCTCGGTGGCGATGGCTCGATTCTCGGAGCCGCCCGCAGCATGGGGAATCAACAGATTCCGATCGTTGGCGTGAATATGGGTAAGCTCGGCTTTCTGGCGGCGTTTACCCCGGAGCAGGTTGTCGATCAGTTGGCCACCATTTGCCGGGGCGAGTGTCAGATCATCGAGCATATGATGCTGCGATGCCGGGTTCTGAAAGATGAAGAGGTGATCGCTGAACGAATCGGTTTGAACGAAATGGCGATTCTTGGCGGTCCACCCTTCCAAATCCGCTCGATTGATCTTTACGTCGACGATCAGTTAGCGACATCATATAGCTGCGATGGCTTGATCATCAGCACTCCGGTCGGTTCGACGGCCCATAATCTGTCGGCGGGCGGTCCCATTGTGCGGGCCGATCTGCGGGCATTCGTCATTAGTCCGATCAATCCACACACGCTCACCATGCGAAGTGTGGTCGATACCGGTGACCGCTGTTTCGAGATGCACTTGCGAGGTGCGACCCGAACCATGTCGGTGGTTGTCGACGGAAGAGTGCTCAGCCCGATTACAGCCGAACATCGCGTTTGCGTCGACCAGGCGAAGCCTCGCTTCAAACTGGTTGCGATGCACGACCATAATTACTACCGCACGCTTCGCGAGAAGCTTGGTTGGGGCGGCCAAATCGACCACGGCCGCTAACATAGGCTTCGCAACCCGGACGCGAAGCGAAGACCCCCTCGATAGATGACCCAAACTGCAAGGATGCAACCGATGAAAACACTCGCGACTCTCGCGCTGCTGTTGGCCACTTCTACGGTCGCCATGGCCGACGATGCCAAGGTTCTGCTCAAGTACAAGTTCGACGAAGGCGATTTGATTCGCTCGAAGATCGTTCACTTGTCGACGGTCGAAACGAAGATCAAGGGTTCGACGCAAACCGCTCAGTCACGCAGCATCTCGACCAAGCAGTGGAAGGTCGAAGGAGTCGATAAGGAAGGTCTGGCCACGTTCGTTCACTCGGTCGAATCGATCGACATGTGGCAGAAGGTGACCGATCGTCCGGAACAACGCTACAACAGCCAAACCGACCAGGAACCACCCGCGATTTACGCGGCAGCCGCCCAGAGCGTGGGGATTCCATTGGCCCGTATCACGGTCGATCCGCAGGGCCGACTGGTTCAGCGTAAGCAACTTGGCGGAACCCCCAGCGGTGAAACGCAGATTTTGCCAATCCTGCCAGAAGAACCAATCGCCGTGGGAAGTGCCTGGTACTCGCCAGACGACCTGACCGTTCGGGCCGGCAATGGCAAGCAGAAGCATATCAAGACACGCCAGGTCTTCCGCCTGGAAAGCGTCACCGGCAATGTTGCCACGATCTCGACCGAAACTCAGATTCTGACTCCGATCGACGATCCGATGCTGAAGGTCGAATTGATTCAGAAGTTGACCCGTGGCAAGGTGAAGTTCGACATCGCTGCTGGTCGTCTGATTTCGCAGCAGTTGGATCTCGACGAAACGATCATCGGTTTCCAGGGCGAAACGAGCGTGATGAACTACCTCGGTCGCATGACCGAAGAACTGTTGCCAGGACCTCCGGCCAAGGTGGCTGCGATGCCAGCCGCTCCGACGCCCGTCGCCGAGCCTGCCAAGGTTGCCGAGCCACAGGAACCGGCCAAGATCGCCAGCAAGCCAACCGCTCCTCGCAGGTTGGATGGGGTTCCAACCCTGGCCGATCCTGCGACCAAGCCGGTCGAGAAGGACGAAGAAGCAACCGAAGGTCCTGATTTGGACTAAGCTGGTTCGATCCGTTGAAAACAATCAGCCGCCGTGGCCCAAGCTTTGGCGGCTTTTCTATGCGCCAGTCGTTGCCGGTCGCCGGCAAAGAATCGCTCGATTGCCTTCGACGGTCGGCGTGAAGATGATGGTCCCCTGCCCTTGGCCGCGAGGCTTGAGTTGCTTTCGCCAGGTCTCGAGCTTCAATTCGAGGCCGCGTTGTTTCAGCTCGAGCGTACCCCAGTCCTCAGTCGCGACCGCCTTCTTCAGCCGCTTGTTGTCGATCTTTTCCTGTGTGATTACCTCGAACCGTTGCAGCAGCGGATGATCGAAGGGCTGTCCGCCGGTTAGGTAGTGCGACTGCGCCGAGACCCGCGCCAGATCGTGCCGGGCTGCCAAGGCATCGACCAGTCCCGAAGCGACCAGGGCCGGATCGGGATCGAATAGATAAGTGTCGACGGCCTCGGACTGCTTGAGTTCAACCAGCGAATCTTCAAAACAGGTGGCCTGACCGTTGCCATCGATGCGAGTCGCGCGCCGCGTGCCGGGGCGATCGGTGAGGTTGCCCAGCCAGACCATCAACTGTTTACATTCGCGATGATTTGAAATCCATTCACATTGCCCCGCCTCTTCCCAGTCGGCAGGAATTGCATTGGCCGGAGCGAGCTTCAAAGCCGCGTTCGGGTTCTGCTGCAGCATCGCTTCGAGATGCTCGAGGCTGGGACGAAACTGATCGAGGCGAATGGTGCGCGTCTGCTCAGGTCGTCGGTCTGGGTCGATATGCCACGCGGCGAAATCAGCAAGCGAAGTCTCTTCCGCGAGGCCGCAGTAGCGATCGGCAAGCTTTGCGCCATAGGCACGAACGTTCGCTTCGGCAAAACAAAGATGATCGTCCGAGGCATCCACCGCGACCACCTCGCACCGCTGAGCGATCGCAACCAAGTCTCCGCCGATGCCACAGCAGAGGTCGGCCACCTTCTGCCCGGCAGGAAAGCGAGTCGCCTTGTAGGTGGCGATTTGCTCGTCGGTCGATTGCTGCAGCCCGATGTCGGTGAAGAACATCTGCCGTGCCTGAGAGAACTTGCGCGTCGCTCGCTCGCGCAGGTCTAGCTGTTGCAGGAGCTGACTGGCCTGATCGTTTGAAAGCTCGTTCCGCAGTTTTGTCAGGGTACCCAGCGACTGACGATCGACAGTTGAAAGCCAGTCAAACCAAGGCCGGGCTTCGGACGAGACCAGCCAGGACGATGTGGCGGAAGATGCCGGCTGTTCGGGTGATTCCATTTCTTCGATCTGCGGAAAACTTGGCGGCGGCTCGGGTCTTGCGATGTGCTGGCATCCCATTCACGACACACACGGCGGTGGTTCGATGTAAGGAATGGACAATCGCACGGAAGGAGGTCCAAGGTGTTTCGTCGCACAATCATGTTCTGGACTGCAGCCGCCGCCAGCTTTGGCGTGCCGTATAGCTATTACAATCCCTCCGTGCGCGAAACGGTGCAGACCTATTGGAACAAGGCGACTCAGGTCTTGCCAACCGGTGAGGCCGCTCCGGCTGCTTCGATTGGTGGAGAAAACCAACCTTCCGGGCAGAATCTGGTAAGTGTGCCGAATTCTTTCGCCACTGGTTCGTCATCGATCGGTGGCAAGTCAATGGGGCCCGCTCCGACCGCGCCGGTCTTCGAGCAACTTGACCATGTGATCAACTTCAACGCTAATCCACGCTGGGTCATGGAAACCTGGCCGCGCGTCAGTACCACGGTCGGGGATTTGCATCTGGAAGGGATGCGTGTGCCGCTGGTCAGTGGTTCGCGGATCGACGACATCGCTGGCTCGCTGACCTATTACTTCGATCAAGAGAAGACGCTGCAGCGAATCACCTTCCATGGCACCACCGGGGACGAACGTCGTCTGGTTGCCATGCTGACGGAGCACTACAAGTTCGAACTCGAACCTTCGATCTCCGGTACGTTGTACATGGTCAAATGGAATGGCGACCCGGTCAGTGTGCTGCGTGTCGAACCGACCGCGGTCATCAACCAGGCCATGCCTCATTCACGATTGAAGATCGATCTCGAAATCAATCGTCCTTCCCGCTACTACACGCTGAGTCCTGAGATGACTCAGTTGGTGACCCGCGACAAGAACGCAGGTCGCTGGGGTTTCAAGTAAGCGGTATCTGGCTGGCTGACTGGGAATAGAATCGACGTCCCAGCCTTCTTTAAGAAGCGGCTCGAGAGTGCCATATCCGCGACTTCGTGATGAACGACGGACCCGAGGGTATGACACGCAATCTTGCCGCGTGTGAGCGATTCACAACGAAGTGAATTGGCTCACGGTGCGAACTGGACAGCATACGGCCCAGTATGACTAAAAAGCGGTCGAGCGTTTCACGCGACCTGCTGATTTGATTACGTTGCTAATTAAATTATCGACCGATTCGCAGCTCTGCTTCAGCCAGTTCGATCGCTTCCTTCGCTTTCAGCGAACGATCCGCGATTTGGACGACCGATTCATCCGCCAACCACTTGTTGACCTTCTTCTCGGCCGAGATCACGGTGCTGTGGCTGCGACGCTGGAAGTGTTGGCAGATGTCTGACAGCGCGGCACCGGTGTGCTTGCGAGCCAGCCACATCGCCAGCATGCGAGGATTGCTCGCACGACGTGATTTCGATTGCGAACGGAGCAACTTAGTATCGACGCCGAAGACGCGACAGACGGCCGCTTCGACATCGTCCAATCGCATCATGCTGCTTTGTTGTGGAATGAGATCCGACAACAAGTTTTCGAGCACGGCGATCGAAAGTTCGTTTCCTTGCACGGCACAATAGGCCCACAAGCGGTTGATCGCACCCGAGATTAAACGACCTTCGCCGGGGAGCTGACGGGTGAGCCAAAGAGCAACTGGTTCGCTCAAGGCAACGCCACGCTTTTCAGCCAGACGAGTAATCATGGTTTGTTTGCAAAGGTCGTCGAGTGGATCGACCTTGCAGATCAGACCACTCGAGAAACGTGCGACCAGTTCGGTACCGAGGGCCGAAAGTTCGGTTGGGCGTTGGTTCCCTGCCAGAATAACCTGACCACCGCGACGCGTGATCGCATCGAGCGTGTGGAGCAGTTCCGTCTTCGTCGCACGTTTGCCGGCAAAGAACTGCACGTCGTCGATAATCAGCACACCGACGTCGCGATACTTGCGGCGGAAACTGGCCACGCCCGAGGACTGTAAGGCTTCCAGGAAGTAAGTCGTGAATTGTTCAGCCGACAGATAAACGACGCGTCCCAGCTCTTTCTTCTGCTGAGCAAGTCCGTAGATCCCTTCCAGCAGGTGCGTCTTGCCGCTACCCGAGGGGCCATGAATATAGAGAGGCGAGATCTGGCCGGGTTGCTGCAGCACCATGGTGGCAGCCGTCTTGGCCATCGAGTTGCAATCGCTGACAACAAAGTCTTTCAGCGAAGCAAAGCGGCGACGTTGAATGATCGACTGACCACTGTCGCTGAAAGTGCGAGATGGTTTCGCTGCTGGGGCCTGGGCACGCATCTTCTTCTCCGGAGTCGGAGTGGAAGTACTCTGTGCCTTCTTGGCGGGGGCAGAACCTTCGCGGTAAATGACCTGATGGCCAGTGAGTTGAACGTCGGAAAGAGCCTGGCGAACTGCTTCGTGAAAGTTCTTACGGAGGAAATCGAGATTCACTCGACTGGTCGATTCGATCAACAAACAGCCTTCGCCCAAGCGAAAGTGCGTGTTGTTCGTTCCGAACCAAAGATCGAAGCGATCTTGTCCTACCCTTTCGATCATTGCGAGACGCAACGCAGGTAGAATTTCGATGTCTTCCGTGACCACAGGCTGACTCTTTCAGCGAGTTGAAGATGCGAGATTCCTTCTGGAATGTCGATCCTCAACCCCAGACGGGAGCGAGGCAAAAACAGGCGGCATCAACAGCCGCGTGGAGGACGATTGTATGCAAGCTAGCACCCCTGTCAAACCTGTGAGAAGCAGCCTGGAAGAAAAAAAGCCAAGGGGGAAAATCGCCCTCGCGGAATGCCCCTGATTTCCCGGAAATTTGCCGCTAGCTGCGGCTTTCCATTTTCTAACACGATCTGAACACAGGCGTGGATAATTTGTCGAATCCTGTGAATTCTCGCTCAAGTCATTGGCCATCGATGGTTGTATCGTGTTGAAATCATTCGAGTTGCGAACTTGGACCCGTCGAATTTGACGTTTGACACGTTTGGTCATACTTCGTGAAGATTGGCGAAAGAGAACGTAAACCGATCCCCTCGAATGGTTCACGCGACCGCCATGCTGCCACGGCGTAGCGACAACAGATAGAGCTGCTTGGAATCGACCTGATGAAACCCGAAGCGGCGGTAGAGAGAGAGTGCGGGTAGGTTCCGCTGATCGGCTCCGGTGACGATGCTTTGGCAATCCAATTGGCGAGCGATTTCAATAACTAATCGTAATACCTCACCCCCCAGCTTACGGCCGCGAACCGCCGAGACCAGGCCAAAGTAGATCAATTCCAGTTGATTGGCATCTTGGTGGTGAGCCAAGATCAACACGCCAGCCGGAACCCCCCGATGGTGAAGCTGGAACCAATACTCGGTCGACCGACCGCTGGTTGCGAAGTAACCGTCCAGTACATCTTCGATTTCCCGCAGGCTGTCCAGTTCAGGGCAATCGAGGCTATCGACGTAGGTTTGCTCGACCCGATCGACAAACGACGGATCTCGATGGTCCTCGCATACCGTCCACTCGAGTTCTGGCGAAGGAGGTTCCGCGTAGAACTCGTCGCTGTAGGCCTGAAGCGTGTCGAGGATCGTGATCGGGCGGAAGCCGCCTCGCGACAATAGTTCACCGGCACCTGGATTGTCGGCCCCGACCAGGCTTTGAATCAAATGGCAACCTTGCTCGGTGGCCTTCTCGATCGCTTCTCGCAGCAGCGTATCGACGGTGCATGCCGATTCGCTGGGAAGACGCCCAGGGCCCCAAATCGTGGCGATTCTTCCAGGCTGGTTCAAACACCACAAAGAAGCAACGATCCGTTTCCCACGTTTGGCAGTATAAAGACCGTTGAAATGGATTTTGCCTTGCTTCTCCGCCGCCAGCAGCGCGGTGACACGACCACGGCTGGCGAGCCTGGTCCGACCACCGGTTGCCATCCATAGGGCCGCGCCGTAATGCTCGGGCAAGGCGAGGCCAACTTCGAGATGGTTGGTTTGTTCAGCAT
Source organism: Bremerella sp. JC817 (assembly GCF_040718835.1). NCBI lineage: Bacteria > Pseudomonadati > Planctomycetota > Planctomycetia > Pirellulales > Pirellulaceae > Bremerella > Bremerella sp. JC817. Next base: position 173,629 of record NZ_JBFEFG010000274.1, on the reverse strand, counting down.
CCATATCTCTAGCGTAGCAACGAGCCTGGAACTTGTCTTCAGGGAATTTTCAGCACCCATGTCCGCGATTTACTTTCCTTCTTGCAGTGGATGCGGGACAATGAGAGCGGCAAGGTAATTTCGCCGAAGAACAGCATGCCTGGGTTGAATCAGGCGAGGGAGGAAATCATGCGACTGCTGCATTCCATAAGAATGTCGATTGCTTTAGCGGCAATTTTAATCGTGACGCCCCAATGGGTAATGGCTCAAGGGGCCCTCGATCGACTCAATAACTTGATCGATCGCGTTCAATCGAACACGTTGCCACCACCGCTTCCTCCGGATCAGCCCACGCCAGCCACGGCCACTGTCGAGAAGCCGTTCATCGGCGCGATGCTCGACACGGCGGTGTCCAGTTCGTTCCCCAATGGGAAAGATGGAATTGTCGTGACCGAGGTCAACGCCGGAGGTCCTGCCGACAAAGCCGGTCTGAAGCAAGGTGACCAGATCATGACCATCGACGGCGCGGTTTACAGCGACCTGCAGAGTCTTGGCACCTGGATGCAAACGAAGAACCCAGGCGACAAGGTTCGCATGCAGGTTGGTCGTGATGGGAAGACCGTTGGGCTGGACCTGGTGCTCGGCGGCCAAGAGGTAGAAGTGAGCGATCCACCGGCGCGTCCTGCGCGCCCCGGCGGTTACGATCCACTCGGTGTCGAAGGCGCCATGCCTCCGCCGGTCGACACGTTACCTCCACCTGCCAACGAAGCACCGCGCGTACTTGGTGTTCGTGTCGTTCCATTGACGGAACAAATCCGTCAGCAGACGGGCGTCTCGGTGCGACGGGGAGCTTATGTCGAAAGCGTCAGCCGCGATGGCGTGGCCGATCGAGCCAATATCCCTGCCGGCGCGGTGATTGTCGCTTACGATGGACGTCGCGTGGACGATGCGGTGGAGTTGATTCAGTTGGTTCGCAATTCCCCAGACAACCGAGCGATTCCGGTGAGCTACTACTTCGGCAATCGCATGGAAACGACTCAGGTCTACTACGGCGATCCTCGCCAGCTGCCGCAGTCGCCGGGACCTCAGGCCGACAACGACCGCCCTGCCCTCCGAATGTTGCAGCAGGCGATTGGAAGTGTTGAAGGGGGTAACTTCGCCTCGCAGGAACAAGTTGATTCGCTCAGTCGACGCGTGCGAGAATTGGAGCAAGAGATCCGAGCCCTGCGAGAAGAAATGCAGACTCTCAAGGCGGGACGCGATCTATAAACCGATCGACCTCGTGTTAGTTGCTAATTTCCGCAAGAGACGAAGCCCGACAGGCTCCGTCTCTTGTCGTTTCGAAGCGGAGCGTTGTGAGGCAAGCGTTTCTCTTGACATACCTTTCGCGGTAGCATTACCCCAAGATAAAACCACCGTAGAAGGAGCAACAACCAAATGGACGACTGGATACTGCTGGCGAATCAAACGTTGAACTGGGATTCGTTCTTACGACTGGCGCTCGCCGCGCTGTGTGGGGCGGTATTGGGCTGGGACCGCGAGCGAAGAGCAAAACCTGCTGGCCTGCGAACGAATATGCTGGTCGCTTTGGGGGCAGCTACGTTCATGGTGATCGGACTTGACTATCAAAACTCGTTACAAGGCACGACGCCCGATTGGCTGGGGATCGATCCGTTTCGAATTCTTGCCGGTATCATCGGAGGGGTCGGCTTTCTTGGGGCTGGCTCCATTATCGAGTCGCGTGGAAACGTGCATGGACTGACAACCGCGGCGACGATCTGGGTTTCGGCCGCGACTGGTTCGGCGTGCGGAATGGGCTTCTACGGCGTGGCCGTGATGGCGGTCGGTCTGGGGCTGGTCACGTTGATCGCGATTGGCTTCGTCGAACGGTATTCTTTCCAAGATCGCGATGCACAGCCTGGCCGGCAGGACTAGTCCTTCGCGTTCATCGTCTTCGAGAAGTCGCGGATGTGCTGCTTGAAGCGATCGAGCAATTTGCACTGGAATCGATACGGATTCCAGATCATGGCAATCTGCCGTGTCGGTTTGGTGCCATGCAGCGAGCGATAAACGCGTCGTTTGCTGGCGTCCAGTTTCTTCGCCATCGCGGGGATCATCGAGACGCCATGCTTAAGCGAGACCAGTTCCTGGACGGTTGCCAGTTGGCTGGTCCGTTCGACCGAGATCGGGTTGAAAGATCGATGACGACAGAAGGTCACGATGTTATCCGACAGACAGTGGGCTTCGTCCAGCAACACGAACGGATAGGGTTCGACATCGGTCAGCTTGATCTGCTTCTTCTCGACCAGCGGATGATCGACCGGCAAGACCAGCAGCAACTCTTCCTCGAACAGCGATTCGATTTCCAAGTGCTTGGCCGAGATCGGCAACGCCAGGATTGCCAGATCGATTTCTCCTTGTTGGCAGCGACGCAGCAAATTGTCGGTCGTATCTTCTTGAACGGTGAGTTGGGCTTTCGGGAACGACTCGGCGAATTGGCTCAGCATTTCTGGCAAGTAGAAAGGAGCGATCGTGGGAATGGCTCCCAAGCGAATTCGACCACTCTCGCCATCGTCCGAAATCTCGGCCTTGGTATCTTCGACCAGGGCGACGATTCGATGGGCCCGCGAAAGGAGCAACTGCCCGGCATCGGTCAGCGTGACCTTGCGGGTTTGCCGTTCGAACAGTGGTTGTCCCAGTTCATCTTCCAGGCGGGCAATGGATCGGCTGAGGGCTGGCTGCGAAATGGCCAGGACTTCCGAAGCCCGCGTGAAGTTGCCGAACTCGGCCACTTTCAGGAATTGATGCAACTGTTCGATTTCCATTCCGCGATCCTGAATCTCTGCCTGATGCAGTGCATGCATAGATAAAGCGTAGATTATGCATGGCATGCATTGCGAAGGCTACCCCTCGGAATCGCTGAAATCGCGATGATCGGGCCGAATTCAGATGAAGACTCGACGAGAATTGCCCGTTTGCATCAAGGCATCGGCGATGACCTGGGCAATTTTCTCACTCCCCTGGGCCGATGGTTCGATCGGCGAGATGGGAGAATAATCGCCGGGGTCATCACAGATCAGTCGCAGATCGATGAGCGGAAGATTGTTGCGGAAGGCCGTTCGTGTGATCACATCGTTGTAGACACCCAGGCCGGCTCGCTCCGCAACGCCCATCCCAGGAATGGAATCGTAGATCGTGCAAACGGCCAGCGGTAATTCCTTCAGAAGCAGATGCAGGATCAGTTCGCGATATTCCTGAGCGAACGTATCGACCGCGGTCGCGACGCGTCGCAACGCTTCCGCCAGCGGAGCAGGATCGTCGGTAAATAACTCGCCCGATGCCCACAACGCATCGTTCCCTCCGATACTCATCACCAAGTGGGTCGTTGTTTTGGGGATCGCGTTGGACTGATGAAAGACATCCGACGCCCGGGCTCCGTCGACAGCGCGCAAGGTTGCATCGCAGTCTGCCGGTAGCTTGCCTTTGAGAAGCTCGATCACCGATTTGCCTTCAGGTACATAGGCGGCGTTGTCAAAGATGGAATCGCCCAACAGAGCAACGTGACCTGGCATGATGGCAAACGCTCACTTCCTAGGAGGAGGAAGATGATCCGTTGGGGCGAATCACCTCCGGCAATGGTTCACCTTCCGGGATGAACCGCATGGAAATAGAGTTTACACAGTGGCGCGTATCTTTGGGAGTAAATCCTTCCCCCTCGAAGACATGGCCCAGGTGACCATCGCAGTTTGCGCAAACAATCTCAGTTCTTCGCCCATCGGCATCTGGTACGCGAAGCACCGCTTCAGGAAGATCGTCGTCGAAACTAGGCCAGCCGCAATGGCTATGGAATTTATCGTCGGACTGATAAAGCGGCAGATTGCAGCGCCGGCAAATGAACGTGCCAGGGGCAGCCAGATCGGTGTATTCCCCGGTGAAGGGACGTTCGGTTCCTTTGCGAAGAATCACGTGCGCTTCGGCATCGTTCAGCGAGTTATACTCGGTCGACATAATCGCGGCTCCTGGCTGGGGAAAGGGACGAACTTATCAGGCAGTTTCATTCTAGGCGTTCGCCGCCGGGCAACAATCCACCGGCCTGGTTTCCTGCCCCAAGACCCGTTTGGATCGGCAATTTGACATTCTGTTTGCCATCGCTGTTGTGATTCCCTAAACAGGTGATAGCTTGAGGAGTTCTGATAGGCGGTTTGAACCCAGCAGAGGATACAGCATGTTTCGAACCAAACTGATTCTGACGATCGCTTGTACTTGCATTGGAATCGGTAGCTGGAGCACGTCCGGCAGTTCCGCCGAGTTGGAAAAGAAATCGCCAGATCAGTTCAATGGCCGTGATCTGTTTCTTCATCAATGGGAACCGAACGACGAGCTTAGCCGGAAAGGTGACGGGCTGGGACCACTGTTCAACGGTCGAAGCTGCGTCGAATGCCATTCGCAAGGTGGTGTTGGGGGCGCCGGCGACAACACGCACAACGCCCAGTTTCTCTCCTTTCTGCCAGAAACAGGCGACTTCTCGGACGATGGCCTGAAGGTGTTTCTCGGGAACTTGAAAGGAATGCACCCTGACTTCGTCGACAAAGACGACCAGTTCTCGCTCGGCGTGCTGCTGCATCGGAAAAGCACGAACCCCGACTATGCTCCGATTCACGAGCGTGTGACGGCGGAAGTTCCCAACGATTTCAATACGCGACTCCGTATCCGCCGTATGCTGCGGAAGCGAGACATCCGCGGGGTCGATGCGTTGCCGTTAAATCTTGTGATCTTTGACCAAGGTTTGCAGTACGCAACCGCCGAGCGCAATCCACCGCAACTGTTTGGTATCGACGACATCGACAAGCAGATTCGCGAGGCGGATTTGAAGCAATTGGTCGAAACACAGAAGCTCAGCCGTACTGGTGTCTCCGGTCGAATGGCCGGCAAGTTTGGTTGGCGTGGGCAGATGCGGAGCCTCGATCTGTTCGTGAAAGGTGCGTGCGCGATCGAAATTGGTTTGCAGGTCCCCGAGTTTCATCAGACGGCCGACCCGCTTCGTCCTGAGTATGAACTGAAGGGAACCGATCTAAACGAGAAGCAGATTTCGCTACTCGTCAACTACGTACGCGAGCTGCCCCGCCCCGAGCGAGTCATGCCGACGGACGACGATGCCAAGGCGTTGGCGATTGAAGGACAGAATCTCTTTACGGCAGTGGGTTGTGCCGAGTGCCATGTGACCGACGTTGGTTCGCTGAAAGAGGTTTACTCCGACTTCCTGCTGCACGACATGGGGCAGCAGTTTGAAGACCCGATCCCTGCCGAGCCCAAGACGGAGACCATCCTGCAAGAAAACATGGATGTGATTTCCTCGTACCATGGCATGGTCCGCCGCAAAGTCACGACCGAGTTGGTCCGCGAGTTGGCGATCGAGCCAGAGCAACATCGCGAATACAAAACGCCGCCGCTCTGGGGCGTGGCCGACTCGGCTCCTTACCTGCATGATGGTCGCGCGACAACGTTACGGGCTGCCATCGAGTGGCATGGCGGCGAAGCGTACTCCTCTTTTCGTCGCTTCTCGCTACTGAAAGAGGAGCAGCAGTTCGCGCTGCTGAAGTTCCTCGAAACGCTGAAGGCTCCTTTATCCGCAGAGCCAGCACCACCACAGAAGACCGAAACTCAGGTCAGTAATCGCTCATCAACGATGCCTGTTCAGTCGCGGTAGGTGGTAAGGATTTTTTGGGAGACAATCTATTGCGCAATTTGCGGCTAGGTGTTTGCAAATTGTTTGCCAGCTAAGGGACATTGCCTTAAACAGGTGGGTAGGAACCCGCATTTGCTGGTGGAAGTCGCTTCGTGGAACAAGGGGAATGGAAATGTCTCGTCTCCCATCTCTTCTCGTATTGCTAGGCATCGGTTGCCTGGCAAGCCCGGTATGGGCTCAGTTTGATTCCGATCCGGAATCGATCGAGCGTGGTCGTGAGCTCTTCACACATCAATGGAAACCGAACGATACCCTCAGTCCCAATGGCGATGGCCTGGGACCGGTTTACAACGCGAACAGTTGCGTCGCCTGTCACGCCCAAGGAGGCATCGGCGGAAGTGGTGCGAACGAGAGCAACGCCCAGATGCTCGCCTTCGTCCCTGAGCCGGGCAAGTTCACCTCGCGCAACATCGATTCCATTCGTAACCGTCTGCGAACGATGCATCCGCTGTTCGTCAACAACGATGGCAACATTTCGACCGGCGTTCTGCTGCATCGTTACAGTACCAACCCTGAGTACGCTGCAATCCACGCCAGCGTGACTCAGCCGCTCGAAGAAACGTTCAATTCGCGAACTCGTATGCGTCGCATGCTGCGAGAACGCAACCTCAGCGACCTCGGGTTCCTTCCGCTGAAACTGGTGACCTACACGAAGGACCTGCAGTTCGCCCTGGCCGAACGCAACCCACCGCAATTGTTTGGTGCCGGCGAGATCGCAGACAAGGTCCTCGATTCCGACATCGAAGCGATCGCGCGGGCTCAACTTCTTACGAGTAACGAAACGGGGATATCGGGGCGAAAGGTCGGTCGTTTTGGCTGGCGAGGTCAATTGAATGATCTCGGCGCGTTCGTGAAAGGAGCATGTGCTGCCGAAGTAGGTTTGCAGGTCGATCAGATGTATCAGTCGCCGGATCCAACCAAACCGAACGAACAACTGGAAGGCGTCGATCTGACGGCTGATCAGACGAAGCAGTTGATTGACTTCGTCGCCGCACTACCTCGTCCGGCACAAGTCCTTCCGGAAGATCCGAACGCCCGCAGCCGCGTGACCCAGGGACATCTGCTGTTCGAATCGATCGGCTGCGCTTCGTGCCATGTCGAAGACGTTGGCGCATTGAAGGGTGTCTTCTCCGACTTCCTGCTGCATGACATGGGCCCTGAGTTTGAAGATCCAATCCCTGCCCAGCGTATTCCGGTGCAAGTGGTCAGCATTGAAGACCGGTTCGAGATGCCGACCTACTATGGTTCGGAGTACAATCCTCCCCAGGTCATCGTCGAGAAGTACAGCGTGGCGATCAAAGAAGATCGCAAGGAATACCGCGAGTATCGCACTCCGCCACTCTGGGGCGTCGCCGATTCGGCACCTTATCTTCACGACGGACGTGCCGAGTCGATTCGTGCCGCCATCGAAATGCACAACGGCGAAGCACGCGGAGCGACCGCGACCTTCATGCGGCTGAATGAAGAAGAACAGTTCAGCGTGATCAGCTTCCTGAAATCGCTGAAAGCTCCAGAGTCGGCGGAAATGGTCCCTGATCGAGTCGCCGAACGCCCAGTAACCGACGCGGATGCTGACAAGATTTCCTCGACCAGCGAGGGTACAATGGAGTCAGTGGCCTCGCGATAGAAGACGGGGCCCAAACGCCCTTTTAGAATCTGCCGAGGACTGGTTATGCAATCTCGGGCAACCTCCCTGCCCCATCGTCGAACTTTCTGGCTGACCCTGCTGCTGGCAGCAGGGGTCAGCCTTCTTCTGGAATCGCCCCTTCACGCCCAGCCAAAACCGGTTACCGATGCCACCACGCTGGAGGGCAAAGTGATGACCGGTTACCAGGGCTGGTTTCGTTGTCCTGGCGACGGCACCGAGCGTGGTTGGCTCCATTGGAGTCGTCGTTCCACGATCACGCCGCAGTCGCTCACGTTCGAGATGTGGCCAGACCTGTCCGAGTTCAGCTCGACCGAAAAGTACGCGGTTCCTGGTTTCTCGCATGTCGGGGGAACGCCTGCTTATCTGTATAGCAGCGTCAACAAGGAAACGATTCAGCGGCATTTCCAGTGGATGCAGCAGTATGGAATCGATGGCGCTTTCGTGCAGCGTTTTCTGGTGAACCTGCGCGATCCTTCGTTTGAGAAAGTGCTCGAAAACGTTCGTGTCGCGGCGAAGGACTCCGGCCGAGCCTTTGGTATTTGCTACGATCTGTCAGGCTATCCAACCGAGCGAATCTACGACCGGCTGACTGAGGACTGGCGAGAGTTGTGTGATCGGCGCAAGGTGACGCGTGACGAACGCTACCTCGATCACGACGGTTTGCCGGTGGTCTTTCTGTGGGGACTTTATTCCGACCGCTTCGATGCGAAGCTCGCCCACCAGTTGATCGACTTCTTCCATGAAGAAGGTCCCTACCGGGCGACCGTCATCGGAGGCGTCCCGCCGCAGTGGCGACGCGATCGCGATCCACAGTGGGCCGCCGCCTATCGGAAGCTCGATGTGATCAGCCCCTGGAATGTGGGCAACATCGAGATGCGTGGCGGTGAGAAGATCGCCAACACCAACATCTGGAAAGGAGATCAAGTCGCTGCTACCGAAGCAGGTGTCCGGTTGTTGCCGGTGATCTATCCTGGGTTTGCCTGGACGAATTTGAAAGGTCCCGTAGCCCAACGCGACACCATCGAGCGGCGTCGCGGAGACTTCTTCTGGGAGCAGTGGGTTGCTGCTGCGAAGCTGAAGACAGGGATGGTCTACGTAGCAATGTTCGACGAAGTCGACGAAGCGACCGCGATCTTCAAAGTGACCAACGATCCGCCGACCCAAGGAAGCTACGCCACGTACGATGGTTTGCCGAGCGACTGGTACCTGCGATTGGCTGGCGAAGGTGGCCGCATGCTCCGAGGCGAAGTGCCGATCTCGGAGCAAATCACAATCACGCCGCAGCGTTAGCTACTTGGACGACTTGCTCGAGTCGATCCAGCCCAGCGAGGTGAGGAACTTGTCCATCTCGCTGACGGTTTCGTTGTACCAACGATTCTTGTCACGGCCGTGATTGAAGAATCCGTGCCCTTGCCCTTCATAGATTCGCAGTTCGCTGGTGACGCCGGCCGACTGCGACTTCTTTTGAAAGTCTTCCGCAGTCGAGACCGGGATCAGCTTGTCTTGCGAACCGAGAAACACGATGTGGGGTGGGTCGTCCTGGCTGATGTTGTGGGCCGGCGAGAACTCCGCGACGCGATCTTTGACGCGGCCAGCACCCCAACCACCCTTGCCGTTGTTGTAGACCGGGTTGAACAAGATCATCGCGTTCGGCTTGGTCGAAACGCCTTCTTCCTTCTGCGTGACGGTACCCAGGTAAGCCGCCAGGTGACCCCCTGCCGAACCGCCCGCACTGGCGATGCGATTGGGATCGATCCCTAGCTCGCTGGCGTGCGAACGAACCCAACGCATCGCGTCTAAAGCATCTTCAACGCAGATGGTCGGTGGATCGTTGTTGTCGCGATCGAGCAGGCGATACTGCACCTGAACGCAAACCAGTCCTTCTTTCGCCAGGTGCTTACTATGTTCGGTGAATTGCCCAGGGGCACCGCCGACCCAGCCGCCACCATGAAAGAACACCACGGCAGGACGTGTGTCCGATTTCTTCCAATCGGCAGGCTTGGTGACGTAAAGCGTCAGCGGCTTGCCATCGACCGTCTTATAAACCGTGGGCTCGCCAACCGGTTTGGTGGCCGACAACAGCGGCGAAGCAGAAAGAAGGAACAGCAGCGTAAATGCGAGGCGAAGATGTGGCATGTGTCGGATCTCGACGGAGGGGATGGTGGGTTTGTCGCCAATTATCGTAGCCCATCCATCGGCGGGATGCCAACAATCGCCCTGCGGAACGGTTAAGGCGATACCTGCGGGCGATCCTTTACGTAGGCGACGAGCCACTCGATCACGCGTTGTCCCGATTCCCACGAAAGCGAATGCCCTTGCCCGTGGTTTAGCATGCCAATCCGCGTTGGTTCGCCATAGAACTTCCGGGCAACCTGCTGTCCTGAGATCAACGCAGGCCAGCTTCGTTTGCCGTCGGCACATCCCTTGCCCGTTTCGCCCCCAAGAATCAGGAAGGGGCGACCGGCGATCCGCTGGACCAACTGGTGATGGCTGAGAGCGAAGTCGGCTCGCTTCACATCAGGGCCGAGATACCAGATCGCGTCCCAGTTGCTGAAACCAATTTCGATCCCCCCTTCACTAGCAACCGCCGCAACGATGCGATCGTCCATCGCCGCCAGGTAAAACGCTTCCTTGGCACCAAGTGAGTGCCCGTAGGCACCGATCCTGTGGGTATCGACGTTGGGCAGCGTGGCAAGCAGATCGACCGCTCGCTTCGCATCGGCCAACATCACGGCCATCCCCTTACTGCCAGGATGGGACTTCAGCGCGGCGGTGGTGGAGACGACGTACGACTTCTGCTCCCACAGGTAATTCTCAGGGCAGATCACCACAAATCCCTGCATTGCCAGACGCAGTCCCATGTGCCGCTCCGGTTCCGCCGCTAGGCCGACCAGCTTGTCGAACGTCTGCGGACTCGTCCCATGCAGAGCCACGATCGCGGGCAACTTCGCATCGCCACTATCGTGTGGCAGCAGTAGATAGGCACGCACCCGTCGACCGGGTTCTGCCTGATACCGAATCAACCGCCGCGTACAATTTTCCAGGCGTTCTTCTTTCAGCGTTTCGACCTCCAGCGGAAGGTCGGCAAAGTGATACGCCCCAAGGAACTCGCTCCAGCGCTGAGCGATCGCTTCGCGTTCCTTCTGCCAGTCGGCCAGCGATTCGATTCCGGATAGCGTGTTTGATCCTACCTGAGGGACATCTGCCGGAGGCGTCGTCACGTCTTCCAGCCACGAAACTTCGGCTGCCAGGGCCAGCGAGGTGAGCAGCAGCGAAAAGATAAGGATGGCGGCAGAGCGAGGCAAGAAAGTCATGGGCGAGTCGACTAGCGGGAGGTAAACAGGCTGGTTTTATGCATGATGTCACGTGCACATCAAATGTAGATGTCCGCTGACTTCGATGCAATCCGATTCGAGTTCTTGCGCTGCCATTCCGCGGGAGCGAACCAGCCAGCTTGCAACGGCATATGGTTTGCAAGGAGAATAGTGAATCGGCTGTCATTTCACGTCACACTGCTGAGGGCAGTAGTGCCACACCCGCCGGTTCATCCCGGCTGCATTCTTATAGGCAAAATTTGTTGCGTGTCGAATTTACCCACTCCTTTCAACTCGGCACTCTCCTGGCTGGCAAGGTTGACCCTTGCCGTTTTGGTTCTCGTGTCGCTGGCACCTTTAGTAAACACGGGTTACTGGGTCGTTCGGTTATGTGATTTCCCTCGGGTTCAGTTATTGGTTTTGCTGCTGATACCCACTTTGGCAACCGTTGCTTATGCCTGGGGAACTTGCGGTTTCCGGCGAGAGCACTGGGTGCTTGGCGGTGGCATTCTGGCCGTGGCTTGTTGGCAGGCAGCCCATGTGCTCCCATTCACACCGCTTTGGCCGCAAGAGTTGGCAAATGCAACGGAGCAAGAAAATCTTCGGCTGATGGTGGCGAACGTCAAATTCAGCAACACCCAATTCGACGAAGTGTCGCAGGTAATCGAGCAGCATGATCCAGACCTGCTGCTTTTGATTGAAGTCAATCAAGAGTGGCAAACCAAACTCGATTCGCTTCGTCAGGCATATCCGCACCGGGTGGAAGTCATCCGCGACGAGGGACTCGGTTTGGCGTTGTGGAGTAAGTTGCCAATTCAACGGGAACAGGTAAAGTACCTGGTCACGGAGCGGAGGCCATCGATCTTTGCGACTCTTGAGCTGTCTGATGGCAAAACCATCGAAGTGGCGGGCGTGCACCCGACCCCGCCAGGGCTGAAGGATGAGACGCCAGGGGGACGCCGCGACAGTCGCGTGCGAGATGCCGAACTTGTTCTGGTCGCGAAAGAAGTTCAAGCCAATCCGGATACGGCTTGGTTGGTTACGGGAGACTTCAACGATGTGGCCTGGTCCCACACCACCCTTCTCTTCAAACGCTTAAGCGGACTGGGGGATCCCCGTGTGGGACGCGCGCTGCTGACCACGTTTCACGCCGACTACCCGCCGTTTCGTTACCCCATCGATCACGTGTTCCTCTCTCAAGGATCTACGGTCGGTCAGTTTCAACGGGTAAGACTCCCCGGCTCCGATCATTTCGCGGTGCTGGCAGAATTTCATGTCACCGGCAATGCCGTGCCTGAAACAGCCGATTCCTTCGATGAAGTGGAAGCTCAAGAGATCGTGAAGGAAGGGGAACAAGACGCCCAGCAGCGAAACATCGATGCGGATCCGAACAAATAAAACGGCATCAGGGTTCGTCTTTCCGCACCACCAAGATCTGCCAACCCGGCTGTCGCTCAACCAGGTTCACGGTTCTTTCTTGGGTAAGGGTGCAATCTAAGTATTGCTTCACTCCATTTGCCTGAGCCACGTCTGAAAACTCTATTTTGAACGTCTTGCAGGAAGTTGCGAGTATTTTCAATTCGTCATGAATCTCGTGGAGATCCCCAACAGCGACATCACCTGGATTTCGATTTATCCACGACTCGGCAGCCCCGCTCGGCATACAAGGCCCAAAGCTCACATAAATCGTCTGATCGCTGTAAGAAACCCCGCCCCCATGGCTCAGAACCGCTTCAACAGATCGCTCAAAAGGGTCATGGCGATACCAAGCACAGACAGTTGCCAAGACCGTCGTTATCAGCAATAGAGCCTTCAAAGATGTTTGGTATTTTGCGATCGGCGGGGTGGCACGGTTCATCTTTTTCTAACGTCAAGCTTCTCTGGGGGTGGAACTGCCGGCCTCGGTAGTATGAATTTCTGAAACGAGTGCTACAACTGCACTAACATCGAACGCTATGCACTAACCGCAAAATGACCTGGGTAGGTTCGCTCTGGCAGGTATCTAGGATGGCAGCGTGGGTGCTGTTTGGCGGGACTCATGAGCCTGGGGAGCTAATCAAGAATGATAACTGCCAAAACGGCCGCAATCGCCGCACGAAAAAATTGTCCTGCTAGAACGTTAAAGTGCTACGTCACGCCACAGGTCTAAATTGCAAGAAACCAAGAGCAAGATCCATTGAAGGCTGGAATGTCGCCACGGTCGATGTCTTCAGTGGCGAAAACGTCGATCCTGGCCTCGGCATATTGTCAGCAGGCCGAGATTTTGCTGAACGACGAGAACCAGCTCGCTATCGAGATTGGCCGCCAGGCGGAGAGATGGTCTGCGGCTAGATCTTGGTGATCGTATCGCCAACGCGGACCAGGCCATCCTTCACGATCCGCGCGTAGATGCCGCGCAGGTGAAGCTGCTTGCCGACTTTTGAGTTAACCCAACGCGTGGCATCGGGGCCGAAGCGTTCCGAGAACTTGCCACATCCGTTATGGGCGACTTCGGTGATTTCGAGCTCGGCTTCGCCAATGACGATGCGTTGTCCCACCGGAAGATTTTCTTTCGAGAGGTTCATGTCGACGAACAAGTTGTCGCCTGCCAACGCCCATCGCGAACGATCGCCGGCAATCAGGTCGATGGCGCGGGAGTTCATGATGGCGACCTGAACATCGGGATGAGGCGAGCCATCGGGCAGCGACATCCAACAACCCAGTGCCCAGTTATCGCCATGCACACCGCCGGCCAGGCTCAACTCGCAGAAGGCGAGACTCTCACGCTGATCGGTCGTGGGACGAATGACGATCGACTCGAGCTTGCCTTCTTCGCATGGTGATTGTTCGATCAGCGGCAGTCCAGCGTCGAGCTGTTCCGTCGAGAGATGTTCCGGCATCGATTCCCCTTCCAGTCTGGGTAGTGGTTGAAGGTCTGGTAATAGGAAACAGCGTTTAGCCATCCAGGTCCGCAATCTTTCAGGCGAGTAATATCGCTGCAGCGCCTCTTTGGTGGAAAGGTCTTGATGGCGGCGAAGGAAATCTTGGGCGGTGGCGTGCGGACCTGTCTGATGAGTCGCGACGAAAATCAAACGCATGAAGGCCTGGGTGATCGTCTCATGATAGCCGCGATCGAGCGATTCGGGAGTCTTTGTCGCGCGATTAAATGCTTGAATAGTCGCTCGAATGGCAGGCATGGCTTCCGCCCACGGATGGCGAGAGGCGATCAGAAAGGCGGCCCGGACGTGCGCTTCATGCGTCCAGTCTTCTGCCTTGAGCGTGCAGTCGAGAAACGCATGGAGGAATTCGTCGTCGGTCATTAAGGCCCTGCCTGGCAAGTTGGCGGCATGAAAGATCTCAGGCAACTTCCGAGACACCGCTTCGCCAGGTCAGGTTCGCTACGCGGAACTCGCTCGATGAAGGCAAGAAACAAGCAAGGCGACACCTTGGGGGTATCGCCTCGCGGATGGTTGTCTTGGAAAAGGCTACGTTTTAGTAGTTGTCCGTTCCCAGCAGTTTCTCTTCGACCTTGTCGGCCTGCCACGCGATCGCGGTGATGGTTTTGGTGACTTCCAGTTGGTCGATGGCGTCGGCCAGTTGGTTGGCTCGCACGGTAATCACTTCGCCCGAGTCGAATTTCTCGACGGCGAACGCACCATGAATCATCTTCGTGTTGTAACGCAGCAGTGCCATCGCATTGCGTTCGTTGGCAGGTCCGCAAAGGCTGTTGTAAACGACCAACTCGTTGCCGTCGTCATCTTTCTGGCCGAACATGATGTTCACGTTCTGCTTGCGAAGTGCATTGACCGGAACGTTGACCGTCCAGAGGTTTTCATTTGTTTCGGTCAGGGGCCAACCGCTCGTCTGGGCAACATGCTTGATGATGTCGCGGGCACTCAAGGTTTGTGCCGGAACCGTTCCGGCCGGGCCTTGCAAGTCGTCGAAGCTCAGGCCGCCACCCATCGGTGCCGCCGGAACCACACCTGGTGCCTGCCCAGGTTGATTGCCCATTGGCTGAGGAGCCGGTCCACCTTGCGGGGCCATGCCTGGAGCCTGATAGCCCTGCATCGCGGCGTTCATCATGCCGGGCATCATCATACCGAAGCCCGCGCCCATCCCCATTTGCATGGCACCAGGGCCCGAGCCATCGCCGCCGTTCTCGGCCATCTTGCTCATGCTGTTGGCCGCTTGATACATGGTGAACGCTCGAAGGTCGCCGATCGCGCCCATGCTGCTTCGCGCGTCGATCGCCTTCTGTACTTCTTCCGGCGGAGTAATCGCGTTGATGAAGAAGTCGACCAGTTCGAGGCCGTACTTGGTGAAGTCGTCGGCAACTTTGATGCGTGTACCAGCGGCGATTTCATCGAACTTGCTGGGCAAGTCGAGCATGCTGATCTGCGAGGTTCCCAGCAGATCGGTCAAACGCGAGACGATCAGGTCTTTCAAGTAAGACGAAACATCGTCCGTCGTGTATTTGCCTTGCGTGCCAACGATCGTGTTGAGCATTAGCGGGGCATCGACTACGCGGAACGAAAACTTACCGAAGCTGCGCAGGCGGATCATGCCGAAATCGCGGTCGCGAACCGTGATCGGCTGACGCGTGCCCCACTTCTGATCGAGGAAGGTTTGCTTGCCGAAGTAGTAGACCGAAGCCTGAAACGGCGACTTCTCCCACGGAATGGTCAGAATGCTGGTGATCAGCGGGATGTTCTGGGTCTGCAGCGTGTAGCGGCCTGGACCGAACGAATCCATCGCCTTGCCATCGAGAAAGAAGACGGCTTCCTGATTCTGTTGGACGATGAGCTGGGCGCCATACTTGATCGCGGCCGAACCTTCGGGTGGCATGCGATGGACGATGGAGCGATTCGAGTTGTCGAAGAACTGAATGACTTCCAGTTGAAGGCTCATCAGTGGTATTCCTCTTTCTTCTTGCCGTAAGGCGATGACGAGATGGTTGGGTTATTGGGCGTTGGCAAAGACTAGCCGTCGTTGGGACCGGCGGCGACACCTTTCAGCATGTTCTCGCGGTGGTCGATCTTCTGCAGCAGGCCATCCAGCTTGGCAGTGATCTGAGGCACCACTTGGGCCGGTGTCAGCTGCGTGGTGGCCAACCCTTCAATTTCGGTGGCAATGGCATCGACCTGTTGGACCAGAGCCAGGTCGTGTTCGTAAATGTCGGTCAGCAGTTCCTCGTCGACTTGAACGAAATCGAAGAAGCCACTGTAGCCCGGCATCTGGGCCTTCAGGCGATTGATCGCCAGGTCGAGTCGGCTCCGAAGTCTCTCTAGCATCGGCAGTTGATCTAAAGCACCCAAAGCAACCAAGGTGTGGCCATATTCATCGAGCCCCTTCTTCGACTTTTGCAGTTTGTCCGCAAGAAAGTCGCGTGTCATGCTATCACTCTCGCGGCGATATTCACGCGATAGATAGCCGGAAAAGCCAGGAATGTACTTCAAAATGGACTCGACGAGCCCGCGATTCTTGGCGTGTTGTTGAGGGTCGATCACCGATAGCCTCCCGAGGGGGTGAAGAGCGAAGGTCGAAACGAACGATAAGGTCTTATGCAGCATTGCCAGACGCTACCTTCAGGAAAGTCGCTGGCGGTCGTCGCGATAAACTTCAGCAGTATTTCGTTCGATAGCGTCCGATCTTGCCGAGTTTGACTCGACATGCTGGCAAAATGAAGCCTGTCCGATCGCGCTAAGCCCTTACGATATCAGTTTTTCCGGCGGATGGAAAACATTCCCAGGAACTTTTTGTGAGGGCGTTCGTAGGCACAAAAAACGGGCATGAATTCACCTGGAACCGGGCCGCCGATTTTGGTAGCGTTCGCCCGCTTACATCGCAAAAGTCTTTATCTCTAGGCCAGTTGGACAAATTTCATGGACCAGAAGTCCACGCTTTGCGGAATCTTGGTGGTTGTCGTACTGACGCTGTCAGGATGTGCCTCGAACGGTGCGATCGTCGATCCGATCATTTGGTGGGACAACGACGATCCAGCCGACTTTGCCAAATATGGACCGACGCCAACCCAGCGGATCGAAGAGCTCGATCAGTTGGCCAGCAGCGCGTCGCGCTTACCGGCGGAGAAACAGATCGAACACGCCACGAAGATCGCCGAGGCGTTACCGACCGAAGAGAACTCGGTGATTCGCGTGCATATGCTGCGAGCCCTGGGGCAGATGACGGTTCCAGAAGCGATGCCAGGCATGCGATCTTCGCTATTCGACCCAGATGCGGATGTTCGCCGAGAAGCGGTCCTGGCGTTGGGTGAGTCGAAGAATCCTGAAGCGGTTGCCCTGCTGGGCGACGTGTTAATTCGCGATCGCGACTATGACGTGCGTTTAACGGCTGCCAACTCGCTGGGTGGTTTTTCTTCGGAAGCCGCCAAGCAGGCCTTGGTGCCGGCTCTCGACGCACGCGATCCCGCCATGCGATTCGCAGCGATCCAGTCGCTGCGAAAGCACAGCAATGTCGATTACAGGGGTGATACGGCCAAGTGGCGCGAGTTTGCCAATGGCGGTAGCCCTGAGCCCCCCACGACGTCGATTGCTGAGCAACTAGTGCCAAGCTTCTTGCGATAGAAACGCTGGTACTGCAGGTCGATTGGGTTAGCTAAAGGTTACCCCAAATTGGCTGCGTGACGGATGATCTCCTTAAGCCGGTTTGTCAGCGCAAGCCGGTTAGACAAAGACACCCAATGGCTTCGGTTTCTCTATAGTTCCTCTAGCCGGGATGCCGTTTGCTATAAGCGTGGCGTGGTGTGTAAACTAATGTCAGAAACGAAAATGCTTAAGCCTCGAAACTTTAACGCGGACGCAAATCTACCCCACTCGTCCGTGCGAGGATTCATGCCACCATGTGCATTTTGCCCCCCGTTTCTGAACGCGTTGACCGTTGACTCTGTTGCGGCCTATTTATCCATCCATCAGGCTGCCTAGGAATTGAAGATTTAGACGCATGCAAAGACGGACTGCAATCCTCCTCGGCGCGTTGGCGTTCTGGAGCACGACAACCCTGGACAGCATTACGGCATCGGCACAAGAAGTGATCGTTGCTCCGGTGTTAAATACTGCAGATGGCTCGGAAGCGGGTAGCTCGGCCGAAAGTCCGATGATTCGGGTCGCGCTGGTTCCGGCGGAAAAGAAAGACCCGTTCAAGCCGCAGCCACCGACCACCTCGGAAGAAGCTCCGGTCCTGGAACCCGCCACCGGCGACGCTTCCGCTGAAGAAGCCCAGCCAGCGGAAAAGCCTGCCGACAAGCCAGCTGCCGAGTTGACTCCTTCTAAAGAGCTGCCAGCCGCAACGCTGGAAGTGGAAAAGGAAGGTAAACCAGAGCAGCCTGCGAAACCAGAGAAAACCGAGAAGGTAGAAGCTGAGCAGCCGGCGGATGTCGAGCCAGCCGACGAGCAGCCTGCCCCGCTGATGCAAGATCAGCAAGCCAAGCCGATCAAAGAGGGCGACGTGACGCCGATGGCAGAAGTGGAAGTCGAACCGGTTCCGATGGAAGAGCCGGAAGTCGTGCCGCCGCTGCCTGGTTATGTTCAAGCGTTGCAGCCACGCATTCATCGCGTTCTCGATTACTACTACCGTACCCAGCCGGGCGATGCCTCGAAGCATGACGTCTGGGAAACGATGCATGGCTTTTTGCCGTGGGGTGTCGATGCCCTCATTCGTACGCCTGACTATCGTCAGCCGGTAAGCGCCATTGGTTGGGTCTGCTGGAACAAGCCCTGCCGCGGCAATCGTTTGTTTGCCGTGCAGAATGGTCAGCTGATGGCCAAGCAAGGTCCTCGCGTCCAAGGGCATCATGGGCAGTTTCTGGCAATGTTGGCCCAAAGTTACGTCGCTCCTTCCTACGAGATTCAGGTCGATGGTCAAACCTTCACGGTCCAAGACCTGATCGAATTCGAGAAGGCGACCTGTGTTCCGAAGTCGGAACTGACTTTCAAGCTGCTGGCTCTGTCGTACTATCTGCCTGCCGACGCCACCTGGAAGTCGCGTGATGGCCAGGAGTGGAGCCTCGAGCGTCTGTTGAAAGAAGAGATCACGCAGAAGGTCGTCGGAGCCGCTTGTGGCGGTACCCACCGTCTGACGGGGATTTCGTTTGCCCTGGCTGCCCGTAAGAAGGCCGGCCTGCCGATGGACGGAGTCTGGGAAAAGGCGGAAGAGTACATCAATGCTTACCATAAGCATTCCTTCCAGATCCAGAATCCTGATGGCAGTTTCAGCACCAACTGGTTCGAGGGCCGAGGCATGGATCGCGATGTCGATCGCCGTCTGCAGACCTCCGGACATATCCTGGAATTCCTGATCTACTCGTTGCCGCCAGAGAAGTTGACTTCGCCTGAAGTTGTCCGTGCGGTCAACTATGTGACGACCATCCTGGAGCAAAATCCGCGACACGATTGGAGCATCGGCCCGCGCGGCCATGCCCTGCACGCGTTGGTCCTGTATGACCAACTGGTGTTCGGAACCAAGCCAGGTAGTCGAACTCAAGAAATCCTGCAAACGTCGCACGATTAGTGGCACGCAGATTCGGCAAAAATTGAGCCCCAGCGTGCTGAAAACCGGGTGCATCGCTTGTCATTTGGGCCTATCTGGCCTACGATTGCGGGCACTCGCGCATTAATGGTTTGCTTCACACCTGGGAATGAACTCCGCTGGGGATGAAATATCAAAAGCTCTCGAATCAGTTCACCGAGTTTTTCAAGCTCGCGATTCGAATGCTCGAAGTCGCGGAAGCGGACGCGGTACTCATTTTTGTGGATGGCATGCCTGAGTGGGACAAGCTCAAGGCAATTGCTGAAGGCCACAAAGTGATCGTGGCTGCCGACCGGGATGAATTCCTGGTCGGCATCGAAGAGACCGGGCTGCATGGCGTGGTCGTCGAGCTGGAAGAAAGCCCCATCCTCGAAAAGCTGATGCACGCCCTGGTCGAGGCCGTTGCCAACGACCAGCTTTCTACCGGTGCCCGAGTTGTCTCTTTGTACAGCGGTTTTGATGAAGAGCGGATCGACACGATCAGCTTCATTCGCCTCGACGAACGTCTGGGCCGCCTTACCTCGCGGGATCTCCGCAAGCTGGAGACCAGCGTTCCGCTCGAGACCCTGAAGATCGTCGTCGACCTGGCGGTCGAGATCGGTCGCGAAGGCCGCGAAGGGAAGCCGGTCGGAACTTGCTTTGTGGTGGGCGACCATCGCAAGGTGCTCAGCAACAGCGCCCCTAGCGGCTTCGATCCGCTGAAGGGTTACGCCAAGAAAGACCGGCACATCGGCGACCGAAGTGTCCGCGAGAACCTGAAAGAAATCGCCCAGCTGGATGGTGCCTTCGTGGTCGCCGCCGACGGCACGGTCGAAGCCGCCGGGCGAATGCTTGATGTCACCTCGGCCAGCGTCACGCTGAGCAAGGGACTGGGTGCCCGGCACTGGGCTGCGGCAGCCATCAGCAAGAAGACCAAGGCAATCTCGATCGCCGTCAGCGAATCGAATGGCACGGTCCGCTTGTTCCAGGGAGGAGAAGTCGTTCTGCGAATCGAGCCTTCGCGCCGAGCGATGAAGTGGAAGGATCTCGATTTCGACAATCCTCAACAAGGCGGTTCTGACTAGTTCGCTAGTCCGCCTTCGATCCCCACGAGGCGCATGTGACGCAATCGTTCGTCGGCACGATCCACGCGATCGATCTGGAAAGCAAAGACCACGCACAGGCCTTGCTCGATCTGCTCGATCAGTACTCTCGCGATGAAATGGGCAGCGGTTCGCCTCTGCCAGAGGATGTCTATCTGCATCTGATTCCACGGCTGAAGAAGGTCGATACCTATCGCGGACTGCTGGCCGAGATCGACGGAAAGTATGTTGGCCTGGCCAACTGCTTCATTGGCTTCTCGACCTTCAAAGCCCGACCGCTGCTTAACATTCATGACTTGGCGGTCTCGCCCGATGCCCGAGGCTGTGGTGTCGGCACGGCACTGCTGGAAGCGGTCGATTGGCTGGCCGAGCAGGAAGGCTGTGCGTTTGTCACGCTGGAAGTGCGAGCCGATAACCGAGCGAGGAATCTTTATCTGCGTCACGGCTTCCTCCCCGGTGATCCGGCGACCGACGCCATGAGCTTCTGGAAGAAGCCGATTCGGAGCGAAGGTTAGCCCAGGACTTCACGCAGCAGCTTCTGCGGAGTTCCGATATCGATCACGTGCAATTCCCCCAGGTACTTCTGCGCCACCGCAGTTTCGTAGCCAATCTTCGGCGTGACGAAGGTCGCGGTTAAATCGGCTTCGATCGTCGGATCATGAGGCTGGCCAGTATCGCAGTCGAGCCCGCTGGGGATGTCGATGGCCAGAACTTTCGCCGGTGAAGCATTGATCGCGCGAATTGCGGAGGCGATTGGCTCGCGCGGGGGCGAAGTGACTCCGGTTCCCAGCATCGCGTCGACAACCCAGTCTGCACCGGCCAGTGCCTCGCGAAACGATTCGCAAAGAGGCTCATCAGAAACATCCAGAATCTCAATGTCAGATGCCGTCAAGATTTTAAAATTGATGGCGGCGTCGCCCTGGACACGTTCCCGGGAGCAGAACAGGGCAACCTTCACCGGAACCTGGTGCAAATCGAGTTGCCGGGCAATGACATAGCCATCGCCCCCGTTGTTTCCAGGTCCGCAGCAGATGAGCACGTTGCGTGGCGATTTCGAGCGAAGCAGCTCGGCACAGCCCCGTCCGGCGTTTTCCATCAGAATGACGCCCGGAATGTGGTATTTTTCAGCAGCCAGAACGTCGACCGCTCGTGACTGCTCTCGAGTGAGGGGGGTGCGAGAAGTCATGGATGCAGTTCCGTGGGGAATTACTTACAATACGAACGCCTGTTTTGACTGTATCCGATTTTCCCGCCAGGTGAACCGATGCCATTGTTTGAATACACGTGTGACGCATGCCACAGCCAGTTTGAATTGCTCGTTCGTGGTGGCGAAAAGCCGAAGTGTCCTCAGTGCGGCAGCGCCAAGCTCGAGAAGGCCTGGAGCGTTCCGGCTGCTCACACCGGTGGCAAGTCGAGCGACTTGCCGATTTGCGGTCCGATGCCGAGCGGAGGTGGATGTGGTCTGCCTCAATGCGGCGGTGGTGGCTGCCACTAAGGTAAATCCCTCCGACATGCCCTTCCCCTTCCAACCATCCTCGCAAACAGGTTAACAACCATGATCCGCGCCTGCGCATTGGCATTGCTCGTAGCGATCGGCTCGCAAGTCTCAGCCGCCGCTCCTGACGCCTGGCCTCAGTTCCGTGGCCCGAACGGTGATGGTGTCTCTGATGCCAAGAATGTTCCGCTCCACTGGAGTGCCACCGAGAACGTCGCCTGGAAAACTCCGATCCCGGGCAAAGGTTGGTCTTCCCCCGTGCTGGTCGGCGATAAGATCTGGCTGACGACCGCGCTGGTCGAGTTTCTTTCCGATGAAGAAAAGGCCGAACGTCTGAAAGATGCCAAGCCGTTCATGAAGAACTCGTCGAACATCGCTTCCGAAGTGAAGCTGCAGGCGATTGAAGTCGACTACAAAACGGGCGAAGTCGTGCGAACGCTTGAACTGTTCGAGGTCGAACGTCCCTTGGCCGTTCACCTGACGAACTCGTACGCGTCGCCAACGCCGGTGGTGGAAGGCAACTTGTTGTACTGCTACTTCGGAACCTATGGCACCTGCTGCATTGACACCCAATCAGCCGAAGTCGTTTGGAAGAACAACGAAAACGCCTTGGAGTATTACGTCGGTCCTGGCAGCTCGCCGGTGTTGGTTGGCGACAAGCTGATTTTGACCTGCGATGGCGTCAACGAGCAGTACATCACCGCGCTCGACAAAAAGACTGGCGAGACCGCCTGGAAGACTTCGCGTCCTCCGTACCGCACGGAAGATGGCGACCAGAAGAAGGCGTACGCCACGCCGCTGGTCGTTGAAACGGACGGCAAGACCCAAGTCATCATTCCAGGTGCCCAGTGGGTTTGTTCCTACGATCCAGAAACGGGCAAAGAACTGTGGCGCTGCGATCATGGCAGCGGCTTCTCGAACGTGCCACGTCCGATCTATCACGACGGGATCGTTTACATCTGCTCTGGCTTCATGCGACCGCAGCTTGTGGCGATTCGTACCGACGGAGAAGGCGACGTCACCCAGACGCACATCGACTGGACCTTCAGTCGCCAGGTTCCCACGACCCCGTCGCCAGTCTACGTGGACGGCAAGATCTACATGGTCAGCGATCGTGGTGTTGCCACTTGTGTCGATGCGATCACCGGCCGCGACGTGTGGACCAATCGCATGGGAGGCAACTACAGCGCTTCGCCAACCGTAGCGGAAGGTCGGATTTACTTCTGCAACGAGGCAGGCCTGACGACGGTGATCAAGCCGGGTGAAGAATACGATGTGCTGGCCGAGAACGACCTGGGCGAACGCATCATGGCTTCGCCGATCTTCCTGGATGGTAACCTGGTGATCCGTACCTCGGATCATCTCTTCCGAATCCAGGACGGTAAGTAAGCTAAGGCCGCAGGCCTTGCATCATCTGGCGGATCTCATTTTCTAGTTGCGTGAGATCCGCTCCGAAGTGCCGCTGAAACATACGAACCCGCTCGGCTTGGGGCGGGTCGTTCAGGGCCTCGATCTGCGAAAGTTCGCGCAGGTACGCGTCGTACTTCTCCGGCATCCGTTTCTGCAGGTAATATGTCACGGCCCAGGCCTGGGCGTAACGATCCATCGCCGTCGCCGCCTTCCGCAGCGAATCGTCGTTGGTCAACAGATCTGGCAGGAACGCTTGCCCGCTCTGGCCGGCTGCTTTCTGGAATTGCTGTAGTCGCGGAGCGCTGATCTGACCAATGCCTCTCCAACCGCGACTACTGGAGACGTCTGGCGTCTCGAAGTAGATCGCCAGGCCTTCCGAAAACCAAAGCGGTACGTCGGCAAAGCGTTGTTGCAGACCAGCATTGAATGCCAGTTGGTGCGTCGCTTCGTGCACGATCGTTGCCAGGCTCCATTGAAAGTCAGGGCGCGACATTAATCGCTGAATGTCGCGCGTTCCGAGCGTGCGTCGCGACGAGTCCCCTGCTCCGCCGGTCAGGTCGAACATCACCACATAATTCGTGTGCATGCTGTAGAAGCCAATCACGCTGTTGGCGGCTTCACCCAATTCTGCTTTGCCATAGTTCGCGAAGCTGGTTCGATCGTCGAAAACCAAAGCGACCATAGGCTGTTCTGGTTTCTTCAAATCGATGCCGCGCTGCGACCAGTAACTGGTGAAGCCACGATGCAGTCGTTCAAGCATTCCAGCGACCCACTGGGCATACGCGCGCGAGGTGTTGTAAGCGACGATGTAGTGCGTCGTCTCGATGACCTGCGATCCTTGCGGCATCTCGGAAAGCACGGTCTCGATCAGCTGCTCTTTGGTCTGCAGTTGGAACTCGCCGGTCGATTTCTGGCGATGGACGATTTCTTCCTGCTGGATCGGCCACAGCTTGTTATCTGGCGTTTGCAGCACGATGCCTGCTTCATGCGTAGCGATCACTTCTCCCTTGAGGTCGATTCGCTGGCCGTCCCGTTCAAACGAGACGTCGTCGGCACGCAGCGGGCACGCAGCTGCCAGAAGCAAGACAAGCAAGGAAATCGATCGAAGCATGAGTGACCTTTCGGGTCAGAAGTCGAAGCAGAGCGAACATTGGCAGTATAGTACGTCGCTACGAATCAAGGCAGCGAATCGCGAAAATCGCTACGACTGCGCCATGTGGCCAGCAGGCGGATTGCGATCGCCAGCACCGCCACCACACCCAGATTCAGCAGCAAAATGCCTGCCACGTTGTCTTCGCCCCCGAAATGGAGCAGGCCAAAGATCCGTCGCGAGATCGTATCGATCCCCGCCGGAAGGACCAAGACCGATGCCGCCACATCGTTGGCTGCCAGCACGAAACCAATCAGCAGACCAGCCACAATCATCGGCCAACTTGCCGGCAGAATGACCTTCCACCAGGTTCGTAGCCAGCTACTTCCATCCAGACTGGCCAGCTCGCGCAATTGCCGCTGCGAAGGCATTGCATGCCAATAAAAGAACGTCACCAGCGGCAAGGTGATCGTCACGATCGCCAGCGAAGGTGCAAAGATCGTCCGGTCGACAAGCGGCGCCATCCACGCCAACCAAGGTCGATTGGTACCCCACGCGATCGCCAGACCAACGATCGGTCCTGGCAAGGCGAAAAGGACCCCGCAGAGTAGTGCGACACCGCGTGCCAACCATTTGCCGCGACTGGCAATGTCGGCCAGCAGTAAGGCGAACAGTGTGGTTACCAGCGAAACGGTGCCCGCCAAGAGTAACGACCAGATGAGCTCGCGGCGATAGACAGTCACGCTGCTGAGTGTCAACTGAATCGCCTTCCACGGCGACCAGCCGCGTACGAACTGCCCGTCGACTTGATTGATCGTGATGCCGACTTTGTAAATCAAACCAACCAGCGGTGGTGCCAGCGCGAACAGAAATATTCCCCAAATCAAAAGCGACCACGCCGTCCTGCCGCGTTGCAATGGCAGCGGTGCTGGGCGATTGGTTTCGACTTCTTGCCCGCGAGGTCGCACGGTCTCGGCCAGCCAGGCGGCAAGGACGACCAGGCCGATCATCAAGATTGCTCCCGGTCCGAGCGTTAGTCCTGATTCGGTTGTCGTCAGCCCGAGCGGGATGCCGGTGAAAACGACTTCGCTGTAGGTTCGCACGTTGCAAACGCTGGCGATGCTCATCTCGCCGAACATCGTGATGACGATCCATACCACTGCTACCAGAACGGCGTCCCAACTGCGACGCAGCGTCACATTACCCAGGACCGACCAGGGAGAAGCTTCGAGTCGGGCGTCGTCTTCCAGGCTCGCTGGTCCGCGAGCAAAAGCGACCCCGGTCAGAAAGACGACCCATGGAAACGCGGCCAGCGCATGCAGCCAGATCACACCGGTTACGCCGTCGATTAGATTCGTCGAAGGTTGGAACGGATTGGGAACTTCCAACCAGCCTTGGGGCCCGAACAGATCACGCCAGCCAGCAATGTGGACGTAGACTGGCAGAAACAGCCATACGATCAACATTACCTGAAGCGCGGTCCGTCCCAGCAGGTTCGTCCGAAAGACGAGCAGCGCCGTGACAATCGCTGGTGGGAGCGTTACCACGGTCACGACGGCCGCGTACAGCAGCGTGGCGCCGGCAAGTGATGTGGAAAGCGGATCGCCCCACAGCATCATGGCAGAGGCAACCGCCAGGGTCAGCAGACCTAACGACCCGATGGTGATGCCAGGCGAACGAGATGCGAAGGATTCAGATGTCACGAGCGCAAAAGAAAGGAGGCCAGGAATTGTCCTGGCCTCCAGTGTAATCCGTTTTGCATGCGGAAACGATCGGTCGCTTAGACCAGCTTCGTTTGACCTGGAACGGCGATTGGAGTCGGGATGGTGACCGCGCCCCATTCGTAGCTCTTCGGAGTCAGGTCTTCCTGGCTGTTCCAGGCTTCTTCCCAAGTCACCTTCTTACCGGTGTAGGTCGCCATGCGGCCCATGATCGCACACATGGTGCTCTTGGTCATGTAATCACCATTGTTGATGATGTTGCCCGAACGCATGCCTTCGTAGAGAGCCTTGTGTTCCAGGTCGTACATGTTGCCGCCAGGACCGTCGTACTTCCAGGTGGTCTGGCCTTCGACCACATTGGCGAGGATCTTGGCGTTCCCCTTCGTGCCCATGATGAAGTCTTCGGTTTCGTTGAAACAGCCAGCCATCTGACGGGTGTAGTGGAACATCTTCTGACCGCCAGCGTATTCGTACATGACGGCGTGATGATCGAAGATGTTACCGTATTCTTCCCCGGTACGAACTTCGCGACCACCCAGGCCATAACAGCTCACTGGTGGGACGTCGTCCATGATCCACTGCGCCTTGTCGATGCTGTGAATCGCCTGTTCAGCGATGTGATCACCCGACAGCCAGGTGAAGTAGAGCCAGTTGCGGATCTGGTATTCCATTTCCGACCACTCTTCTTTGTTACCACGATGCCAGAGGGTACCGGCCAGGTAGTTTTCCTGCATCGAGATAACGTCGCCGATGGCACCTTCTTTGATCTTTTGCACCGTGGCGATGACGGCAGGATGGTATCGCCAGCACAGACCGCTCACGATGCTCAAGTTCTTCTGCTTGGCCTTTTCGACCGTTTCCATCACCTTACGGCAGCCAGGAGCGTCGATCGCAACAGGCTTTTCGCAGAAGACGTGCTTGCCAGCGGCAATGGCGGCTTCCAAGTGAGCAGGACGGAAGTGAGGGGTGGTGCACAGGAGCACGACGTCGACGTCGGTTGCCATCACTTCTTTGTAAGCGTCGAAACCGCTGAAGCAGTTTTCGTCACTCACAGCGAACCGATCGCCCAGCTGGCGGCCGAGAATTCGCTTCGAAGCTTCCACCTTGTCTGGGAAAATATCAGCCAGAACGGTGATCTTCAGGTTCTCGTCCCCTTTGGTCGCGTTGACGGCGGCACCATTGCCACGGCCACCACACCCGATCAGGGCCACCTTCAGTTCGTCGTTACCGGCAGCGTGCGCCGAGCGAGCCATGGTCAGGCTGCCGACCGCAGCAGCGGTACCCAGGGCGGCGGTCCCTTTCAGAAAGGTGCGGCGTTCGACTTGGTTAGGCGAAGCCGGCTTAGCGGACTGGTCAGTCATTTCGGTTCCTTCGATCTCAAAGGTGGGATATAGCGGGATATGTTCTTGTGCAAGACGAGGGGCTGGACCCAAATTGTAGCCAGCGCGGTAGGCGAACGCAACAAAAAGAAGCCATAGGGTGGGTATCGCTTGACCACTTGGGTCGCTTCTATGGGCGGATTGATGCCCCTTCAGAATGACTGGATTGGGGTGCAGTCCCCCCAGCCTAGCGGAGATCTTCCCGCTTGTGGATACGATCTCGCAGCTTGGCTGCTTGTTCGTACCGTTCGTTGGCAACGGCATCGGCCAGTTGCTCGTTGAGCGTCTGCCCGACTTCAAACTGCTCGCGAAGCGTTTCGCGAAGTTCGACGAGTCGCACGTGAAGTTCGTCGTTTTCGAAGTCTTCTTCGGACTCGTTGGAGGCGTAAAGCTCTCGAAGCTCCTCGACCCCTGAGGTGAGCTCTTCGATCGCGTGCTCTGGGGTGTGCTTTTCCAGCTCGATCAAGGCTTTGGCCTGAATCCGGTGGAACATCACAAACGGGCGGAAGTGCTCGTGGCTGTCGATCCACTCTTCATCGGTGGAATGCGCCTGGCACAGGTCCATTAACGCCAGCGTGTGATCGGCATCGCGAACGGCTTTCTCGTATTCACGAAGAGCCAGCCAGCAGATTCGGCGATGATAAAGCTGGACGAACTCTCGATCGATCTCTACACAGTCGTCGTCCGACAACATGGCATCCAGATCGGTCAGGAACTGAGCCTGGAGGTATTCGAGGTAAGAGTCGAAATTGAAAGGCTTTTCGCCGTCTGGCCGGCCGGCGATCTCCATTTGCAACAATCCCATTTCGATCCGCATCTGCAGCACATCACGTCCGTCCGATCCGGTGGCGATCCGGGCCGTTAGTTTGCCAGGCTCGAAAGACCACGAGTTAACGATGTGATCGATATTTTCAGAATGTTCGAAGGAGTCCATAGGATCCGTAGGGGAAAGTCACGTAACAAGTTCCACCCAGATTATAGGTCATCACCCGTCAGGGAAAAGGATGCGTTCAGCCGCAGTGATACCCATTACAGAGGGGGTATCGGCCGTGGATGCTAGTCGGGACGCCGAGAGATGTTCTTCGATTGCCGGCGATCGTTCTTTCGCTGGCTATGCTGCCGCTTCTTTTCCTGGTTCTTCAGGACAGAGCTTCGTGATGGCTTCGTCGGCACGCGAACCTTCGGCCGCTTGGCGGAAAGGGTGATCATCTGCTTGAGCTTCGCCAGGCAGGCTTCCATGTTGCTGCGTTGCTCGCGACTATCTTCGCTGGTGATGACCAGGACACCTTCTTTGTTGATGCGCGCCCCCCAGTTTTTCTCGAAGCGGATTTTAATCGCCGGCGAGAGGGCTTCGGTCTGGTAAATGTCCCACTTGAGGGTCGCCTTCGTGTTCGTCTTGTTGACGTGCTGTCCGCCGGGACCGCTGCTACGCGAATACGAGAATTGCAGCTCGCTCCACGGAATCTCGATCGAGGGACTGATGACAAACGTCGACATAGGATTCACGTAAGAAGCGGACGAAGTGAGGTAGACCTGTTTTGGATCGAACCGACGGGGTTAGCTATACTGCCAGGATAGGTTGATTTCCCTCCCAAGACTACCCACGTCAGCAGAAAGACCATCGCATGCCGATTCGGGTTCGCTCGCCTTTCTTCCTCTGGTTCGTTTCTTTTTGCATCGCCTCCCCTGCTCTGCTGTCAGCGGAAGACTGGCCCATGTTTCTTGGGCCGCGTCATAACAGCACATCGCTGGAAAAAGGCTTGCTCACACCATGGCCGGAAAGTGGCCCGAAAGTTCTGTGGGAACGCGAGATCGGTACTGGCTATGGTATCGGCAGCATCAGCCAAGGAAAGTTCTTTCAATTCGATCGCTACGGCAACGAAAACCGGCTCGACGTGCTGGATGTGAAGACTGGCGAGAAACTGTGGGACTATCAATATCCAACACAGTACGAAGACGCGCTCGGCTATAACAACGGTCCCCGCTGTAGCCCGGTGATCGATGGCGACCGGGTTTACATCTATGGTGCCGAAGGAGAACTGCACTGCTTGAGCATCGCTGAGAAGAAGCTGCTGTGGAAGCGGAACCTCTCGGAAGAGTTCATGGTGGTCCCAAATTTCTTTGGGGTCGGCAGCACTCCGGTAGTGTACGAAGACAAGTTGCTGGTGATGGTGGGTGGCAGTCCCGAGCAGTTTCGTGGACTGGGGCCTTACGACATTGGTCGCGTCGATGGCAACGGCAGCGCGATCGTG
Source organism: Bremerella sp. JC817 (assembly GCF_040718835.1). Lineage (NCBI taxonomy): Bacteria > Pseudomonadati > Planctomycetota > Planctomycetia > Pirellulales > Pirellulaceae > Bremerella > Bremerella sp. JC817. The sequence goes on along the minus strand of NZ_JBFEFG010000274.1, from coordinate 143,990 downwards.
GCTCTCGATACCAAGACCGGCAAAACGATCTATCAACTCTCCGACGAGCTTGCCAGCTATGCCAGCCTGACGTTGGCTGAAATTGATGGCCGTCCGTGGTGCTTTGCTTTCCTGCGTGGTGGACTGTTGGGATTCGATCCGCGTGACGGCAAGATCGACTTCCACTATCCCTGGCGCGCCAAGAAGCTGGAAAGCGTCAACGCCAGCGTGCCGGTCGTGGTCGGCGACGAAGTCTTCATTTCAGAATGCTACGCCGTTGGCAGCACCCTCTTGAAGGTGAAGCCAGGCGGTTACGAAGTCGTTTGGAAGGATGAAGAACGAAGCCGCAATCACGCGATGGAAACGCACTGGAACACGGCCGTCTATCAGGATGGCTATCTGTATGCCAGCAGCGGTCGGCATTCGCACCAGGCCGAACTGCGGTGCATCGATTGGAAGACCGGCAAAGTGATGTGGGCGGAAGAAGGTCTTTCCCGAAGCTCGCTACTGCTGGCCGATGGACACCTGATCTGCTTGAGCGAAGATGGCGTGCTGCGACTGCTGAAAGTAAACCCGGAGAAATACGAACTGATCTCGCAGTCTTATCTGCGAAGTGCCAACGGTCGGCCACTGCTTCGCGCCCCAGCGTGGGCCGCACCGATCCTTTCCGATGGACGCTTGTTTGTCCGGGGTGAAGATCGGCTGGTCTGCCTGGAAGCGATGGCTAAGTAGTCGAGTTCATCGACTGCAGATAGCCGACGCTGTGAGCGAGCATCTCTTCATAGTTCAACTGCTGCACGTCGCGTCCCATCAGTTCGACATCGATGGGGCCATCGTAGCCAAGTTGCAGCAGGCGAGTGATCGTCGAATCGAGCGAAAGCTGTCCGCTACCCAGCAGGCAGCGGTTTGGTTCCTCGAGCGGATCGCAGCTACGATCGCCCACTTGGACCAATGCCAGGTAAGGGACCAAGAGGTGCAAGTTGTCGAGTACTTCGGGCTGGTCGCCGAACTCATACAAGTCGAGCACCAGTTTGAAGCAAGGCGAGTCGACCAGGTCGATCAATTGCAAGGCATCGGTCATCCGACGGATCAAGGTCCAGTCGCTGCCGTATTTGTGCCGGATCGGTTTGATGGCCAGCTTCACATGATGGGCTTCGGCATACGGAATCAGGTCGGCGAGCGCGCCCGAGAACAATCGCTGGGCGTGCTTGCTGATGTGACCTCCGCGGGCACCGCTGTAAACGATCAAGCAGCCGGCGTTGAGTTCCTGGGCGAGATCAACCGCGTGCTTGGCATCTTCCAAGGCGTCTTTGAAGTTGCGGCCATCACTACCGGTGAATCCCCCGGCCCAGCTGAGTGCGGAAACTTCCAGGCCAAGCTCTTCCAGCAGGATCGCACCCTTGGCTTCGCCGTAGTCGTGAATCTTGTCACGCCAGACGTGAATCGCCGAGAGGCCTGCCTCGCGGTATCGGAAGCAATCTTGTTCAAACGACCAGCGAAGGGTGGTCATCTGATTCATCGAGAACTTTGCCATCCGTGCGACACTCGTAAGAAAAGATATCTGTCGTTTGCCACCCGAAGATCCGCCTGGGTTGGCAGCGAAGTGAAGCCAAGTATAGGAAGCGAACTTCTTTTGTAAACGGCTTGACGGAAGAGTTTTGAAGGTTCGCTGGCCGACCGGCAGAAAAGCCAGATAGAAGTGATAGCAGTGCCATCCGCTGGGGGGCGACCTTGATCGTTTCAGGTCCAGAATCTGCCCGGCAGAGCCCCCCGCCATGTTGCGTTGGAAATGGATGTTATTCCAGTTTCCAAGCGTCGAGATATTCGACCGACTTCAGTTCCATGCCGAAGTCATTCAGCAGTCGCTGGTGCATGTCGTCCAGGTGCCCTGCCCCGTAGAAAACAGCAATGTTCTTCTTGCCATCTTTGATGCTCTTACCCATCACCTCGAATGCCTTGGCGTTCCGCTGCGAGATGATCGTTGAGCCGTTCTTCCCTTCGATCGCTCGCATCTGGTTGTCCATGTCCGAGATCTGCGAGGCAAACAATCGACGCAACTTGATAGCGCGATTGCTGGAGAACAACGCCATCATGATGGCGGCATCGTTGGCGCCACCCTTGGACTGCTGAACGAGGCCCTGACCCATGGCTCGGGCAAACATCTGCAGGAAGCCGTCCCCTCGGTCGGCCATGTCTTTGGCGAACTCTTCCGGCGACATATCGGCGTGGACGAAGTTGTCTGGCGAGTAGTCGACTTTCTCGAGCTGGAATTCGAGCTCTAGCATGTCCTTCATCCCGTTCTGCAGGCCGCTGACCGCACTGCCGGTTCCTTTATGTCCTTTCGGGACGCGGGTACCTTCTGGGGCGACCAGTTCATACATGACGGCGTCGTATTCCTTGAACCGCTTGTTGAGATCCTGGTAATAGGCGTCTTCACCAATATGGACGGCACCGACCAGGTCGATTTTCAAGTCGCCATCTTTGGCAACGTAGTGAGCGATCGCCGTTTGCAGGGCGACGGGGCGATCGTCGGCGTTCTTTTTAACGCGGACGAACTCCGGAGCGTCAGTTTCAGGGGCGGTCTCGGCCTGGGCACCCGATGCTAGCAGGATCGAGAGAATGAGGGTCCAAAGCCGGCGGTCAACAAGTGGTTTAAGCGAGTTGAACAGAGAAGAGCGTGACATCTTGGTTCCTTGCAGCTTGCTAGCGAAACGATTCCAAATTAGTCTACTCGCAATATATGCGGATCGTTTCGGTAAGGGAAAAAAGAATTCGCGAAAGCTAGCAATCTTGGTGCTGCAAGGCCAATTCCTGGTGAGATTTACCGATTAGACCGAATTTTCGGCAGAGTTTGCCAAACTGGTTCAATTAGTACTCGCAGACGTACCGATACAAACGGCAACGCAGGAACTTTCGTCATCAGCCAGATGGCGTCGTCCATACCATTACCGTGGAAGTCACAAGGTAGAAGTGGACCATGTTGAGTTATCGTAAAACACTGTGGGCTCTGGTGATTGTGGCCAATTTGGCGGCCGCTTCCGGTGTGCAAGCACAGTATGAGACCGTTTTCCCCGCCGCGAACCAGCCGTTCACCGATGTCAATTTGGAAAACTACGATTTCCAATGGTTCGCGCCCCCGATCACCGAACAGTACGGCCAGGACACGATTGATCCGAACACGGGGATCTTCTTCGAGTACCACCGTTTGTTCATGAACGTCAGCCGCAGCGACGTGGCTCCAGGCCCGTACGACGGCGACGCCACCTATGGTAACCGTATCGACGTCGGTTACATGACTGAAGACAACCACGGCTGGTTGATCAGCGGTTGGCGTCTGGACGGTCCCGCCTACAACGGCGTGAACCGTGGTGACTTCAACAGCATCGAACTGGACCGTACCTGGCGTTTGCCACAGTTCCACCAGGGTTTCTACATCGAACCTTTGATGGGTCTGCGTTACGCTCAGTTCAACGATAAGACCAGCACGGTCAACTTCGTGCAGAATAACATGCTGCTGGGCCAGCTCGGCGGTCGCATCTTCTCGCACCGCGGTCAGTGGACCCTGGAAGGTACCGTTCGAGCCTTCGGTGGCCAGAACTGGATCTTCCGCGGCGACCAAGACTCGTACTCGGCCGGTGTGGCTGGTGGTGAATTCAGCCTGGGTGCTGCTTACCACATCACTCGCGAGATCTCGATCGACGTTGCCTGGGAAACGATGTACATCGGAACCGGTGTTGGTCGTGACCCATTCTTCAACAACGACGAAGACATGACGATGACGGGTGTCGCCTTCGGCTTCACGCTGAACCGATAAGCCCTCCGACTTCCACGAAAGTCCCAATGAAAAAGCCTCGCGAGTTGTTCGCGAGGCTTTTTTCGTGCGCGGTTACCAAAGTGTTGCTACTGCGTGATCGGCGATACAGTTGGCAGCGTTTCCCAAGCAAGATGTGGAAACGCTGCGTGTCAGAAGATCTTGCCGCTGGCAACGATTGGTCGCGGAGCGAATCGCGATCAGATTGCTTACGACGTGCTGGCGTGATTCTCTCGCTGCAGCTTCGACCACAACGCTGCCAGCTTGTTGATCGTCTGGCGGATCTGATCCTTCGTGTGGTGGGCGTTGACGAATAGTCGCAGCCGTGCCGCCGACTCTTCCACCGCCGGATAAGTCAACGGACGAGCGTTGACGCCGTCTGCCAGCAGCTTTTGAGCCAGGATCATGGTCATCATCGAATCGCCGACGATGATCGGAACAATCGGAGACAGCTCGCTGGCACCGATGTTCAGGCCGGCCTTCTTCGCCAGGTCGCGAACCAGCTCGGCGTTTTGCTGCAGCTTGTTGATCCAACCAGGGTTTTCTTCCAGCAGCTTCAAGCTGGCCAGTGCAGCAGCGGTTGCCGGTGGCGAAAGCCCGGCACTGTAGACGAAGCCGCTGGCCGTATGCTTCAGGTAGTCGATCAGGTCGTGGCTACCGGCGACATAACCACCAGCCGAGCCGAGCGCCTTGCTGAGCGTTCCGATCCAGATATCGACGTCGCTGGCATCGATGTTGAAGTGCTCGCGAACGCCGCGGCCTGATTTGCCGAGGGTTCCCAGCGAGTGGGCTTCGTTGATCATCAGCCAGGTCTTGTGACGATTGCGGATCTCGATCAGTTGCGGCAAAGGACAAACGTCCCCTTCCATGCCGTAGACCCCTTCCGCCACGATCAACACGCGGCGGTAGTCTTTGCGAATGTCGTGCAGGATCTCGTCCAGTTCACGCCAATCGTTGTGCGGGTAAGGTCGTCGACGAGCACCTGACAGGTTAGCACCGGTGATGATGCTGCTATGCGCCATCGAATCGTGCAGAATCAGGTCGCCGGTTCGCAGCAGATGCCCGATGGTCGTCTCGTTGGCGGCATGGCCCCCAGACATCAGCATCGAACTGTGAACGCCCACGAACCGGGCCAATTCGCTTTCCAGTTCGCGATGGATGGCTCGTTCGCCAGAGATCAAGCGGCTGCCGCTGGTCGAGACGCCGAGTTCTTCGATCGCCTTGATGGCGGCCTGTTTGACTTCGTCATGCTCGGCCATGCCCAGATAGTTGTAGCCGGCGAAGTTGATGACTTCTTTGCCTTCCACCACGGCCGTTGCCGAGGTTGGGCCGTCGAGGATCTGGAAGTAGGGATTGGGCAGTCCCAGTTCGGCCAGTTGATCCGCCATCTGGCGAACCTGGCGATACTCGGGCAGTGCCGAGAAGCCGAACATCTCTTGCGGGATCTCGCTCGGTGCCGCTGGGAGCATATCTTCCGACGCGAGATAGATCTCGATGCAATCGGCGACCTGGGCCACGGTTCGCATCGACGGCAAGATGTCGTCGGGGAAGCGGGCACCATACTGGTCTTCGATCGACGCGATGATTTCCATCCGTTCGAGCGAGTCGAGATCGAGTTCCAGGATATCGGTTTCTGGTTCGATCGTACGGCCGCGATCTTTGGCGATCTCGCGGATCTTATCGATCACCATCTGCACGGTTCGTTGACGGACCATCGGATCGGAGACCGCCAGACCTTCGGCGTCGGCTCGGGCCGCCTCCAATTGAGCACGGCGAAGCTTGACGCGTTGAATCTCTTCGGAGACCTGAACTTCGTCCCAAGCGACCCAGCGTTCCAAAACAGGCAGCGTATGCGTCAGGAAGTGTTCCTTGCACGCGTGTCGCTGGATCTTGCCGCTGGAAGTCTTCGGGATCGAGCCGCGACGAATCAGGGCGACGCCATCGACCGAGACTTCATGTTCGATCGCCACTTCCCGGCGGATCGCGGCGATGATGTCGGTCAGGTCTTTTCGCTTGGCACGCGGCGCTTCGGCCACGACGATCAAGCGTTCTTTGTCGGCGACTTCCGCGACGACGGCCGCGGCGGTCATCCCTTCCATCAGGTCGTGACACTGCGTGACGGTCTGCTCGATATCTTGCGGATACCGGTTCACACCACGCACGATCAGCATGTCTTTCAAGCGACCGGTGATGAACAGCTCGCCATTGGTTTTCATGAAACCAAGGTCGCCGGTTCGCAGGAACGGACCTTCCTTCGTATCGGAAGTGAACGCGTTGAAGATCGTTTCGGTCGATTCTTCGTTTCGCCAGTAGCCCTTGGCGATACTCGGGCCTTGAACCCAGACTTCGCCGACTTCATCGGGCTGGCGTTTCACGAGCGTATCGGGCTCGACAATCAGAATCTTCTGGTCGGGAAGCGTGTTGCCACAGCCGACGATCAAACGGGCACCGTCGTCGTCGGGATCGGCGTCGACCACCTGATGATGATCGAGCGAGTAGCCATCGACGGCCTGAATTACCGGCGGGCTCTTTTTCATACCGCCGGAGATGATGAGCGTAGCCTCTGCCATGCCATAGCACGGATAGAACGCTTCACGGCGGAAACCGCACGATTCGAACGCCTTCGAGAAGCGATCGATCGTTTCTGGTCGGACTGGTTCGGCACCGTTAAAGGCAAGTTCCCAGTTGCTCAGGTCGAGCTTTTCACGTTGTTCCGGGGTGACCTTCTGTACACACAGCTCGTAGGCGAAGTTCGGACCGCCGCTGATGTTGCACTGATACTTCGAGATCGCGCGAAGCCAGCGATACGGCTGCTGCAGGAAGGCCATCGGCGACATCAGCACGTTTGGCTGGCCGATCTGCATTGGCTGAAGCACACCGCCGATCAGACCCATGTCGTGATACATCGGCAGCCAGAAGCAGGCCCGGACACTACGGGTATGTTCGAAGGCATACGAGATCAACGCCGAGTTGTGCATCATGTTGCCATGCGACAACATCACACCCTTGGGCGTTCCGGTCGAGCCGGAGGTGTACTGCAGGAAGGCGAGCGTTTCGGCCGTGATGCGCGGCTGGTTCCAGGCATCGGCCTGTTGGTCTTCAACCTTGTCGGTTCGGATCCATTCGATCGTCTTCAGGCCTGGGGTTTCCTCGAACATCGGGACCATGCGGTCGTACACGTCCGAGATGGTCAGGGCGACCTTGGCCTGGGCGTCGTCGGCGATGGCCTGGATGCGGACCATGTTGCGATTGCGGCGCGGCGGATAGGCCGGCACGGCAACGACACCGGCGTAAAGGCAACCGAAGAAGGCGGCGATGAAATCGAGCCCCGGCGGAAACAGCAGCAGCGCACGCTCCCCTTCCATGCCTCGGGCTTGCAATTCCGCAGCGATCGCCTGGCAGCGATGGTCGAGCTGTTCGTAAGTCAGCTTGACCTCTTCGTCTTCCCCATCGACCAGAAAGGTGAAAGCAACCTGCGACCCCAGGTGCTCGGCACGATGGCGCAAGCGATCCACGATGTTCGTCGAGGGAGGGGTAAACGAGTTGAGCATCTCTGGAGTCACGAGTTTTTCATTCTCCGATTGGCAATTCGCAAACGGCCATCTGGGTTCCGAGCGACGCGGCGTTAGCGCATCCAGGCTCGCAGTGGCAGGCGGCGACAGGACGCCGTGCATTGGGAATGGGACGAGAGTAAGGGGTTATGTACTTGCATGAATCATTCAAATGCAAGGCCAGCGACGGGGCTTAAGCCCACGTGCGACCACAGCTCTTGAGAATTCGGCCTTCGTATTCGCCGATCAATCCACCCACAACATCCCAGCCTTCCGGTCGACGAACTTCAATGTCGCCCTGGCGGTTGATGCGCACGATGGATGTCTCGGTGATATGCGACTTTCGCAGATCATCGGGAGTCAATTCGTCGTCGTGCAAGGCATCCATCAATTCTTTGCCTGTCATTTCGATGAACTGCATGGCTTGCAAACTTTCGGCTATGAATGAGCTTATGGCGCTTTCCGCCCCGAAATGGGCAAACCCTCATGATAACGTAAACGAGCCTCGGGGGGAGTATCTGAGAATCAGAATTGCCCCCGGAAAACCAGTACTATGGGGGAGGGATTGGGATAGTTGGAATAGTTTTATCGGGGGATAAGAGGATGTCGGGCCCCGAAATCAAATGAAGATCGTGTTGAGATCGGTCTCTGGATCGGGCATGCTGGTTGTTCGACAAGGCATTCGCTGTACCCTGAACACATCCCTGTTTGACAGCAACATTTTTGCCTAGGAGTCCCCGCCGGTGACCTCTCCTTCCTTCCAATCGGCTGCCCAAGCCTTTCTTTCGGACCGTCGTCAGTTTGTGTTGGGGGCTGGTTCCCTCACCTTGCTTCCTTGGTTGGGACAATGTGTTCAAGGGGCTTTGAAGACCAACGCGAGCTTCGCCAGCGATCCTTTCACCTCTGGCGTTTCATCCGGCGATCCGAGTCCGGATGGGTTTGTGCTGTGGACCCGCCTGGCACCCGATCCGATCAACGGTGGTGGCATGCCGGACGATGCGTTCCAGGTCACCTGGGAACTGGCCGAAGACGAAGGCTTCCGGAAGATCGTGCAGTCGGGCAAAACCCTGGCGACGCCACAACTGGGGCACTCGGTTCACATCGAAGTCGCCGGATTGCCGGCCGATCGCTGGTTCTATTACCGATTTCAGTGTGGCGACGCGGTCAGTCCGACCGGTCGAGCCCGCACGACGCCGGCGTTCAACGTGATGGCCGATAAGCTGCGGTTCGCGTTCGCTTCGTGTCAGCATTTCGAGCATGGCTACTTCACCGCCTACGAGCACATGGCTCAGGAAGACCTCGACCTGGTGCTGCACCTCGGCGATTACATCTACGAATATGGCGAGAACAAGAAAGCAGTTCGGCAGCATACCGGTTCGGAAATCAAGTCGCTGACCGATTACCGCAATCGGTACGCGTTGTACCGCTCGGACGAGCACCTGCGAGCCGCCCATGCGAAGTGCCCTTGGTTGGTGGTGTGGGACGATCACGAGTTCGACAACAACTGCGCCGCGGACATCTCGGAAGAAGACGACGTCAATCCAGCCGACTTCCTGCTGCGTCGAGCCAATGCCTATCAGGCCTATTACGAATCGATGCCGCTCCGCAAGCGAAGCATGCCCAAGGGGCCGCACATGCAGCTCTATCGCCGGATTCCTTACGGCCAGTTGGCGAACTTCGAGATGCTCGATACCCGGCAATATCGCAGTGATCAGCCGAATGGCGACGGTTTAAAACCGATGAACGAGGCGGCTCTCGACCCGAAAAACACGTTGCTGGGCGAAAAGCAGGAACATTGGTTGATGCGAGACCTGATTGCCTCGCAAAGCAACTGGAATGTCCTGGGACAACAGGTGATGATGGCCCCTGCCGATCGCCTGGAGGGTGACAAACAAGCCTACAGTATGGATCAATGGCCTGGGTATACCGCCTCGCGAGATCGCCTGTTGGCCTTCATGCAAGACCGCAAAGTTCCAAATCCAGTGGTTTTGACCGGAGATATCCATAACAATTGGGTTAATGACCTGAAGGCGAACTTCTCCGACGAGAAGGCCGCCATCATGGGAACCGAGTTTGTGTGCACGTCGATCTCATCAGGCGGCAATGGCAGCCTGCAGAAGTCGGACGCATACGCAGATCGAATTAAACGCGAGAACCCGTACGTCAAGTTCTACAACGCTCAGCGTGGTTACGTCAGTTGCACGGTCACTCCGACCGAGTGGCGTAGCGATTACCAGGTGGTCGAATTTGTCGACAAGCCTGGCGCACCGAAAGTGACCCGCGCATCGTACGTTGTTGAAAGTGGCAAGCCGGGGGCTCAATTGGCCTAAGACCTAACGGCCAGTTAATAAGGATGCCAGCGCCGACCCAGCTCTGGCATCCAACCTTCCCCCTCCCCCCGCGATTTGTTGATGAGATAGCTAATGCGCACGATCTGGCTTTGTGCCCTGTCCTTGCTGGCAGGGATTGCCGCCGCGACCTTGTTCAGTTCCGATGCGGACGCCGACGCAAAAACGAAACCGGCCGATCAATTGACGGTGATGTCGTTCAACGTCCGTTACGGTTCGGCCAATGATGGCGACGACGTCTGGGACAACCGAAAAGAGTTCCTTGTCGAAACGATTCAGGAGGTCTCGCCTGACCTGCTGGGAACGCAGGAATGCTTAAACTTCCAACGCGACTTCATCGCCAAGCATCTGCCCGGCTACGAAGTCCACGCCGCTTCCCGCGAAGATGGCAAAGAAAAGGGTGAGATGTGTGCGATCTTCTTTCGCACCGATCGCTTTGAAAAGCTCGATGGTGGCCACTTCTGGCTGAGCGAAACCCCCGAAGTTCCTGGCAGCAAAAGCTGGGACAGCAGCCTGCCGCGGATGGCGAGCTGGGTGAAGCTGAAAGATAAGAAGTCGAAGAGCGATCGCCCGATCCTGTACGTTAACACGCACTTCGATCATCGCGGTGAACAAGCCCGGATCGAATCGGCCAAGCAAATCCGCAACTGGGCTGCCCAGTTCGCCGACTGCGATCTGGTGCTGACCGGTGACTTCAACGCCGGTGAAGACTCCGCTCCTTACAAAGCGATGTTCGCCCAGGCCGAAGGCAAAGACTCGGTGTTCGGCGATTCGTATCGCATTGCGACTCCGAAGCGATCCGCTGAAGAAGGCACCTTTAACGGATTCAAGCCTTCTGCCACCAGCGGCGATCGCATCGACTGGATTGGCGTCTCCGAGAACTTCAACGTTATGAAGGCTTCGATCCTGCGAAACAACCGCGACGGTCATACCCCGTCGGATCACTTTCCGATCTCGGCCCAGTTGAACCGCTCGAAGTAAGCGACCTGGCTGAAGCACCAATCGAAACGAAAAAACGCCGTCAGTTTGACGGCGTTTTTTTATGTTTGGATCGTTTCGCTCGGAAAGTTACTGAGCCAAATGCTGGCGGAACAGTTCGCTCATCGCCAGGATCTCGTCGACCGTGAAGCACTCGCTGCGGCTGGTTGGATCGAGATTGCCTTGCTGCATTACTTCGTCGACCTCGGCCTTCTCGAGCCGGCCCTTGAACGCACTGTGCAGGACGCTCCGCAGAAACTTGCGGCGATGGAAGAACAACGCTCGGTTGAACTCGTGGAAGAACTCGAGGTCTGGGATTTGGGCCCGGCGTTCCGGTTCGACCTCGATGTGCAGAATCGCCGAGTGGACCTTCGGAGCTGGCCAGAAGACGCGTGGCGGAAGGATGCGAACCAGTTCGCATTTGCACTGGCTTTGAATCCAAACCGACAGGGCGCTGTAATCCTTCGTGCTCGGCTCGGCAACGATTCGTTCAGCGAGTTCCTTCTGGATCGTCACCGTCATGCTCTTGGGCGTGATCTCGGTTCGCAGCAGATTGGAGATGATCGGCGTGGCGACGTTGTAAGGAAGGTTGGCCGCCAGCTTGAACTTGGTGGTACCAAGCTCGGCCATCTTCTCCTGGATCGTCTCGATCATTTCCGGGCGGAAGTTGTTCTTGTTCTTCAGCGCGTCGAAGTTCAGCAGCGTGACGTTCTCGAAGTCGTCGAGTTCTTCCGAAGCGAACGTCGCCATGTGCGGATCGATTTCGACCGTCACCAGGTGCCCTGCTTCGTTCGCCATACGCGTCGACAAGGTGCCGGTTCCGGTGCCGATTTCCAGCACGACTTCATCTTTTTGTAGATCGGCGGACCGAACCAGCAAGTCGAGCAGGTTCATATCGATCAGAAAGTTTTGCCCGTGCTTCGAGACAGGGCGGATTCCGATTTCGCGGAATTTGCTCGTCAGGTACGAGATCGTTTGATTACGAATTTCAGGCATGCGCGAAATCGGTTTCTGCTAAAGAGCGTGTACGGTGGGTTACTTCGGCTGGGTTGCCAGTTGTCGCTGGACGTACTTGGCCAGCAAATCGGTCTCGATGTTGACGGTATCGCCGGTCTTGCGTTGACCCAGCGTCGTAGCATCCAGCGTATGCGGAATCAGGGCGACGCTAAACCGAGTATCGGTCACATCGACCAAAGTCAGACTGATACCGTCGATCGCGACGCTACCCTTGCTGGCCATCTGACGAGCATACTCGGCAGGCACTTCAAACCACATGGTGCACCACTCGCCATCGTCATTTCGTTCGACCAGTTGCGCGGTCGTGTCGATGTGCCCCGTCACCAGGTGCCCCCCCAATCGATCACCCAACTGCAGCGATCTTTCGAGGTTCACGACGCTTTCGGTGGCAAGCTGGCCAAGATTGGTTCGCTTTAAGGTTTCTTCCCCAGCTTCAAAGTCGACAACATTTTCGGCAATGCTGACCACGGTTAAACAGCATCCATTCACGGCGATACTGTCCCCCAGGCTGGCACTTCCAGCGATCAGGGGGCTGTCTAATGAAAGTCGAACCCCCGGTCCCTCGGGTTTAAGGGCGACGACTCTTCCTTGGGTTTCAACTAAGCCGGTGAACATGATTTCCTCAGTTTTCCCCCGATGGGGCGGGAATAGGTGAAGCTTGGGCTACTCACGAATTTAACGGTAGGGAAAATTCCCCACAACGACCCGTCCCATCCTTGGCAAGCGGCCCCAATATGGGTCAAAATGGCGGCGATTTTTGAAAAACCGCTTGAATGCCTAGTGCGTTCGAGTTTCTCCGCATTCTGCCCCATGCGTGCGGAATTCGGAAATACACACTCCCATTTTTGACACTTATTAGAAGACGAGCCAAAACCATGAGCATGATTGTCGACGTTCGCGGACTTCAGATCCTGGACAGCCGCGGTAACCCGACGGTGGAAGTCGAAGTGATTCTGGACAATGGCGTGGTTGGCCGCGCTGCAGTTCCTAGCGGTGCCAGCACCGGCGTTCACGAAGCCCTCGAACTGCGTGACGGTGACAAGAACGTTTACCTTGGCAAGGGCGTTACCAAGGCTGTTGAAAACGTCAACGACGTGATCGCAGACGCTTTGATCGGTGAAGACGCCACCAGCCAGACGCACATCGACGAACTGATGATCGAACTGGACGGTACGCCCAACAAAGCCAAGCTGGGTGCCAATGCGATCCTGGGTGTTTCGCTGGCCGTTGCCAAGGCAGCCGCCGCTGCTTCGGGTCTGCCGCTGTACCGCTACCTCGGTGGCGTTGGTGCACGCACCCTGCCGGCTCCGATGATGAACATCGTCAACGGTGGTTCGCACGCCGACAACAACGTCGACGTTCAAGAGTTCATGGTCTTCCCACTCGGTTTCGACAAGTTCGGCGATGCTCTTCGCTGTGGCGTCGAAGTCTTCCACAGCCTCAAGAAGGTTCTTAAGGGTAAGGGCCTCAACACGGCTGTCGGTGACGAAGGTGGTTTCGCCCCGAACTTGGGCAGCAACATCGAAGCCCTCGACCTGATCATGGAATCGATCGACGCCGCTGGTTACAAGGCTGGCGAACAGGTCTTCATCGCTTTGGACGTCGCTTCGAGCGAACTGTACAACAAGGATAAGAAGACCTACACCATCGACGGCAAGGAAATTGATTCGGCCGGCATGGTCGACTTCCTGGCTGCCTGGGCTGACAAGTACCCAATCGTCTCGATCGAAGATGGTTGTGATGAAGACGACTGGGAAGGCTGGAAGATGCTGACCGACAAGATCGGCCACAGCTGCCAGCTGGTGGGTGACGACCTGTTCGTGACCAACACCGAACGTCTGCAGCGTGGTATCGATGAAAGCATCGCCAACAGCATTCTGATCAAGGTCAACCAGATTGGTTCGCTGACTGAAACGATCAACGCTATCCAGTTGGCTCACGCGAACGATTACACCAGCATCGCCAGCCACCGCAGCGGTGAAACCGAAGACGCCTTCATCGCCGACCTGGCGGTTGCCCTGGGCACCGGTCAGATCAAGACTGGCTCGGCTTCGCGTAGCGATCGTATGGCCAAGTACAACCAGTTGCTTCGCATCGAAGCCGAACTGGGCGACCTGGCTCTGTACGGCGGTCCAGCTCTGCTGAAGCGTCGCGGCAAGTAAGCTTGCTGACGAGCAACGAGCCCCTCTTCTGGCTGGTCCATGTGAGGTGGCTCGATCTTGAAGAAGACATGGCAAGGGGCCCCGATTGGTGGCCCCTTGTTTTTTCTTTCGACCATTCTGAATGGTTCAGTTAGACTACAATCATGAGCGAGCCCCTTTCGCCGCAGCGCGAGCCGATCACCGATTCTCCTTGGTTTTGGCTCTATCTGTTCGCCACGGTCGCGCTCATTTTGCTGGTGTTCTTCCGTGGCAAGCTTGATATCCGGCAGGCCAACATCGAGCGGCAGCACCAGGCTCGTCAAATCGCCAATCAGGCCTCTGGCACCCCCGACGCAGAAAACGTCGCGGTTTCATCGCCAGGCAACACGCTGATCGGCCTGAACTACCTGTTTGCCATCCTTGGCATCCTGGTCTCGATTGGTTGGGGGCGTCTGTGGTATCTCCGCTTTCGCACACCACCCCCACCGGAAGAGCCATCAACATAAACGGTGACCCGCGCATGTGGATCTTTGAACAGTCGTTACCGATCATCATCATCGCCGTAATCGGCGGGGCGATTCTGGCCGGCACGATGATGCAGACCGGCAAGAAGCTATTTCTTTACCTGCTGATTGGCTGGATCGCACTCTGCTCGCTCGCCCTCGCCCTCGAATATGTGGTAGTCACCGAAAGGGAACGCATCGAAGGGGTGGTCTATCAGATTGCCGCTGCCCTGGAAGCGAACGACGTCGAACGAGTCAAAAGCTTCATCTCAGATGATGCTGAACAGATCAAGTCGGTCGCCGAACGACAAATGGCCTACGTGCAGATCGAGCACATCAAGCTGAAACGCAACCTGGAAGTGACGATCATGACCGGATCGACGCCGATCATCGGGGTCGCCAAGCTGAACGTGAAGATGGAAGGTCATTTAAAGAATAACGAGGCCTGGGATGGAGATTTTGCGACGTTCCTGGTGCTGACCTTCCAAAAGGACCCCGATGGCGAGTGGCGGCTGATTTCTTACCAGTTTTTTGACCCTCGAGGGGAACAAGCAGGCGAGATAACCCCTCCAATATCAGCGGTGGCAGTGCCCAGTTTTTGAATTTTTTTGCGTCTGAGGCGAAATACGGTAAATGCCGTAGCTTTCCACAAGTTATATTCGATTTGCAATTCAGGGGCTGACCAGCGCATTACGAATGTTTGCTGGCCGACGCGTACATTTCCAAGCCCCAGCCCGGCCATATGACCTGAGTCGCTTTGATGGCGACATGCTGCCCTTGGTCATGTGGCTGGGCGTTTTTTTATTCTCGTCGCATCTCTCGCGAACGACCCTCTTTCGGATGCAGGCCCCACTTTGGCCAATTTTTCCCTGCCGTTTTGTCATTTCGACAAAGTTGCTTGCCTTCATTTTGAAAATTTGTACACTACTTGGCAGTCCAGGTGGTGAACAGATTTGCACTAAATCCCGCTGAATGAACCATTTGGAGGAATCTGGGCTCTTTTTCAAGTGGTTTGGCATCCCCTTTGCAAGTGCTCTGAGATACCAAAACAACCACCTAGGATTTTCCCTTTTGCAACGGAGTGTAAAAAACCATGTTAGTTCTGACTCGTAAGCAGCAGCAGCAGATCCAGATCGGCGAAGGCGTCACCATCACCATCCTGAAGGTGAAGGGCAACACGGTTCGCATCGGCATCGAAGCCCCTTCGGACGTCAAGATTGTCCGCAGTGAACTGGAACCTGAAGAAGAATCTGCCCCTGCCAAAGAGGCCGAGCCTCAAGCCGCTGCACCACGGATCGATCAGATGGAATCTGTTTCGTTGGGTGGTAAGCCTAAAGGCAACGAGGAATACCGCGTCATCTCGTTTCGCTTGAATCCGGAAGCCGAAGCGAAGAATCAGAATAACTCGCCACGTGCTGCCAGCATGCGAGAGTTCATCGCTGCTCGGGCCGCCAATTCCCTTGGCTAGTCGAAGGATAGCGACTCCCTCGATTTCGTTCTAATTGGGCGACGGGGGAGTCGAATAAATGCTAGGCCTCAAGGTATTTACGGGCTGCGAAGGTGGCAGCGTTTCTACTGGGGCCAGGTGACTTGCCGGCATGATCTCAGGCGTTTGCATCGGAGCGATCGCCGGCTGTTGAAGCGAACTATAGTATTCCTGCCGCAACTGCTGAATATGTTCCCGCAGGATACGTCGAACCTCGAGCACGCTCTCTGGGTTTCGATGGACCGTGTTATGATCCGCGGTCACAATCTTCTCCGAAACAGCCTCGTCTAAATGGGCGCTCTCGTATTTCACGATGCCATCACTGCGCCCCGAGAAATAGCCCAGCCACGTCTCTTGATCAACGACACCGATCACCGTGTGGTATTTGACCCATGGTGCTTTGGGGGCTTCGAGGATCGCCGGCAGCACAGGCGAGTCCGGTGCCAAAGAATCGACGCTGGTGCTGATCTCCAACAAGTCTTTGTTCTTGAAGAAGCCAGGGTTCGCTGCCACTAGGCGATTGCTGCTACCAGTGACAAACGTTGGCAGTTCAATCAGGTTCTTGCCCAACCAACGCGTTGTCGAGTTTGCAAAGTCGCTTCCGCGGTGCGGCGTGCCCATCGTGATGACTCTTCGTACCGATGTGCTTGGATGGAAGAACAGCACGTTCTTGAGTGCTTGCGTGTCTTCTTCGCTGCCATGTAGTTCGCCCGGCGACCGGTCGCTGACCAGATGCCAGAACTCGCTTTGACTTTCGATGGTTTGCATGCGCGAGACCAGTCCCCCCATACTATGCCCGACCAAGACCATCTGATCGAGGGCCAGAGCGGTATGATGTGGGTCGAGTTGCTGGCGTAATCCATCGAGGTCGGAACGGAACTGCGACGCCGAAATCCAGAACGGCTGACCCGTCGGATACATATAGAACCAGAACTGGTAGTTATCGCGGATTTCAGGCTGGGCTCGCAGATCGTTGAACATTTCGAGCCAGGTCATGGGGCTGGACCATAAGCCATGCAGCATCACGACGGGGATCTTTTTGGGATCGTAAGGTTCCAACATGTAGACCCCGCGGCGATCTTGTTGAGCGCCTGGCGTCAACATCCCCAGCGTCGCCAGGTAGGTTTGCGAAACCTTTCCTTGATCGAGCAAATAGGCGAGCGGTGTACTGATGTCCGCTTCCAGTGGAATCGTCTGCCCGTTGATTGCGATCTCAGGTTCTTCCAGAGGGTCGTAGAGCAGGATCTTACAGTAGTGAATGCTCTTCTTCGTTTTCGGATCAATCGTCGGATCTTGTTCGACTTGTAGAAACGCCGTTAGCGCGAACGTGAGATTCGGCGGGAAGTAATCCGAGCCGGGCGCTTCAGGAGGTTGGTCTTTGCATTCAGCAATCAGCGGAACACCCAAGCCATACTGACGATGTTGGTTTTTCAAACCTTCGACTTCGTAGTCGGAAGTGAACTTGAAGTCTTGAAACTTCGTGTCTTTCCAGCGGCCCACGGTATCGAGCGAAACGTGGAACTCTTGGTTTGGCGTTTGGATGCGGTAGGTTTCGCCCTGGCGGAAACGCCCCTGGGCTTTGACCAATCGGAGCGAGCCTTCCAGGGATTTGTTGTAAATGTCACAAGCCTGGCGGAAGCGAGGATCGTAGCCATCCGCACGAACACCATCGCGGCATTCAAACAGGTAATAATAGGCGTGCGAAACGCTGCCGGCGTACATTTCCAGGGCGGTCGCATCGCGGCCAACGGCATCGGCTCGGGCACCGGCGACGTACGAAAGCTCGGCATAGGTGTAAAGGTTCTCGCCGGTAGGCTCTTTCTCGATCACCTTCGAGAGCTTCGTCAATCCTTCTTCGTAGTTGCCATGGGCATATTTATCGAGGTTCAATTGGCGAAGGGTTTGAAGTGTGCGCTTGGTAACCGCCGGCCCATCTTTCGACATCAACTGCAGTGGGCCTGCCAGCGGATTGCTGGGAGTCTTGCGAACACTCGCCCATCTCTGGGTACCGCAACCGCTGACCAGAATCAGCAAGAGAAGCAAAAGGCAGCCGTTAGTTCGAACGAACAAGCGTCCCTGATCGGGTTCAATCATGGTGCGATCTATCGAACGGATCATACGACTGATCTCGACGTTGGTTGTTGTTGGCTCCGGAAACTCGCTGCCAAGAACCCTTGATCCACGCTGGACAGGGCAATAGGCCGGAAGACAATACAAAGATTGAGAAAAGTTCGTCAATGGAAGATCGACTCAAAAACCACCCAGCCGAGCGGAAATTGCGAGGAGATAGCTATCAGCGATCACGAAGTGGAACCGGCCTGGAATCCAGAGTGGAACGTTTGGCCAACCAACAACAACGAAGCCATTCGCGATGCGATCCTCAGCGCGTATGAAGACGGCAGTTGGGGACATTATCACGGCCCCAACGTCGAGAAGCTGGAAGCGACACTCGCCACCTTTCACCAGGTCGATCATGCGTTGACATGTGCTTCAGGCACGATCGCAGTCCAAATTGCGTTGCAAGGATTAAATTTGCCGGCAGGTTCCGAAGTGTTGCTCGCCGCGTACGACTTTCCGGGCAACTTCCGAGCGATCCAGGACGTGGGGCTGTTCCCGGTATTGGTGGATATTGATCCGAAGACTTGGTGTATTGATCCGGGGCAAATTGAAGAAGCGATCAGCGAAAAGAGCTCGGCGATCATCGTCTCTCACCTGCATGGTGGGATCGCCGACATGAAACAGATTGGCGAAATCGCCGATCGCCACGGCTTGGCGATTGTCGAAGATGCCTGCCAGGCGACAGGCGGACGACTGGATGGAAAGCGGCTGGGAAGCCTAGGAGATGTAGGCGTTTTGAGCTTTGGCGGCAGTAAGCTGATCACCGCCGGGCGTGGCGGCGCAATCTTGTCCAACCGGGCCGATTTAATGCAGCGGGCAAAAGTCTTCTGCGAGCGGGGGAATCACGCATTTCCACTGAGCGAACTGCAAGCAGCAGTGCTGTTGCCGCAATGGCAGACTCTCGACGCAGCGAATCAAACGCGTTTGGCGAATATCGAGCGTCTGCGCGCAGCACTACACCGTTTTAATAACTTATTGGAGCCAGTCGCATGGAACGCGTTGGGAGAGCCAGCGTTCTATAAACATGCGTGGATATGCGAATCGACGGAGACTGCTCGGTGGCTGTTCACAAACGCTCAGAGAGACGGAGTTCCCTTGGCAGAGGGATTCCGTGGATTCACTAAACGCCCACCGAGCCAAGCTCGGAAGGTAGGACAGCTCACATATGCGAAGGATGCCAGCGAACGCACGGTCATCCTACATCACCCCGTTCTGTTACGGGACGAAACCGTTGTGGACCGACTGGCAGGTTGGATCTCCGAGAAGCTGGATAGCCAGTTTCCCAGACCGTGAAGCGCGACGGTACTAGCATCACATCAACCCGATGCCGCGGCCAACGAAACGCGGCGTCGGGTGAATTGAATTAGCTTGCCGCGTGGCTATAGTCAATCTGAGCTGCACCCAGCAGACCACTCAAAGCGAGGACGGCCTCACTATGGTCGTCGAGATCGACTTCGACTTCACCGCGAAGAATCCGGACATCTTTCGGAGCTTCCACGCCGATGGTGACTCGGTTGCCTGAAATACGATTGATCACGATTTCGATGTTATCGCCAATCTTGATCGAATCACCGACTTTACGACTCAGAACTAACATGACCTCAACTCCTCCGTGGCGGATTTAAAATTAGATCGTCTTGACCGGGTAATTTGCCGTTTGATGAGGTCTCGACACTCACTGTGCTGAGTCCCTCGATGTTGCAGTCGACTAGTGCAACTCAAGGGCCAGAACTCGGGAAAGCAGACTGGGTTGAGTTGCATGGTTTTGTAAGTTGTTCTTTTGTAGTAGGTTACGGGCAGAGAAAATTCTTTATTTTGGCTCAAGAAAAATCACTGATTTACCGACGCTCTGTCTTAATTTGAGAACGGCCTGTCAAACTGAGATGAAATCAGGATGATGCAACTACCTTAACTGTGGGGTATTTGCCCATCGTTGGCTCTGCAGTGCGGTCCCATTTACGCGAAAACGCGACCATATCTGGTCGATTCAATCCGATTTTCGCTTAAAACCAGTTCCTGCGAGGGGGTGGTGATGGCTGCTTGCAGATGCATCGCCGTGGTGGCGATTGCGAGGTAGCAGTGGGTAAATAATGAGACAACTGGGCAATGGACGCTGCTCTACCAACCCGGTTGTTAAGAAACCAGCGAAAAACAGCCACATACAGGACACTTGCGAAATTGGTGCTATCGATGCCGTCGCGTCACTGCTTTGACGGTATCGTTCTCGCTCGAATGGGGGCCACTACGGATAAAACCCTTCATTCCCTGTCCAATTAGTTGCCGATAAGGTAGATCTCCAGTACCATCGTAGAGGGTCCCTCTGAGGGACTGGTTGTGTTTACTGCTTTGTCGTGTACTTTCGCCCAATCGACCTCGAATGCCCCACAGAAAATGGATCTGCGCAGTGGTCGTGCGAAGGACTGCGTTTGGAATGGAGTTCTGGCTGAAGACCGATCCGCAGTCTGCTCGCTGGGGCTTCCCGACATTCGCGATGCCTGCGGTGGAGATGCCGGAAACACTACTGGGCCATATCGAAAACCATTGGAATCTGCGGGTACGTCCGTTAGCATCAGGGCCGGTGGCAACACTTCGCCGCTCTCGAAATGAAGAGCCTGGCATCCTGCGAGCCCATGCTTTTCAGTACGTTGGTCCGGTGACCACACGTCCTCCGGCCAACGACTTTCGGTCTCGCTGGTGCCTTCTGGAAGAGGCTCAGCGTCGCATTCGCCGAAAGCCCCTCCAACGGATTGTTCACGATGTGCATCGCGACTTCAACGACGATCTCCCGCTTTTTGACGGGGTGTAGCTTCTTTCTCCTCGTTTTCGGTCTCTCAAGCTTGGCTCTGGGCCAAGAAGACTCCGAAGAGAAGTTTACGCAGTTCAGCTCTCAGCTTCAAAAGGCTTGGGCTCAATCGGATAGTGCTGGGGCGGTGAAGGCCCTGGACAGCATGATCGAGCTTCGTCCTGAAATCCCGCGACTCTATTACTTACGGGGCGTGGCAAACTTCGAGGTGAGAAACTTCCGCCAATCGGTGGCCGACTTCGACCAGCTCATTAAACTCGAACCACGCCGCAGCGATGAACTTTGGGAACGTGGCATCTCGTGCTACTTCGCCGGCGACTACGAAGCAGGGGCAAAGCAGTTTCTCGATTACCAGAACTACCACGATCAGGACGTCGAGAACTCGGTCTGGCGATATCTTTGTCTGGCTAAGTCGAAAGGTGTCGCCACTGCCCGCGAGACCTTGTTGCCGATCGAACGCGATTCGCGACCAGGCTTGATGGAAGTGTTGGAACTGTATCGCGGCAAATTGACACCACAGCAACTGTTGGAAAAGATGCAGCAGACGGAACTCAATGGCGAGGCCGAGGCAGGCTATCGTTTCTACACGCTCCTTTACGTGGGGCTGTATTACCTGGCGGAAGACGACAAGGCCAAGGCAGCCGACTACCTGGCTCAGGCCGGCGATAAGAAACTGCTGGAAGCAGGCTCAAGCCGCATCAGCGAATACATGTGGAATACGGCTCGTATCGCCCACGCGGAAGTCATCAAGAAGGCCGCGCCGGCGGAGCCCGCCGCAAAGTAGCTTTCTCTCTGCGGACCTGTTAAGTTTGGTCGGTACCTCGCCTCCTCCTCCCCTGCCCCTCTCCGTGGAAAGGCTTTCTGTAATGCGCTGGTCTTCGTTCTTGCTGTTGTTGGTTCTGCTCGGGTTGCCTGCGTCGGTTTGGGCAGACGACCGCCCGAACGTTCTGGTGATCTTATGCGACGACTTGGGGTACGGCGATCTGGAGTGCTTCGGTCACCCATCGATCAAAACGCCGCATCTCAATCAGCTGGCGGCCGAAGGCGTTCGACTGACGTCGTGCTACAGCGCGGCCCCGGTGTGCTCGCCATCGCGGGCAGGATTGATTACTGGTCAAACACCCACGCAGCTTGGCATCTACGATTGGATTCCGGCAGGCTCGCCGATGCATGTCCAGAAGCAGGAAGCAACGGTGGCAAAGCTGCTGAAGGATGCTGGCTATCAGACCGGCTTGTTTGGCAAATGGCACTGTAACGGCAAGTTCAATTCGCCGGATCAGCCGCAGCCTGGCGACATGGGGTTCGACTATTGGTTCGCGACGCAGAATAACGCGGCACCCACGCACGAAAACCCAAACAACTTCGTTCGCAATGGTAAAGAAGTCGGCCCGACCGCAGGGTATTCGTGTCAGGTCGTGGCCGGTGAAGCGAGCAAGTGGCTCGAACAACGCGACCCTGCCAAGCCGTTCTTCGCACTGGTCACCTTTCACGAGCCGCATGAACCGATCGCCTCGCCAGCCGCGCTGGTCGAAACCTATCCTGACGCGGATAAGAAGGGAGAAGCGTTGTACTATGCCAACGTCACCAACATGGATCGCGCGGTCGGCAGTTTGATGGAAACGCTCAAGCGACTGAAGCTGCAGGACAACACGCTGGTGCTGTTCACCAGCGACAACGGCCCGGAAACGCTCGATCGTTATCCCAACGCATGGCGGTCGCATGGTTCGTCGGGCCCACTGCGTGGCATGAAGCTGCACATCTATGAAGGTGGGATTCGCGTGCCCGGGATCGCTCGATTTCCTGGGCATGTGCCGGCCGGGATCGAATCGGATCAGCCGGTCTGCTCGCTCGATATTCTGCCGACCTGCTGCGAACTGGCAGGTGTCGAATTAAACGACACGTCGAAGCTCGATGGGACGAGCCTGGTGGGCATGTTCGAGGGGAAGACAATTCAGCGTGAAAAGCCGCTGTTCTGGCATTACTACCGAGCGTACGGCGATGGCAAAGTGGCCGTTCGCGATGGCGACTGGAAGCTGGTTGCCCTGTGGGATCAAGGCGAGGTGAAGCCTGGTGCGGCTTACAAAAAGGGAGACTATCCACTGATTGCCGGGGCAAAGTTCACGAAGTTCGAGCTTTACAACGTGACCGAAGATATCGGCGAGAAAGAGAATGTCGCCTCACAGCAACCACAAGTGGTCGCTCGGCTGAGGAAGGCTTTGCTCGACAAGTACGCCACGGCCACGGCTAACGCTCCGGATTGGTTTTCCGAAGCGAAGTGACCGCGCTGGTGGTCGATTAATAGACCGGACCCTGAGGGGCACCGAGACGGCCGTAGCCGCCAGGACCGTTCCTGCCTGGTGGCAAGTTGGGATTGATGGGGCCACCAAAGTTGTTCTGGAAAACAGGTCCCAGACCGCCATACGGCTGTCCCCACAGTTGATAGGGCACCGAGTAAGGACGGTAAGGTCGTTCCCATTCGCCATACGGACGAACCGGACGTCCCCATTCTTCGACGATATGCAATTGGTCGAGACTTCCGTCAAAGCCACGAATGGTCGAGCGGCGATGATGATAGCCCGACTTCAGGTACGACGGGTTTTCCTGAACATAGGCTGGTTGAGGCTGCGTGTATTGGACGGCCCGTTGACCCGTTTCCGGATCGTGGCTGTAAAAGCTGGGGGCCAGAAGCCAATCGTTAGCCGTTGCCGGGGAGGCGACCAGCGCGCCAAGCCCTACGGACACTACTCCGAGGAGAATCACTTTTCGTACAAACATAGCAATGTCGATCAGTCAGACGCAGCCACACAGGTCCCTTGTGCGGCGGATGCGCAATTCGACGCCGGCGTCATGTGCCGGAATTTAAATTGAAAAGTGAATCGGGGTACTTCTACCCTAGTCAGAGACGCGAAGATTCCAAGGCTTCATTTCATCAATTTGCGCACGTTCGGTCATATCAAAGTGCAGTGGTGATAAGGTCAAAAAGCCTTTTTCGAGCGCCGAGAGGTCGGTTTCTTCTTCGCCATGTTCCGGCGGGGGATCGCCGGTAGCCCAGTAATAGTCACGGTTTCGGGGATCTTTCCGTTTGACAAAGTGCTCCCCATAACGAGCCACGCCCATCGGGACCACTTTCAACTCAGCCTCCCCTGGGGGTAGCTCTGTGGCGGTGGTCGGAATGTTCAGGTTATACAGCCTGGGAGCACTCGTTTTGCGCTCAAGAATTTGCGAGATGACCTGTCGCGCCATCGCCGCGGCTCGATCAAAGCGGGCATGTTCGTTCCATTCCAGCGAGACCGCGATGCTGGTGATTCCAAAGAATGCCCCTTCAATCGCAGCGGCGACCGTGCCGGAATATAGAACGTTGATCCCGGCGTTCAGGCCACCATTGATGCCGCTGACGATCAGGTCGGGGCGTTCGTCCAGCAGTTCGACCACGCCCAGTTTGACGCAGTCGGCCGGGCTCCCTTCCACGGCGAATCCGCGCCGGCGATCCCCATCGTAAACCGCTTTGCAGACCAGCGGGCTGAGGAAGGTAATCGAGTGACCCACGCCACTTTGTTCGGTTGCCGGAGCAATCACGGTCACGTCGCCCAGCTCTCGCAGGGCCTTTTCCATCGCTGCGAGCCCAGGAGCGTAAATGCCATCGTCGTTAGCCAGCAAGATTTTCATCGTGGTTCCACCTCGGGTTTTTCTTCCATCTTACGGCAATTCCAACGTCCGTAAACGAGGCGTCCGAAGGCTTAACCGTGACGGGACGTCTAGGGGGAGGATTGCTGTCCACGGTATGATTCTGCCAGAGTTCGGCGGATCCTATTGTTTCTTTTCGTGACGAGAAGCGGAAATGACCAGGCGAAAACATGCGGCGAGTCCCTGTTCTTTTTGTTCCCAGATGAAGCCCTGTGCCGAGATGGTGCCTGGCGATTCGCTTCGCGATGTGATCGTCCAAGAGATCCAGGCGGCTCGCCCCGATTGGAGCACCGAGGGATCGATCTGCCTTGAGTGTCTTAACCGCTTCCGAACGGAATACTTCCATCACCTGCTGGAACAGGAAAAGGGGGAACTTTCCGTGTTGGAACTGCAGGTTCTTGATGCCATGCGCGAGCAAGAGTCGATCGCGGCAAACGTTAACGAGACGTTTGAAGGTCAGCTAACCACGCCTGAGAAACTATCCGACTGGTTGGCCAGCTTCGGAGGCAGTTGGAGCTTTCTGACCTTGTTCATGGCGACCACGGCAATCTGGATGATGATCAATAGCCATTGGCTGCAGTCGCAGCCGTTCGATCCTTACCCATTCATCTTGCTGAACCTGGTCCTTTCCTGCTTGGCGGCGATCCAGGCCCCGGTCATTTTGATGAGCCAGAAACGCCAGGAATCGAAAGATCGAATGCGGTCGGAATACGACTTTCAAGTGAACTTTCGGGCCGAGCTCGAGATCCGCTTGCTGCATGCCAAGCTCGACCAATTGCTGTCGCATCAATGGCAACGCCTGCTCGAGATTCAGCAGGTGCAAATGGAAATGATGGAGCAATTGACCAGCCAACAAAAAAGCCCGCGTGAATAGCAACATGGAAGCGAGATTCGCTTCACGACGCGCAACGTCACGCAGGCTTGATAAATGTTCGATGGTTGCCGGGAAGTCTAGATCGTGTTCTCTTCCGCCAGGGCTTCCTGGAAGGCTCGGACCTTCTCGCCTTTTTCTTCCGGGTCGTCACCCATGTTACGAATCCGTTCCAGCAGCTTGCTCAGTTCTTCTTTTCGCGAAGCATCGTCGGTCTTGGCAATCGCTTCTTCCAGGACCTCGATACAGGCGTTTTTCCAGACCGGGGTCGCGCTCCGGTAAACAAGCATGTTGTCGATATCGAGCATCCGCTGCGCGATGACTTTGCCTGCCTCGACGTCGTCCATCATCGAAGCGAAGTTCAAGGCGTTCCGCAGCAATTTCTTATCGTCGGAGGTCTTCGAGATGAGGACGAAGCCTCGCAGAACCCGGTCCGGATCGAAACGGCATTCCGTTACCAGCCCGGGATAGGAAACGAAGCGAGCCACATGGCGAGCAATATGAGCGTACAACATGTCGCCGTCGTCCCCTCCGACCTTGTCGGCGGCTGTTTTAGCCAGGTTACGCGTATCGGCCGGACGACCTCCCCAGCGAGGAAGCCGGGCCACCCCTTCTTCGGCAAAGGTGCGGTGGTACATCGGATATTCGGCCACCGACTTGCGCAGTAGCGGATTGATGTCCTCGTATTCCCACTGCAAATCGCGGCCCGTCATGATCAAACAGGTGTAGCCTTCCGCCGGAATCTTTTCCTGGTTGAGCATCGGTTCCAGGACTTCCCACGACTTGACGATTTCTTCTCGGTAGACCTTCCAGCCTTCTTCGGTCACGGTGTTCGCGAAGCCACCTCCGCGTGCGTCGTAAGCGGCGCAGCGGTGATGGTAGAACAAGCCAAGTCGCACCATGTTGCAGTTATCGGGATGGTTCTCGATCCACTCGCGATACCATTGATTGCGAACGTCGAGTTCGACACCTTCCGGCACGTAGTGGGCGATTCGCGAAACCAGGAAGCTGCCGGGCGTCTCATGCTCGACTTCACGGAAGTGGTCGATCTTGCCATCCCACATCCGCCCCAGTTCTTCTAACGCATCGAAGCGTTTGGCATCGATTAAACGTTCGATCGCATCCCGAACTGCATAGTCCGTATCGAGCCAGTTCCCTTCGATTTTCGAGATCAAAAGGCTTTGGCGGTCCTGGCTGAGACCTGCCAGGCATTGGTGGTCCGGGTAGGTATAGGTAACCGAATGCACGAACTCGGACGGGACCTTGATCAAGGCGACGCGGTAGCTCGGGTCGTTGTAGCGATAAACTTCGACATAGTGGCGACCAGACATCGACATATGCCGTCCGTCGGTCGAGAGGGCGGCTCGGCCACAGCCATATTCCGACTCCACATGAACTCCGGTAAACGTGCCGGCCCTTTTGCCGGTGTTGAAGTGCCCGAAAATCGCTTTGACCCCCAAGGTCCAGCAATAGCCACCTTCGTTCGCGTCGACGGCGTAATGTTCCGGAAGGACGATCAGGTCTTCCATGATCTTTTCGCCCGTGAAGAACCAATGCTTCGTCTCCCCATCGATTCCTTGAACTCGTTTCCACCAGGTGTTGTGCGGCCCCATCGCCATTGCGATATGCCGGGTCTTGAATTCGATTTCGCTCTTATGAACTTCGGTGGCGTCTTCCAGCGGGGTCGTTATTGCAGAGTTACCCCGGATGTCGACCATGTAGATTTGCTTGCCATCGATTGAAAATCCCATCTGGGAGGTTGTCTCTGGCAAGACTGCATGGGTGTGCAACACTTTGCCCGAATGGCTGTCGACAACGTCGATTTGATTGGTGTACTGATGAACCAGAATGAGCTTCCCGTCGGGAGAAACCGTATACTCACAACCGCCACGACGAAGGTCTTTTCTGAGCGGATACTGGTGAATCCGCTTCCCCGTTTCCATGTCGTAAACGTGGGCGTTGGGACCGGTATCGGTCGCCACAAGCGTCTTCATGTCACGCGAGAAATGGAACTTCTGCATCTTGGTGTCTTCGATTTGCAGGTCGAAGACCGTTGGCGACGGGAATTGGGCGTTGGGTCCTCGCCGAGTCAACGCATCGATCTCGGCCGCCAATTGCTGTGCGGAAGGCTGCGGATCGTCGGCCTTGCAGATGGACTGACCGGCCGTGAGAGAAAGGGAGACGAACAGAGCAAAGAGGAAGAGCGTGGATCGCATCGGTGAAATATCTCGGCTGGACGAACGGGGGGAATTCGATAGCTCGCTAAGAGAATCTCCAGTTTACCGAGACCCAGTCCGAATGGGAGAAGCAAAACCACCTATTTGGTGTTTTGCACCATGTGACGATTGAGATTGCGCAATTGGTATCGGTTGTCCGTTAAGAACAGCCATCGATCTGGTGTGAGATTGTGCGGACTGAGCATTAATTGATCGCCACATCGCGAAACCGTTGGCCTTCGAGGGGCTCGGCAGGGCTGCGAAAGATCGGGGAACAGGCGTATGTGGTCACCGCGAAGCCGCGGATCCGCTGAAAAGCCTGGGAATCCCGCGAGTTCCCCGTTTGCGAGAGGCTTGCCGGTTGGAACCAGTGAAAAGTCGCGATATAATCGCCCGTTTCCACTTCCCGCCCTATTGCTCGGCGGGATTTTTCATTTCCCGAGCCTGCTTTCACGGCTCGACGATCACGGACGGAAACTATGCCTGATACCGCCTCCGTCAGCTCCCCTGGTATGACCGACATCTATTCGGAACGAGTTCTCGTTCTCGACTTTGGGTCGCAATATGCCCAACTGATCGCTCGCCGGGTTCGAGAGCAGAACGTTTACTGCGAAATCGTCCGACACGACATCACGGCAGAACGCATCCGAGAGTTGGCTCCGCAGGGAATCATCCTATCTGGTGGTCCTTCCAGCGTTTACGAGCCAGACGCACCGAAATGCGACCCATCGATCTTCGATCTCGACATTCCGATCCTGGGCATTTGCTACGGCATGCAGTTGATGTGCGAGCGTTTTGGCGGGAATGTTCGCAACGCATCGGCTCGGGAATATGGACACGCTCATATCCGTATCAGCGATCCAACCGACCTGTTGGCCGGCTTGCCGGACGAAACCGACGTCTGGATGAGCCACGGCGACCAGGTCGAGCAAATCAGCGGGCTGTTCCGCCCGTTGGCTTCGACGCGTACCTGTCCGGTGGCGGCGATGCGTCACGTCGATCGGAAGCAGTTCGGCATTCAATTTCATCCTGAAGTCACGCATACGCCGCTGGGTAGCCAGATCCTGCGAAACTTCGTGATCTCGATCTGCGGCTGCGAAGGTACGTGGAAACTGGGTGACTTCGCTCGCGAGACGATCGCCCGTATCCGGGAAGAAGTGGGCGATGCTCGCGTGATTTGTGGCCTTTCCGGCGGTGTCGATTCGTCGGTGGTTGCCGCCCTGCTCTACCGCGCGATCGGCGATCAGTTGTCCTGCATCCTGGTCGACAACGGCCTGCTCCGAAAAGACGAAGAAGCCGCGGTGATTGCCGAGTTTTCGTCGCACTTCAAAACCGACTTGCACGTGGTGAATGCCCGCGAACGCTTCCTGGAGAAGCTGAAGGGGGTTTCGGACCCGCAAGAGAAACGGAAGCGAATCGGGTACGAATTCATCGAGTGTTTCAAGGAAGAGGCGACCAAGATCAAGGACGCCAAGTTCCTCGCCCAGGGAACGCTCTATCCTGACGTGATTGAAAGTGGTGCCGCGGTCGATGGCCCTGCGGCCGTGATCAAACTGCATCACAACGTGGGTGGTTTGCCGGCCGAACTTGGATTCGACCTGGTCGAACCGCTGCGTGACTTGTTCAAAGACGAAGTCCGTAAGTTGGGTATTGAACTGGGGCTGCCCGAAGACATTGTCTGGCGACATCCATTCCCAGGTCCAGGTCTGGCTGTTCGCTGCTTGGGCGAAGTCAGCGAAGACAAGCTGGCCGTCCTGCGAGAAGCAGACGCCATCGTCGTCAACGAAATCAAGTCGGCTGGTCTGTATCGATCGACCTCGCAGTGCTTCGCCGTGCTGCTGCCGGTTCAGAGCGTGGGTGTGATGGGCGATGCCCGAACCTACGACAATGCGGTCTGTGTCCGCTGTGTTGACACCGACGACTTCATGACCGCGACGTGGAGCGATCTCCCTTACGAAGTGCTCGCTCGAATTTCGACCCGTATCATCAACGAGGTGAAAGGGGTCAATCGCGTCTGTTACGACATCAGCACAAAACCACCGGCAACGATCGAGTGGGAATAAAAGAGAAAGCCTCGGCGATACGCGGCTGACCGCTGCCTTAGGGCTGCCGGTCAGCGGGATGAGGCAATAAAAAAAGCGTGGCTAGGGGGACTAGCCACGCTGTTGATCGGGATGGTGCGAGAAGAATTCAGTTTTTGGCGGGGCGAGGAATGGGGATGGGAATCCTCGAAACCAAATTCATTCGTACCGACAAGAGATGAGATTAGTAAGGGTTGGAGTGTGCTTCCAACACTTCGGATCGTACCAGAGAATCGCATGCTTGCAACCATAAAATCCGCCTGACGGAAGGATTTTTTCCGACAGGAAATGGTTTGCGGGGCCCATTCTTGCATAGGGTGGTAGCGTTTCTTAACTGTACGCAATGGCGCAAGGACTAGAAGTGTTCCCCTAAACAGGGATTTGGTAATGGCTATAAGCAAGAATTTTATCTTCCAGATGGAGCGACTGACCAAGAAGATTGGTCCTCGCGAGGTATTAAAGGAAGTTTACCTAGCCTTCTATCCGGGCGCAAAAATTGGCGTTCTGGGCCGAAATGGAGCAGGTAAAAGTACCTTGCTCAAGATTATGGCCGGAATCGACAAGGAATTTGACGGAGAAGCCCGTCTTAGTAACGGATTTACGGTGGGCTATCTTCCTCAGGAACCGCAGCTCAACCCGGATAAGAACGTTCTGGAGAACGTCGAGGAAGCCGTGGCCGAGCGTCGCGGGCTGCTGACTCGCTTCAACGAGATCTCCGGCAAGCTGGGCGAAGATCTGCCAGAAGACGAGATGAACGCCCTCTACGAAGAGATGGCGACGCTGCAAGACAAGATTGAAGCGACCAACAGTTGGGAACTCGACCGCGAGATCGAGATCGCGATGGCCGCAATGAACCTGCCGGATGCCGAATCGGGTGTGACGAACCTCTCTGGTGGTGAACGTCGCCGCGTGGCTCTCTGCCAGTTGCTGCTGAAGAAGCCTGACCTGCTGCTGTTGGACGAACCGACGAACCACTTGGACGCCGAATCGATTCTGTGGCTGGAACATCACCTGGCTCAGTACGCCGGCACAATCGTCGCCGTGACCCACGATCGTTACTTCCTGGATAACGTCGCCGGCTGGATTCTGGAACTCGACCGAGGCAAGGGGATTCCATTCGAAGGCAACTACTCGTCGTGGCTCGAGCAGAAGCAGAAGCGTCTGGCCGTGGAAGAGAAGCAAAGCGAAGCCCGCCAGAAGACCCTCCAGCGCGAACTGGAATGGATTCGCTCGTCTGCCAAGGCGAAGCAGTCCAAAGGTAAGGCTCGTGTGAACGCCTACGAAAAGTTGGTCGCCGAACAATACGACGATCAGCCAGATGAATTCGAAATCCAGATCCCTCCCGGCAAGCGCCTGGGCGACCTGGTGATCGATGTCCAGAACGTCAACAAAGGTTATGGCGATCGTCTACTGGTCGAGAACCTCAACTTCCGTTTGCCGGCTGGTGGTATCGTGGGCATCATCGGACCGAACGGTGCCGGTAAGACCACCTTGTTCCGCATGCTGACCGGTCAAGAGTCGCCAGACTCGGGCAAGATCGTGATGGGCGAAACGGTCGAATTGGGTTACGTCGATCAGTCGCGCGATGCATTGGATCCGGAGAAGACGGTCTTCCAAGAGATCAGTGGCGGTCACGACTTGATCGAACTGGGCAAGCGAAAGGTCAATGCCCGCTCGTACGTTTCACGCTTCAATTTCAAAGGCCCAGACCAAGAGAAGAAAGTCGGCGTGCTTTCCGGTGGTGAACGCAACCGAGTTCACCTGGCAACGCTGCTGCGTCGTGGGTCGAACGTGTTGCTGTT
This sequence comes from Bremerella sp. JC817, assembly GCF_040718835.1. Taxonomy (NCBI): domain Bacteria; kingdom Pseudomonadati; phylum Planctomycetota; class Planctomycetia; order Pirellulales; family Pirellulaceae; genus Bremerella; species Bremerella sp. JC817. Next base: position 112,601 of record NZ_JBFEFG010000274.1, on the reverse strand, counting down.
GGACGAACCGACGAACGACTTGGACGTCGACACGCTTCGTGCCCTGGAAGAAGCGATTCTGAACTATGTTGGTTGTGTGGTCGTAACAAGCCACGACCGTTGGTTCCTCGATCGAATCGCCACGCATATTCTGGCGTTTGAAGGGGACGGCTACGTGCACTGGTGCGAAGGAAACTTCGACGCGTACGAACGACAACGGAAGGAACGTCTGGGCGTTAGCGCGGATGAACCGCATCGTTTCAAGTACAAGAGACTGGCTCGCTAGCGGCTTGGTCCTTGACCTGTATGCGAAATACGTTATTAACTAAACGAAGATTCACGTTCTTGATCTGAAATCAGGGACACTAACGTTTCCAGGAGGTTTTTACCGTGTCTATCATTCGTGTGGGCTCCACCGAAAAGTACTCAGCCGGATGGGAGTCAGCCTTCGGCGCAGCCCCAGCCAAGAAGAAGTCCGCAACCAAGAAAGCATCGAGCAAGCCGGCAGCGAAGGCTACCGCCAAGAAGGCAAGTGCCGCCGCCCCGAAGAAGAAGGCCGCCAAGAAGAAGGCCGCCAAGAAGTAACGGGGAAACTGCCGCGTGCCCGAGATCCGGTAAAATCGCGTCGTATCAAAAAACAAAGAGCCTGGTCGTTTCCGTCCAGGCTCTTTGCATATGTAGTTAAAGATTGATTGCGAAGGTTACGTTTACGACCAGCTCTCGAAGTCTTGGCCGCCGGCATCCAGGTCGTCCCCGGTGTGCCACTTTTCTAACGCTTGCAGGACATCGTCGCGTTCTTCGCGATTGGTCCACAGCGATTCGCCTTGTTCCAAGCGAACTTCATACCGCCCTTCACACTGGCAATCCTCTTCACCGCAGAAGTGCGGCACGGCGGATATCCATAGGATGCGATAGATCGGTACGTGTTTGTCGTCGATGATGCAAAAGAGCGAACTCATGGGCGACTCCTTATCATTCAGGCTGTCTCTCTTAGCCATTTCATTATATTACTCGCATCGGCTGTTTGGGTTGTCAATCCAGCCCTAATTCGCGAGAACGCCCCGCTGCAGCCGAAATCGCGTCGATAATTGCCCCACGAAAGCCTTTTTTCTCCAATTCGTGGATTCCCGCGATGGTCGTTCCGCCGGGACTGGCCACCTTGTCTTTAAGGACACCCGGGTGCTCTCCGGTCGCCAGAACCATCTCTGCGGCCCCTTTGACGGTCTGGGCTGCTAACTGCAAAGCGATGCCTCGCGGCAGTCCTTCGCGAACGCCTGCGTCGCTCATCGCTTCGATCAGCATGTAGATGAACGCCGGACCGGAACCAGATAAACCGGTCACCGCATCCAACTGCTTTTCAGGAACCTGCAAAGCCAGGCCAGTTGCGCTCAGAAGCTTCTGGGTAACTTCGATGTAGGCCGCGTCGACTCCTTCGCCAGCCGAGAACGCACAGGCGGACATACCAACCAGGCAAGGTGTGTTCGGCATGACGCGGATCATCCGCGGCGTTGGGAACAACTCTTTCAGCTTGGCAATCGACAGGCCAGCGGCGATCGAAACAAACAGGCAGCTATCAGGGATGTCGTTGATGGTGGCAGCAGCTTCGGCCATCATCTGTGGCTTGACCGCCAGGAAGACCACGTCGCTTTGATCGACCACCGTTTGATTCGAGGTCACCGTCTTCGCGCCGGAAATCTGGTTCTCTAAGCGAGTTCGGGCTTCTGGAAACGGATCGGAGGCCAAGATATGGCCACCTGGGATCCCCCCGTTCGTGACAAAGCCATGAGCCATGGCCAGGGCCATCTGCCCGGCGCCAAGGAAGCCAATACGGGGAATTTCGCTCGACATGAATGCATCCTGTTAGGTGATTGGGGAAGTGCCACTCTAAGGAAAAATGCTGGCGGCGACAATCGGCAAGAAAAGTCGCAAAACGTCACTTTTTAAAGCGGATTGATCTGGACATGGTTTCCGGAAGTTGAAACTATTCGCCCCTGCTATGTTTCCACTAACGGAGTCGGAGAAATGATTCGCACTAAAACGCTGTTCGTTTGGACACTCGTTTGCCTTTCATGCTTGTCGCTGCCTGCCGCTGCTTCGGCCGAGTGGTACAACCCGCTTTCGTGGACCAGTTCGTCCTCGAGTAGCAAAAAGAAGTCGAAAGAACCCAGCACTCTCCAGAAGTTCAATCAAGGGACGAAGGATTTCTTCTCGAAGTCGGCCGACTTCCTGAATCCGTTTGACGATGCGGATGATAAGAAGAAGACCAATACCCGCTATCAATACAACGGCGGCTACCGCTCGTCGAAGAAGAAGGAAGAAAGTTCCTGGTTTGGTTCGTGGTTCCAAAGCGATCCGGAACCTCGCCCAGCCGAGACGATCAGCGACTTCCTGGATGCACCGCGGCCTGAGTTTTAAGCTGCCGCCATCAAGCCAACTCCCGAAGGCCTCCCAGGCTCTCCAACTGGGAGGCCTTTTTGATGCGAGGACCGAATGCAAGGGCCCCGTGAAAAAAGCTTCGCGGCGGGGCATAATAGAGGGTAACCCTAAGACGCATGAAAGGTTGCCACATGTCGGATTCCCCTGTGAATCGAATTCCGTCCATCTCGCAGTTGATGGAACTGCGCCCGCTGAAAGATCTGGCCCACAAGGTTTCCAGCAGCACGGTCGCTGCCGGCATTAAAGCCTACCTGCAGCCATATCAAAAGCTGGCGATGGAGGCGGCCCCTACCCTGCCCTATGCTTCGCTGCAAAGTTTGGCGAGCGAAATCTCGGACTGGATCCTCGGGCAGCGCGGCCTCAGCCGACCAGAGGTGATCAACGCTTCGGGGCAGATTCTCGGATCGCAGTTCCCGGTTGGTCCCTTGGCGGACGAGATCGTGGTGCAAGCCCATGCCCGCCGGCACGACTACCGACTCGCTTCAGCCCAGCAAAACTTCCGGCAAGCGATCGAACAACTGCTGTGCGAGATCACCGGAGCCCAGGCCGCGATGGTCGTGAAAGATCGCGCTTCGGCGATCTACCTGGTCGCGACCACTTCGACCGGCGGTGGCGTCTTTGTGCCACGCTGCCAGATGTCAGCCACGTTCGATGGAATCGATTTTCCGAAACTGCTCGAAGCAGCCGACGTGCAAGAGATCGGCTCGAGCAACCAGGTACAGTTGGCGGAAATGGCCAACGATCTGCAAGGTAGCGCGCGGCGGCTATTGTGGTTCGATCGAACGAACTTCGACGGTGCCGGCAGTGCGGCCATCCCGAGCACACGCGAAGCAATCGAAACGTTGAAGTCGACCGGTGCTGCGATCTGGGCCGATCTTGGAATCGCGGGTCTGACGGCGGAAGGTCTCGAGCCATCGCTCGCGCTGTGCGATGCTCGGCAAGCGATCGACAGTGGAGCCGACCTCGTAACGCTCGGCGGCGGCTTGCTGTTGGGCGGTCCGGAATGTGGCATTATCGTCGGTTCGCAAGATGCGATCGCGAAACTGCGCTCCGTTTCGGTCGCTGCTTACCTGGGGGCTTCCGCACCAGCGTTTGCGGAACTGGAGGTTTGCCTGCGGATCCATCAATCAGGCGAACGAGTCGATGATCGGATTCCAGTTTTGTCGTTGTTGTCGACGCCGATCGAAAACCTTGATCTGCGGGCAACTCGCCTGGCTGAGCAGTTTGTTATTTCGCCTTGGATTGAAGAGGTGACGACGCGCGAAGCGGAAGCTCTCGTACTGCCAGGCGGCGTGAAATTGCCAACTCGCCAAGTTGTTATCAAACCGAAAGCAGATGGCAAAGAAGCCCTGTTAGCTCACCTGCAGGGCTTCCCGATGGTCGTGGCTGCCGAGGCGGGCGACGGACAACTCGTGCTCGACGTGCGCACTTTGTTCCCGCGCGACGACGCGCAATTGGTGGGCAAGATTGTTCCGGAAAACGGCTCTGGCGAGGGGTGTGATGCCGGAAATGATGAAAATTAGCAACTCTCGAAGGGGGAAATCGACCCTCTTGGATGCATCTTCATTCAAGATAAGGTAGCTTAGGCAAGATGCGTTCGGAGGGTTTGCCTGCATTGGCAGGGAAACCTATCCTAGTGTGTCCGTCGCCCTCACTGGAAAAACTTTCCATGCTTCGTGTTGCTGCTCTTCTGTTCATGCTGTTGCTTCCCTGCGTGGGGCATGCGCAAGAACTGTTGGTCCCGCACGAGCACCACGAGTGGGCGAGCTTTCCCGAGGGATCGTGGAAGCAGGTCAAACAGGTCACCGAGACCTTCAAAGATGGCGAACTCGTTTCGTCGATGACCACCACGCTGACCATTCGTCTGAAAGAAGTTGGTCAGGACTACATCGTTCTCGAACGTGAAGCTAAGTCGGAAGTGAGCGGTCAGGTCTTCGAGAAGCCGATCCGCGAATTCCGGAGCGGCATCAATGGGCAAAGTGGCGGACAACGCGTTCGCATTACCCCGGCCGGCGAGCAGAAAATCTCGGTCCTGGGCAAGCCTTACAAATGCGAAGTACGGCAGATGGAAGTCCTCGATGAGCCAACCAAGATCGTTGGCAAGGTTTTCTATAACTCGGAGACGCCACCTTACATTCTCCGTCGCGAGCACACCTTCACGCCGGCTGGTGCCGAGACACCTCAAAAGCAAATGGTGTCGGAAGTAATCGCCCTTAATAAGCCTTACCCGGTGCTGACCGAGATCAAGACGGTCGCCTTCATCGTGCAGAAGACCACCTCTTCCGACGAGACCACAGAAACGGTCGAAGCTCAATGTGCCGACGTGCCAGGCTTTGTGGTTGGCACTTGGATGACCGCTTACGACGCCAACGGCAAGTTGAAGTCGAAGACCACCGTCCAGCTTCTTAACTACGAAGTCGCTGCCCAGGAAATGGTGCCGGCGACAACCAAGACGGGCATCTTTCGCAATAAGCGAAACCAACGTCGCGTGTTCGACGAGCAGCAGAACTAAGCCGCTGCCATTTGCCTGGTCGATTCTTTCCGCGGACTACTCGTTCGCCGCGGTCTCTTGGGTTTCCACGCTTCGTGGTGGAGCTTTCTGCAGGGTCAGTTCCAGGAAGTGCGTTGGATCGACCTGGATCGATTTCGTTTTCGTCGGCTGCAGCAACGTTCGCAGCTTGGTCGAGGTCTCGGTGAAGATCTCGGTATCGGGATCCTGGTCTGACTTACGCACGTTCGCGTTCGAGTACGACAACTTTACTTCGTACCCATGTTCGGAGTAGCTGGTCACCTTTCCCAGGCACTTGAAGCCGAGACGTTGTTCCTCGGGCCAGTACTTCGAGGGCGTGGTGCCGCCGACTTGAATCGAGAACTCGTGGCCAGGCATGCACATCACCATCGGGCGTCCCAGGCAGACCGGCTTTTCCCGTGCTGGCCGCTGTTCCATTAACTTGATTTCCAGTGCGACGTACGACTCGAGCGGAGGTTCCGCACGCTTTTCTTCAGCGAAGCTGGTTGTCGGTAGCCAGGTCAAAAGCACGATTGTCAGAAGAAGGCGAGTCATCCGATGGGCTCCTCGGCGGAATAGGTGGAAGGTTTGGCAAGGCTATCCGATCGGGGCTGTTCAGGTCGATTCCAATCTCAATCAATTCGATTGATTTCCTTAGCGGTGATCTCGCCTGCCATTGGCCTGGGGGAGTGTCGGTTGAAGTGACGCGGCTGTCGCCTCAGATATCACGAGAAACAGCGGGAGGGAGTAAGTATAAAATTCTGTCGATCTTTCTTCCTTCTGCAGCGCCGGATCGGGAATAGTCCGTCCAGACCACTGCGAATCTTTACCCGAACAGTTCTCGGGATGGTTCGCGGATATCCATCATCTAAGCGGTCTTCTACACGCTGGCACTCTGCGTGCATTGGCGGTGATTGCGCTTCGACGATCGCGCCATCCCTGCTCCGCATCTCCCCTTGGCCAAGATAGTTTCTATGGACAACGAATCTCCGGAATCGACTGAATCGTCGCACTCGGGCAACAATTTCTTTCGCGTCGTTCCGATGCTGACCAGTGCCTTTGTCCACTTCATGCTGATCGTCTTATTGGTGGTTCTGACCGTCGATCTGGACGAAAAGCCGAAGATGATGGTGATCGATGCCGTCAACGATTCGGAAGAGTCGCTCGAAATGGACAGCTTCGAGGAATTCGAGTTCGCCGAAGACCTCTCCGAAATGGAAAACGAACTGAACGAGATGATGGCGGAAGCGTTGACGATCGAGGCTCAGGAAACGCCCGTCGTTGAAGTGGAAGCGGTCGAGATGATGGACAACTCGCTGCAAGTGGTCGAGAGCTTCGAGTCGATAATGTCGAGCGATTCGCTGATGGAAGAGATCGGCGGAGGCGACAACTCCAGTCGCTTTGGTTCATCCGGGGGCGGCGGTGCCGGGGCGGGTTCCGGGATGTATGGTCCTGGCCTGGTGGGGCGTTTCTTCGATATGAAGCAGGATCGCTCGCGTCGACCGCTCAGCTATACCGGTCGTTTTCCGGACTATATTGCCACGATGAATCGCCTGGTGGCGGCGGGCATGTCGGACCAGGCCACGCAAAGGTTCTTCGAGGCCAGCACGCGTTTGCAGCTCTCGCAGCTGATGATTCCGAACGCGGATGCCAACGATGCCCCCAAGGCCTTCAATGTTGAAGGCGAAGTCGAGCCGCGCGGCTGGTTCGTTCACTACACCGGAGTGGTCTCGCCGCCGGAAGGTGGCGAATGGCGGTTTGTCGGGTTCTTCGACGACATGCTGATGGTCTACATCAACAACAAGCCGGTGCTGGATGGTTCATGGGAACCGATGGTGAACGTCGGCAATGGTCCTTACGACAACTCGCTACGACAGGAATTCGGCGGTCCGAAGGTCATCACCACGCGTTCGGCCTATGCCGGCAAATGGATCAAGCTGAAAGGTCCGGTGAAGATCGACATCCTTATCGGAGAGACCCCTGGCGGACGGATGGGTGGCGTTTTGATGTGTCAGAAAAAGGATGCCGAGTACGAGAAGCGAGAAGACGGCACGCCGATTCTCCCTCTGTTTGCGGTTTCGCATGCTGAAACACGTCGCGTGCGAGAGGACGCTTTCGCCAAGCAATATGGCTTCGTAAACACGCCGCCACTGTGGAAGATCGCCGACTCGAAGCGGCGATAATCTACGCCTGCAGGGAGAGGGCAAAATTCTTCATATCCCTTTGCGCAGAATAGTTAGCAGTTTAAACGGACATGCTCTTAGTCGGCTAACGATTCTTAAGTCCCATATCGCGCGGACCCTCAAAGGCATGGGAACCTTCGATGCCTGAATTGCCGTCGGAATGTGGGATTATGCGCAGGTCGTTCCCTTTTTCCGTCGCTGCTCGTTTGGCGCAGGCCGCGATTGTTTACGACGCGGACGCTTTTTTCGACGAATTGCCACCCCCTGCGATAAGGGTGGACGGATTCGGCAAATGGTTCTTAGTTTGAGTCTTACCCCGATCATGCATCCTTAAAACTTCCAGGCTTTAGCCTCCCGCTCCGTCGAACGACGGTTACGTCGTGCACTGCGCGATGGATGGTCGTCTGACGCCTACCTGTTTTTTCGTCTTCATAAGGATGTAATTATGCAAATGGGTCTGAACCGCAATCGTCTGCGCGGTTTTACCTTGGTGGAACTGCTTGTGGTGATCGCGATCATCGGCGTGTTGATCGCTCTGCTTCTGCCAGCCGTCCAGCAAGCCCGCGAAGCTGCACGACGTATGCAGTGCACCAACAACTTGAAGCAGTTGGGACTCGCACTGCACAACTATCACGACGCTTTCGGCTCGTTCCCGTTTCGGAATGGTGGCACTGGGGCTCCAAGTTCGTCGACCGGTGGTCAGCGTAGTCGTCTGAGCGGGTTCTTGTTCCTGGCTCCGTTCTACGAACAACAGGCACTCTACGATCACTTTGTGGGTGGTGTCGAAGCTCCGCCATGGGATTCCTCGAAAATCACCGGTCCAACGTTCGCGGAAGCGGTTGTCGATGCCCTGCTCTGCCCTTCGGACGGCCAAGGACCACCGCCAGCGAACAACGCGATCGGTATGTACAACTACGTGATGTGCGGTGGCGACAGCGCCAACGGAACCGCGATCAGCACCTCAGTGACGACGCCAACCGTGCGTGGCTCGCGTGGTATGTTCGGTTCGTACATGTCGTATCGTTTCCGCGACATCATCGACGGCACTTCGAACACAATTGCCTTGTCGGAGCTCTCGCGACCCACCTCGCGCCGTCATATCGGCATGGTTGCCAGCACGTCGCGGATCAATAACCCCGCCGCATGTAAGGCGTTGTACGACTACAACAACAACGAATACTACGCCGACGGTTGGGTCGCTTCCGGCGAGCAGCTGCGTGGTTATCGCTGGGCGGATGGGGCTGAATTCTTTGCCGGCTTCCACACCAACGTCCCGCCGAACTCGCCATCCTGCTTCACGCAGCCGCAGATGGGGCACGTGTATGTCGGGCTGTACAGTGCCGGTAGCAAGCATCCAGGCGGTATCGTCTGCACCTTCGCGGACGGTTCGGCTCGGTTCATTACCGATACGATCGACACCGGGGACCAGTCGCAGATTCACCCCGTCTATAACGCTGGCTATGCTTCGCCCTATGGGGTGTGGGGGGCCCTTGGTACCCGTGCCGCTGGCGAAACGGTCAGCAACGACTAAGGCATTCTTCCCAACTGGCTTTTACCACACGGTCGACCGAATTCGGCCGTGTGATTGGTGGAGTTAAACAGACAAACCATGAGAATTGCATTCATCGCAGTCCTAGGCGTATTGATGCTGGGACAGTTTGGTTGTGGTTTTGGGGGGCGTGCTCTTCCTGAAGGTGCCATGGCTCTAGTGCCTGCCTCAGGCATTTTGCTCTATAACGACGAGCCCGTTTCCGAGGCCATCATCGTGTTCACGCCAGTCGACGAACACGCAGGATTCCCAGGTGGTTCGGCTCGAACCGATATGGATGGACGTTTCGTGCTGCAGGCCTATCCGACGCACGACGGAATGGTTCCAGCCGAGTACAAGGTTTCCGCGGTTAAGACCGAAGTGATCGAGATCGAAACAACCGATCCCGACGCCGACAAGTCGATCGCCCGTTCGTTTCTGCCCGAGAAATACATCAGCTACAAGACTTCCGGACTGACAGCAACGATCGGTCCTGAAGGAAACCAGGATCTCGTAATCGAGTTGCGCAACTAACCAGGTCGTCGAGTCACGGCAAATCTTAACCAGCGGCCGGCTCGACGCGTTGATTCTCTTTGCCGGAATTACACACGGGGGAGGCGTTCCAATCGGGACGCCTCCTTTTTTCGTACCTGGATCGGAAGCCAGAATTGGCAGGGTCTGCCTGCCGAAGCCGAGGCTGGAAGACGATTTGCCCGTAGCGAGTGGCGAATGGGGCAAATATCGGGCGAAAAATCTCCTAAAGCTCCCGTTTTTGTTAAAGTTCCATGCGTTGCCGAGGTGGGGCGGTTTGGTGCATAATACAGGGTTTCTCCCCTCGCATTTGCCAGCACCCATTACCGACAGGAGTTTGTATGTCCATGGAAGATCGCTTCAATAAGGTCGCGATTACCTTCGATGACGTCTTGTTGAGTCCCCGCTACAGCGACTTCGTGCCGGCCGATGTTACGACGAAGACCAACCTGACGGCGAACATCTCGCTGAACATTCCGCTGCTCAGCTCGCCCATGGATACCGTCACCGAATCGGAGATGGCGATCGCCCTGGCAAAAGAAGGTGGCCTGGGCATCATCCATAAGAATCTCTCGACCGAAGTGCAGACCGAAGAAGTCACCAAGGTGAAGCGGTCTGCCAACGGCATTATCGTCGACCCGGTGACGCTACCACCGACAGCACCTGTCGACGAAGCGAAGCGTCTGATGGATCAGCATCACGTTTCCGGCGTTCCGATCATCGGAACCGATGGCAAGCTAGCTGGTATCATCACCCGCCGCGATTTACGGTTCCTTGAGTCGAATGCCCTTTCTATTGCAGAGGTTATGACGAAAGACAACCTCGTGACAGCAACGGGGACCGTAACGCTTGCGGAAGCTGAGCAAATTTTAACGGCTAAAAAGGTGGAGAAACTTTTACTGGTTGACGAAGATTACAAACTAACGGGTCTCATCACGATCAAAGACATTGACATGATGAACCGGTTCCCCGAAGCGTCCAAAGACTCGATGGGACGCCTCAGGGCTGGAGCCGCCGTTGGTGTGATGGATTTCGACCGAGTTCAAAGTCTCATCAATGCCGACGTCGACGTGTTGGTAGTGGATAGTGCTCACGGGCACTCCAAGAACGTCATCGAGACCGTTCGCGAGATCAAGAAGAATTGGAACATCGACGTGATCGCCGGCAATGTGGCGACCGCGGAAGGATGCGAAGACTTGATCAAGGCGGGCGCGGACGCGGTTAAGGTTGGCATCGGACCTGGTTCGATCTGTACAACCCGAGTCGTCTCCGGGGTTGGTGTTCCGCAGATTACGGCGATTCATGACACGAGCATGGTTGCCCAGAAACACGGAATTCCGATCATCGCAGACGGCGGCGTGCGGTTCTCTGGCGACATTACCAAGGCGATCGCAGCAGGTGCTAGTGTGGTCATGGTTGGCGGGTTGTTCGCTGGCGTGGCTGAAAGCCCTGGCGAGGTGATCCTTTACCAAGGTCGAACCTTCAAGGTTTACCGCGGGATGGGCAGCCTCGGTGCGATGGTGAAAGGCTCCAAGGAGCGGTACCGACAAGGCAGTGTCACCGACGGTGGCAAGCTGGTCCCGGAAGGGGTCGAAGGTCGTGTGCCGTTCAAAGGACATTTGAACGCGTTTGTGTACCAACTTGTTGGCGGTTTACGAGCCGGCATGGGGTACTGCGGAACGCGGACCATCGAGGAGTTGCGCAAGGACGCCACCTTTATCCGAGTTACCTCGGCTAGTGTTAGGGAAAGCCATCCTCATGACATCGCCATCACTCAAGAGTCTCCTAACTACAGCCCGGAGACACACGACAAAAACGAATAGCATTAAGCTGCTCGCCACCTTGATGGTGCAAGGTGGCGTGGTGCTGGGCGGTTTGATGCCAGTGGCTGAAGCCCAGTCGCCTCGTACCCTCCCCACGGCTCAAAACACCGCGGCCCCGATTCAATCGAGCACGCCGCAAAGCCATCTGCAATGGCGACCTTCTACTAAGGTTCGCTCAGAAGCCAAGCCGGTCAGCAACGTTCAGCCGGCTTCGCATGTCCAACTGACTTCGGCCGATGGTCGTTCGGTTGTGCAGAACGCTTCGACCCTGCCGCCGGCCGATCCATTCAACGATCCGTTTGGCGATCAGATCCCTCATTACACCGCACAGCAGGCGACGCCACCGAGCCGTTTCTCGGCTCCTCCTGCCCCTCCGGTTGGTCAGCCAATGGCCGAAGAACCGATGCTGGAGCAGCCTGGTACGCCGCAGCCGATGGAACCATCGCCGATGCAACCTGCTCTGCAGCCATCGCGTCCGATGCCTTCGGTTCCGATGGAAAGCTCGCCGATGGATATCGTCCCCATGGACGAAATGCCAACGCCTGACGTGAAGCCGATGGCTCCGGTTCAGCCAAGCTCGCCTCCACGTTCGTCGAACGCATTGCCACCACCGCTGTTCCGTACGCAGCCAGAAATTCCGAACAACGCCGATCCAAACTGCGGTCAGATCTACCAGAAGCGTAACTGCTGCGAAGAATCGGATAACTGCAAGGAAATCCGCGAGGAACTCGGCCGCTTCAGCATCAAGCAAATCTCGCTCGACATCTCGTCGCCGTTCGCTCCAGACGAAGACGATCCGGCTGTCGCCGAGTCGTCGCAAGCTCAGGCCATGCAAGAAGCACCTGCCCGCGAATGGCGAAACATCGAAGGTGTGGTCGTCGCCGACGGTCGCATGATCGACATCCGCGATCGCCGTGTCAGCATCGACACGGGTGAAGAGATCAAGCGTATTCGCATCCAGGATCTGGGTAGCGATGAAAAGTGCTTCCTGACTGCCTACTGGAACCTGCCATACGAATGCGGTTGGACCGATCAGCCTTTCGAGGGCCGTCACTGGGCTCCGCTGGAAGTCAACTGGACCGCTTCGGCTCTGTGCCACAAGCCACTGTACTTTGAAGAACGTGCCCTGGAACGCTACGGTCACACGACCGGACCGATCTCGCAGCCGATCATCTCGGGGGCCCACTTCTTCGGAAGCGTCGCTGTCCTGCCTTACAAGATGGGGCTGAACCCGCCAACCGAGTGCCGCTATGCCTTGGGGTACTACCGACCTGGCAACTGTGCACCATACCTGGTTCCGCCAATTCCACTGAGTGCTCGTGCCGCAGCCGCTCAGGCTGGAGCCGTGCTCGGGGCGATCTACTGGATCCCCTAAACTGCTCACTTCCCACTGGGAGCGATTGGACCGGAAGGGCAGCCTGCATGCCAGGCTTGCCCTTCCATTGTTTCTTGAGCGTGCCAATGCCACGCGGTGTTAGTCGTCGCTTTTCAAATCAAGCTCGAAGTGATTGGTCTCGCCTTGAATCACTTCGCAAACCAATTCGGTTTGATCGTTGTACTTGCGAGGCACCTTCTCTTCGACGATCACCTCTTTACCTTTGTCGTTCACCATGGTGGTTGCTGTCCGCACACGCACGACATACTTACCTGGCGGAGCCCCACTCTGGCCGACGGTATAGATCAGCTCGAAATCGCCCTGCTCGTTCGTCTCGGCGACGGCTGGCCGTCCACCACCTTCCGGCGTGAAGACCACCTCGGCGTTTGGCAAAGGTTTTCCGTCGAGTGTCACTGTTCCGGTAGTTGCCGACGTGTTGCCCGATCCGCAGCCGGTGATGGCAAAGATGCCAAGCAGAAAGAGCTGTGCGCAACGTCGTTTCATAGAGTTAGCTTCCCTTCAAGAAAGGCACGAGCCAGCGTCTGCCCCCTAAGACGCCGGCTCGTGCCCAAGGTGTGAATTAAGAATTGTCGATCGGCTGGCCGTCATTACGAACGCCCAGACGCTGATAGACTCCCAGGTTCGCCGGATTGAAGGTGGGAGGTGCCGTGGTGTTCTGGTAGTCCTGGCCATTCACACCGGCGTTGCGATAGTGGATCGTGTCCGCGATGAAATGCACCGATCCGTCGGCATAAGCAAAAAGTGCCCCGCCAGGGTGATCGCTGGCAAAGCCTTCGATGCACTGATGCGTTCCGTTTAAGGGATCGTTCAGCGGTCGTGTGATCCGCCCGTGCGTGTAGTCCGATCCCTGGGGGCCACTTCCGGGCAAATTACGATTGCCGACCCAGGTGCCCTGAGCACAGCGACGATTTCGTTCACCCAGAATGAACGTGTTGGAGGTGCCATCCGTAACGTCTGCCAGACGCGTCTTGCTGCCGCGGAATAAGATGCCGTTATTCTTCAGATGGTTGACGTCGTACATCCCAATCACGGCGATGTAATTGGACTTCGACAAACGGAAATTGGTACCGAGATTGGCATCGCCGCTGAAATGACGGCCAGTGCCACCGTTCATCTTCCCACCATCCATCAGATGGCCTGCTGGATCGGAGGGACAGATGAAAACATCGAGCCGGGTTTGCACCAAGGGACGAAGGCTGGTGTCGTCCAGCGTGACTTTCAGATCCTGTTGAGATACCTCCAAGCGATCGTACAGGCTCGTTTGTTCCACAAATGGAAGGATGCGGGCTCCCCAGCCCCACATTTGTCGATTGTCGTCATTGGTGTGCTCACCTCCAGGCGGGAAATAGCCATAGGTATCGTGATGATTGTGCAGAGCAATGACCAGGTTCTTCAGGTTGTTATTGCAGTTAATTCGACGGGCCGCTTCCCTGGCCTGCTGAACGGCTGGTAACAACAAGGCGATCAGCACACCAATAATGGCGATGACCACCAGCAATTCGACGAGGGTGAAACCTCTTTTCGCCAGCATGACGAGACTCCTTACGTGGCTAGAGAAGAAGAGTGATGCGAAGAGGCTTGGAGTCTAGTGAAATATTCATTTAAAATCAAATTCTTTTGTTTTTGCACGCCTTGAGGACGTAGAAACGGGCTTTCCTTGTAGGAAGCTAAAGGAACGGATGCCACCATTCCCCAGATTGGCGATTGAGGCCGCTATCTAGAGGGGGTGCCGGATTGGTAAGAGAATTGAGCCTTTTGCTTCTTTCCCCTTTCGTGAGCTGGTCTCCGGCTTAGGGAGGGATCCTAGTCTCTGGGCCGCAATCCATAGGTGTTGCGCCAGGAAAGCAAATAGTTCGCCGGAAATCGAACGTTCCGACTTGTGATAAGTGTCTGAAGAACCTGAAACAGCTCGGCGAAGCCCGATCGATCAGTCCGCAGAGATATACGCCAGTCAAGTGAATTGAGCCTCTGGAAAGGCTCGAAAGTGTGCAAATTGCCTGGAAATTATAGGGTAAACGCCGCTTTCCCTATAAATCAGCCCGCGATGATCCGACGGACCCTCTTGCTAGCAGGATTGGTAATCTTGTTAATTTGCAAAATATCTGCGGCTCATGCTGAAAGTGTTGGTTTTGCCTGCGTTTCCGTGCCGATCGTTTGTGTTGAAGGTATCGAAAACTCAACCTGATACACGCTGGAGGTCTGTTATTTGACTTCCGGCCGCTCATTCACCAACCGTTGTCGACCACTGGGCCATCCAGTTGCCTTTCGATTGCGAAAGAGGAACCCATGAGAGCCACTACCTTGTGGACTGCCTTAACGTTGTCCACAGTGCTTTTTGCCGGCCAGGCAAACGCTGCCAAGACAACCTATGCCAACCAAACCGGTCAAAAGACGATCGGTCAGGAAACGTCTGCCGTCACCCATATCGCCAGCGGCGATTGGCGTGTCGAACGTCATCCTGAAGGCCAGCCAGGGCCGCAGATGCAGCCTGGGATGAACCCCTATGTGGCCATGGATCCTTACGGCCAGATGATGATGCCAGGCATGGCTGCAGGATACGCTCCCAACGGAGTGTCGCCGGCCGCCTATGGCATGCCGATGGGTCCGGGGTACGGCATGGCCGGGCCTGGCCAGCCAATGATGGATCCGAATGTCATGCCTGCAGGTCACCTCGGCGGCTACGGCTGTCAGTCGTGTGGCGGTGCAGGCTGCCAAAGCTGCCGCGGAGGTCACCTCGGTGGTCTCGGTAACGGTTGCAGTGCTTGTGGCGGAGCCGGTTGCGGCGGCTGCTGCGGACTGACCGGTGGCGGCATGTACTGCGGTTTCAGCCGCGGTATCGGCAACGCCTGGGACCTTTCGGCCTTCGGTGGCCGTTGTGCTCCTCGCTGGGCCGACGTGGTTGTCGACGCGACCTTCTTTATCTACGAACCAGGGAATAACAACATCGTTCTGGCTTCCCAGGGTGGTGCGAATAACCCGGTTCTCGATACGGACGACGTCGACTTCACCAACCAAGGTGGCGTCCGCATGTCGCTCAATCGAGCCTTCACCCCAGGTGGCAACCTCGAGTTCAGCTACATGGGCATGGGCAACTGGGCTTCGCAGCAAGGAGCTTACGGTAACGGTAACCTCTTCTCGCCTTTCTCGGACTTCGGTACCGATCCGGTTGGTGGTTACGCTGAAACCGACGGTGGCGACCTGATGCTGTACTCCTCGTCGAACCGCTTCGATTCGTTCGAGCTGAACTACCGCCGCTTCTTCACCTCAGCTAACTGCTGGTGGCAAAGCTCGTGGTGGGTTGGTATCCGCTACGTTCGAGTTGACGACGACGCCGTCCTGAACACTCAGGGGAGCGGTGGCACCCTCGAATATATCGTCGACGCTGACAACGACCTGTTCGGTGTGCAGTGGGGTACGGACTCGGCTCTGAAGCTGACCACTCGCTGGACGCTGTCGCTGTTCGGTGAGATCGGTGTCTACGGCAACCGTGCAACACAGGAATCGAATATCAACTTTGGTGGTATTAACATCCAGGAAACGACCGCCCAGCGTCGAGCCTCGATGGTTCTGGAAGCTGGCTTCCTGAGCACCTTCCGCATCGTTCCTCGCGGTACCTTGCGAGCCGGTTACCAGATCGTCTACATCGACGGTGTGGCACTGGGTAGCGATTCCTTCAACTTCCAGACCGGTGGAGCCGTTCCGCTGAATACCGCTCTGGCGGGCCGTGCAGCGAACATCAACGACAACGGTAACGCTCTTTACCATGGTCCAACGGTCGGTTTCGAGTACACCTGGTAAGACCTACCAATTAGCTCGACTATCAGAAACGCTAATAGGGTCGGCAACTTGCCGGCCCTATTTTTTTGCGCTCGATGGACATATAGAACGATTCTTTCTGCAGAGACGGCTCTGTCGGGGGGAATCGTTTTTGTCGATTTCCGGGGAAATGGGTAGAAAAACGGAACATTCGCGACTAATGTCAGTCTAAGTATATTCCGCAGAACTACCTAAATGGCGGGGCAAAGCCGACAGGTGAGTGGTGTGAGCGGCCCAAGACAGGGGCAGTTGGTTCGCTCCCAAAGCGGTTTCGGAAGGCAAGATCGCCGACCGGGTACTGTGCTCATCGAAATGACTGGTCTCCCGTCCATTTCATCAGAACAACTTGAGATTCATCGTAGGTGAGGAGTGTTTCCATGAAACGTGGAATCAAACGCCAGAAACGAACCCGCATGCAACAGATCGAGGCGTTGGAAACCCGAAATCTGTTGACGGGTGATGTTGCGATCGACATTCCAGGGACGGTCACGTTCGCAGATGGCGTCGAGCAGAAGTCCGAGAACGAATGGACCAAGTTCAGCACGAACCTGGTCAGTGTCGTTCGGCAATATAATGCTCAGGTCACCGACCCCAACTACGATGGCGGCGACGTCACCATCGATGTTCGTTCGACCCGGGTCGACGGTAACACAATTCTTATTCGAGCAATTGCAGCGACCACGGCCGACGCCGTCATCGCTGATCTGAATGAACTCGGAGCCACCGACACGCAGTCGTTCGGCAGGATTGTTTCGGCTCGAATCACGCTCGATAAGATCGAATCCCTCGAATCGGTTGACAGCATTCTTTCGGTCGCCGCTGTGACCACCCCGACGGCCAATGCGGGGCTAACGACCAGCCAGGGCGACGCAGTAATGCAGTCGGATGAAGTCCGGGCCAGCCTGGGTTTTGATGGAACCGGCATCTCGGTCGGTATTCTGTCGAACTCGTTCGACGCGCTGGGCGGCATGGCGGGCGACATCGCTAACGACGACCTGCCAGCCAACGTCACCATTCTGAAAGACGTTACCGATCCAGCCGACCTCGTCGGCTCGCTGCCAGACGAAGGCCGCGCGATGGCTCAAATCGTGCACGATGTGGCCCCTGGTGCTGACATTCTGTTTTATACCGCATGGGAATCGGACCTCGACTTCGCCCTTGGTATCCTTGCCTTGGCCGCAGCTGGGGCGGACATCATCGTCGACGACGTTGGTTATGCCAACGAACCTTGGTTCCAGGACGGTATCATCGCCCAGGCGATCGATATGGTAGTTGCCCAGGGCGTTTCGTACTTCACCGCCGCTGGCAACTCGGGTACCGAAAGCTATCAGGCTGCTTACCAGCCAAGCGTGATCATCGACGATGATCTCGGCGAACTGCACGACTTCGATCCAGGTGCCGGTATCGATACCCGCCAAAGCGTTACGATTCCTCGGGGAACCTATTTTGCTTTGGTGCTGCAGTGGGATCAGCCATTCGCCTCGGCAGGCGGTCTTGGTTCGCAAAGCGACTACGACATTTACCTGCTGGACGACAACGATGAAGTCGTTGCCAGTTCGGTTTTCGCGAACGTGGGTTCGGACGCGATCGAATTTTTGGAATTCGACAACGACACCGGCCTGACGAGCTTTCACATCGTGATTTCTAAATTCTCCGGTGTTGACGCCACGATGCTGAAGTACAACGTCTGGGCTGCTGACCCGGGTGTCACCTTCAACGAGTACTTCACCAACAGCGGTACCGCCGTCGGTCACGTAACTGCTAAGGGAGCCGCTGCCGTTGGTGCTGCTGGCTTCTATGACACGCCAGAATTCGGTACGAATCCTCCGGTCAAGCAGTCGTACTCTTCGGTTGGTGGTGTTCCGACCTACTACGATACCGCCGGTAACCGACTCTCGACGTTCGAGATTCGTATGACGCCTGATTTCGTCGGCCCAGACGACGGCAACAATACGTTCTTTGCCTTCGATGTTGTTGAGGATGCCGATAGCTTCCCGAACTTCGGTGGTACCTCGGCCGCAGCTCCACACGTTGCCGCCGTTGCCGCGTTGATGCTGCAGAAGAACTCGAGCCTCACGCCTGAGAACATCTACGATATCCTTGGCGCGACGGCGACCGACATGGCCACCTCGGGCCCTGATATCCAGACCGGCTACGGTTTGGTCAACGCACTAGCCGCGGTGAATGCTACTCCAGGTACGAGTTCGGGCGGTGGTGATGGTGGTTCGTCTGGCTCAACAGACGCTTGCGGCGTCGCTCTGCCAGAAGGAACGACGTCCTTCGCCGGCGCGGTGGGTGCGAATTTCTTCGCCAGCACGCATGCGATCCTCGATGGCGACCAGCCAGGTCAACTTGGTTACGACTACGCGATCCTCGACTACTTGCGTGGTAAGGGAACGCTGGCGGAAATCGCCAAGGAAGACTATTCGATCGCTGTGGTCGGTAACGGTTTGGTGAACTGGTCGTTCTCCGATGGTACGACTTCGGCCACCGGTTACGAACGAACCGACTTCTATAATATCGACTACTTCGGTATCGGCGATTTTGAAGAGCTGCTGACTCACGACCTCGTGATCGTCCTGTCGGGCGAAAACGCCGTGACCAACGGTATGACTGCCGTTCAGATGCAGTACTGGGCCGATGCCGAATCGGCGATCACGCAAGCCGTGAATCGTCTGGGCCTCGATCTATGGGTTGGTGCTTCCGGCGGCGACGACACCTACTACGAGTTCCTGCCATCTGGCACGCTCGCCTCGGCTGACTTTGTCAACGCTGCTCCACCGCAGAACTACATGATCACCGCGGAAGGCAGCATGGTCGGCATCACCGATGCCATGGCGGAAGCAGCTGCGACCGGACAGTACTTCACCGGTTACGACTCGGACTTGTTCCGCTTTGAAGTCCGTAACGACGACGAATTCATTTCGGTTGGTGCCCAAGGCATCGCCTTCGACAACGACCAACTGGTCTTGGCTTCCGACGTGCTCGGTGGCGTGACTTCGGGCATTCTGGGGACGGCTTTCCAGGACCTGAATCTCAACGGTGTTCAGGACGCGGGTGAAGCGGGGATTGCCGGAATCCGATTCTTCATCGACTACAACGGTGACGGCCAGATCGGTCTTTGTGAACCAACCGCTACTTCGGACGATCTTGGTCGCTTCGTGATGCGATCGGCGTTCTCGGGCGAGTTCCAGATCTTACCGGTTCCGACCGCTGGCTATGTGGTCACGACCGATACGCCGATTACCGTCACAATCAATCCTGATGGTTCCGCAGAAGCGTCTTCCGAAATCAGCTTTGGCGTGATCGCCGGAACGGACTCGGGCGACAGTGGTATCGGTGGTACCGTTCCGATCGCCGATGGCGCCTTCCTGGGTGACAGCCCGGTTGTCGACGATGGTGTCTTCTTCGGAAACGGTATCCAGATCGGGACCAATACGATCAGCATCACGTCGAGTGTCGAATACTCGAATACCGTGCTGAATGCATGGATCGACTTGAACAAAGATGGCGACTTCAACGACGCCGGTGAACAAATCTTCAAGAATGTTCACATGCAAATGGGAACGCACGACTACACCTTCGTGATTCCATCGTGGGTGTTCGACGATTCGTTCCTGCCAGAAGAAGCTCGCCTGGCGGTTGATATCCGCTTCCGCGTTGGACCCACTTTGAACATCGCTCCTGATGCCAACGACATCTTCGGCGAAATCGAAGACTACGAGATCTTCATCTCGCAAGATCCCGATCCGGGTCTGTACGCCAGCAACGACATCTTCGAATACGAAGACGACACCGCCGGACAGTACTTCAATGTCCTGGCCAACGATAGCAGCTACTTCAACCGTACGCTGACGATCGTTCCTGGTAGCGTGACCAACATCAGTCCCGTTTTGACGCCTGGTCTCGACATCACGGTATCGCCAGATGGCACGCGAATCTTGTTCGACGCGACCGGCGTGATCGATCTGACCGAAGACATCACTTTCCAGTACACCGTTCAAGACACGGCCGGCAACACGGCAATTGCGACGGTAACTTTGGTGACTGCTTTGGATACTTCCGCACTCCCCGTGAATGCGGTTACCAGTTCGTCGGTGGCAACGTTCTTCAATTCGTCTGGGGCAAGCCCTGGCGACGTGAACAACGACGGCATTCTGACCGGCCAGGACCTGGCTTCGGTCATCGCGGAACTGCGAACGGTTGGTTCTCGTGACTTGCCAGAAATGGGGGCAGCGACCGCTGGCTTCAAGCGATTCATCGATGTGAACGGCGACGGTCGCTTCAACAATGCGGACTTGATTCGCTTGTTGTCCCTGATGCGTCAGCCAATCACGCGAACGGAGGGTGAATCCTACTCGGATCTGGCCTCTTCGACCGATTCGGCCATCGAAACGATGACGGAATCGACCTCGAGCAGTTCCACGACTTCGGCTGTGTTGACCTCGTCATCGAGCAGCAAGTCGAGCTCGGCTTCGGCCTCGAACCTGGTTACAATCCAGCCGATCGTCACCGACGGTTCGTCGTCAGCGACCGGTGCAATTCTGGAAGGTGAAGGGGAATTGTCCTTCGAGCCATCCATCACCGATCAAACCTTGGCTGCCTTCGGCGAAGATCAGTCCGATCTGCTCTGGTCGAATGATGACGGAGTCGATCTCTTGGAAGAAGATTCTTCGGATGCCAGCGACGACCTGTTCGCCGACGACGAATGGCAGAACGAGCTGATTAGCCTCTAAACACCCGGTTTCAGGCTGTTTTGCCCAATTCAGAAATCAAAAGAGCCTCCCCAGACCGGGGAGGCTTTTCTTATGCGCTTGCGCTAAACGTCCGGCGTCAGGATTGACTTTGCCTCTCGGCCAAGGTGGTGCTGGAAGATTAGCGCGATTTGATTGGATTGGCCAGATTCTAGGGGAAATACGGGAACTAGCTGCCGGGTGCCCGCGTCAAAACGTCGACAGGGTCCTTCTCTACTCAGAGTTCATCGAGTGTGGGGGGCTTCAGGGCAACCTTCTAAGTCATTCAAGGTCAGCTAGTTAAGTAGAAATCCTGAGGGCAACTCATGAACCGAGCCTGGTCAGGAGTCTAAGGAACCCGCCGCCTTTAATGTCTGGGGGAAATGGAGTGGATCCCCCCGATAGAAGTTGCTGTGTTAATTTGGGTAATTATAATCCGACATGGATCATCCTAAATGTCGGGTATTTCGCCACGATGCGTTTGCCTTCCCTGATTTTTGATTCCGGGGCTTCCCTCCCGAATTGCGACACGAAGTCGCTGTAACAACTCAACATACAAGTTCAGCTTTAACTGAAGATAAAAAGGTTTGCCAAATGACCGTTCGTCATGCGAGTAAGCTAACCCGAGCTCAGCGCCGCGATCTCAATAAAAAGAACCGAATGCTTCGGCAAACCAAGAAGCGAGTCATGCAACATGAGGCGTTGGAAACGCGTCAATTGCTCACGACTCCGCAGCTAGTGGGCATCCAGCCCAACAGTGGCGAACTGCTGCAAGAAGGGGACATTCGTGGCATCTCCCCACGCTCGCTGACGTTCAACTTCGCCGATCCAGTGATCGCGACCGATTTCCTGGACGAGTCGACTTTGGCCGATGGGATCCGCATCACGCGTGCTGGCCAGGATGGTCAGTTGGGAACGGCGGACGATGTGATCATCACCGGTGCCGGCTCGAACTTTGAAGGCTTCATCGGCTTTGGCGATCAGCCGAATCAGGTCGTGGTGCGATTTGGGGAAGCACTGCCAGACGACTTGTACCGTATCGAAATTACCGACGCGTTGAAGAACCTGGCAGGCGAAACGGCTGCTCCGTTCACCCGTAATTTCGAGCTGAACCTGGCACCTCAGGTGATGTCGGTCGTTCCACAGCCAATCGAACGTGACGATGTCACTGGCGAGCTAGTGATGCAGACCGACAAGGTCTACGTCTACTTCAACAACGACGATCTTGATCCCCAGCTGGCCGTAAACCCAGATTACTACCAGCTGACCTTCCAGCAGCCAGTCGACGCAAACTCGACCAATGCTGACCTGGGCAATGCCCAAGGCGAGCTCGCCTTCTATCCAACTTCGGTGGAATACGATGCCGAATTGGACAGGGCCATTCTGACTTTCGCCAACGACATCGACAAGCTGGTCGATCCTGCTTACGCCGATGCCGGTTTCGCCACGGTGTTCCGTCTGCAGATTGGCGTTCGCGGTATCATCTCGAAGGACGCCCAGGTTCTTGATCTGACCATCCCAGGGGCAGCGAACCCAGGCACTAGCTTCGATTCTGCCTACGACTTGTCGAACTCGAGCGGCACGCTGCAGGGTCCTGAAGGGATCGAAGAATATACCAATGCCAACCTGCTTAACGGCAACCACGAGTTCCTTGTAACGCAGGTGCCAAGTGCCGCACTGCACGGCACCACGTTCACCATCAACGATGGCACGAACTCGGTTACCTTCGAGCTTTCGATCGATGGCACCGGAACCAGCGGCAACACGATTATCAACATGAGCCTGATCGGTCCGACATCGGTCGATCTGGCCGCTGCGATCCGCGCTGCGATCAATAACTCGGGACTGAACGCCACCGCAAGCGAAGTCTCCGGTTATAGCGAAGCCCGCACCAAGCTGCGTGGCACCGTCGAAAACCGCGTCACGATGACGGTCGGTACCAAGTCGACTGGTATCATCGTCGATCGATCGCAGTCGATCATCATCTCCAGCGAAATTCGCAACAACACTTCGTACGACCTTACACTGCCAGGCGGTAACGACGAACCAGGTCATCGCGACATCGAAGTTAGTGGTGAAGAGCACTTGGAAGATGGTGCTCAAGATACCAATGGCTATGGCGTTGAAGTCATCACCTACAACTTCCCAGACATTTACGGCTACGATCCCGGTAGCACCAGCCAGACCGCGCTGTACAACCAGATCACCGAAGCTCAGAAGCAGCGTGCGCGCGAGATCTTCGAGATCTACGGCTTCTACGCTGGCGTGACCTTCGTCGAAGTCCCGAACAGCATCGAAGCGGACTACGGTATCGTCACCGGCGACCTGCGTGCGATTTCCCCGAACATCATCACGGGTGAGGGTGGTGTTGCCGGTTTGGCCGGTCAATCGAACCTGCCGGATGAGCGTCGCCTGGCGATTATGGAACTGGCAGACCACAACGGGGTTGGTGACGACGAATTGGGCGCTGCATGGCAGAGGACCGCCTTCCACGAAATTGGTCACTTGCTGGGACTAGATCACACCTACGATCTGCCACCAGGAACCCTGATGGGTGCCGACGACGAGGCAGATGGCAACTACAGCTACGTCAACAGTGTCGAAACGTTGCTGCCTGGTGACTTCGATATCAACCACCTGCAGCACCTCTATCGTCCAGACGTCATCGATATCGACATGTATCGTTTCGAGATCAGTGAAACGGGCACGCTGTCGGCGGAAATCGTCGCCGAACGTCTGGCCGACGCCAGCCAGTTGGATGCCGCTCTGACTTTATACCGTTTGAACGGTAACGGCAGCTACTCGGTGGTCGGTCGCAACGACGACTACTTCAGCGAAGACTCGTTCCTGCAGATGACCCTGGAACCTGGCGTCTACTTCATTGGCGTTTCGGCCAGCGGTAATAACGTCTACGATCCGAACATCGAAGACTCTGGTTTCGGTGGTACCAGCGAAGGTGCTTACAACCTTCAGATTCGCTTCACGCCAACCGCCAACGATGCCCTGCGAGACACGGGTGCTTCGGTCTCGGAACTGAGCACCATGGTCGTCCGCACCGGTGGTGCTGGCTTCCAGGATGGCGATACCATCACGCTGAAGGATGGCACCAAGACGATCACCTTCGAGATCGACATCGTCGCGACGGAAGGCGATCCGGCTAGTCTCAATAACCCGAACAACGTTGCGGTCCAGTTCCTGGCCAACGCCTTGCAAAGTGAAGTGGTTGCCGCCCTGGTCAGTGCAATTAACTCGGCTGACTTCACCGTTTATGCCAGTGCCAATGGCAACCGTATCGAACTGGGCAACCTAGGCGCGACGTCGCCCATCTCGCTGTCCTCGGGCATTATCCAGAACAAGGCTCTGCTGATCACTGGTGGTACCTCGGCAGGTGCCGCACTGGACGGCGACCTCGATGGTGTCGCCGGCGGGGCTTTCAACTTCTGGTTCCGTGCTGAACCAACTCAAGACGCCAACCTGGATGACGCGACACCTCGTACGTTCATCGTGGATGCTTCGTACAACGGTGTCGGTGAAACGGGCTCGCTGACGCAGCCATTCAAGACGATCGCCGCGGCGATTGCTGCTGCGACCGCTTCGGGTCGGGGCGACGTAATCCGCGTTGTCGGTATTCAGCCAGATGACGACCAGAACATTCTGGCGGACAATGTTGCCTATCTGATCGGTCAGAACCCGTTCAACACCACGCAGGCCCTGAAAGATGGCCGCGACATCATCCTGCCGCAGGGCGTGACGATGATGATCGATGCGGGGGCGATCCTGAAGTTCTCGAACGCCAGCATTCAGGTCGGTAGCACCACGGTGACCAGCGACAACAGCTTCTCGTCGCTGCAGGTTCTCGGGATTCCAGAACGTTTCGATGCGTACACTGATGCCAATGGTAACGTGATCGAAGATACCGACCGTAAGAATCTTCGCGTCACGATGACTTCGTACCGTGAAACCACCTACCTCAACGGTTCGACTGGATCGACCGACCAGGTTGGTCACGCCAGCAACACCCAGGCCAACGCCGGTGCTGGTAACTGGGGCGGTATTCTGTTCAACCAGCAGATCGACAAGCAACAAGGTCGCGGCAGCTACGAAGACGCCGGTATCTTCCTCGACTCGATCATTGGTGCCGACATTCGCTACGCCGGTGGTGTGGTGCGTGTGAACGGTGCCTCGGTCAACCTGTCGCCAATCTACATGGAAGAAGCTCGTCCGACGGTGAATTACAACGTGATTCACCTGAACTCGAACTCGGCCTTGTCGGCAGACCCGAACAGCTTTGAAGAAAGCCGCTACACCGTTTACGACGGCGTCGTCGCGCAGTTCACGCCAGACGTGACCCGTGTCGGTCCCGATATCTTCGGTAACCGAATCGTCGACAACTCGACCAACGGTATCCAGGTTCGTATCAGTACCACGCCTGGGCAGCCAGTGGACACGTTGACCGTGGCTGGCCGCTTCGACGATACCGACATCGTCTACGTCATCCAGGACACGCTTTACATCACCTCGACCCCAGGCGGCATGACCTCGAGCGATCAAGAGGTCATCAAGATCGATCAGCTGCAGGGTATTCAGGTCGGTGACCGGATTGTTGTGAACGCGGTTTCTTCGACGAACCAGATCCGTACGTTGAATATCGTCTTCACGAACAACCCAACGGGCGCGACCTACGAAATCCCGCTGAGCGTCTTCCATACCGAAGCCGACATCGCCGGTGAAGTCGCCCGCTTGATCAACTACTTCCGTCGAGCCGAACTCTTTTCCGGTTCGCCAGGCCCGATCCTCGACATCGCTGCCACCGCGACTGGCAACGTGGTTGAAATCTCGGGTACTTACAACATGTTCACCGTCAACCCAGATGGTGGCATCGCAATCGAACAGCTTTACCATGCTCGCTTTGACGCCAGCCTGGTGGTCGACCCGAACGTGGTGGTCAAACTGTTCAACGCTCGTATTGAAGTCGGAATGGGTGCCAACCTGATCGCCGAAGGTGCCCCTGGCCGACCGGTGGTCTTCACTTCGCTGCTGGACGACCGATTCGGGTTCGGTGGCACGTTCGACACGAACAACAACGGTGACCTGAGTGTTCCAACCCCAGGCGACTGGAGCGGTATCTACTTCGCTCACGTGTCGTCAGGTAGCCTCGACAATGTCATCATCGCCTACGGTGGTGGTGACTCGACGGTTGCTGGTGGTTTGGCCAACTTCAACGCGGTTGAAATTCACCAGGCCCACGTTCGTATTACCAACAGCACATTCGAGTACAACGACGACGGTCAGGGTAGCAACACCGGTGGTGCGACCCGTGCCGGTCACATGTCGAACGATGACGCCGTGGTCTTCGTACGCGGTGCTCAGCCAGTCATTGTTGGCAACAACTTCCGCTACAACGAAGCCAGTGTGTTAAGCGTCGATACCAGTTCGCTCGATTACAAGCTGATCGACGACTGGGGCCGTTCGACCGGCAGTGCCAATCTGCAGGCAGGTCTGGGCGATAACCAGGGTGCTTTGATCCGCAACAACCTGCTGACCGACAACAACCTGAACGGGATGGTTGTCCGTGGTGGTGTGCTGACCACGCAAAGCGTCTGGGACGATACCGATATCGTTCACGTCGTTTACGACACGATCTACTCCGACAACTTCCACACCTACGGCGGCATCCGCCTGGAAAGCTCTTCCACGCAGAGCCTGGTGGTCAAACTGTTGGGCTCGTCGGCTGGATTCGTGGCCACCGGTCATGAAATGGCAATCGACGATCGTATCGGCGGTATGCTGCACGTCATCGGTCAGGCCGGCTACCCAGTGATTTTCACCAGCCTGTACGACGATACGGTTGGTGCTGGGTTCACTCAGGATGGTCGTCCGCAGAACGACACCAGCAACGACGGATCGACGACCAATCCAGTCCCAGGGGCATGGCAAGGTCTGACGATCGAAGAGTTCGCCAACGACCGCAACGTGCAGGTGGTTGTCGAAACCGAAAATAGCGGCCTGTCGGGCCCCGGTATCAACGGTACCCCGCAAACCTCGCAGAACCTTGGTATTCTGGCGACGGATGAATACGGCGGCGACGATAACCAGCGTCTCGGCTTCGAGGTCAACGGTTACATCAGCAACCCATCGGACATCGACGTTTATCGCTTTGAAGCCCAGCCAGGCACCGAAGTTTGGTTCGACATCGATCGCACCAGCTACGACTTCGACGTGGTGTTGGAACTGATCGACAACAACGGCAATGTGATCGCCGCTTCCGACAACTCGATCGACAATACCTTCTACGGTCAAGGTGCTGCTCTGGCAGTCACTAACCCGCTGCAGAAGTCGGGTGATTACAACACCGACCACTGGTCGACCAACCCACGCGATGCTGGCATGCGAGTCGTCCTGTCGGGGGCTGCCGGTCAGTTGAGTGAATACCTGATTCGCGTTCGCAGTGCGACCGACGACACGGGTGCCGGTTTGACCAGCGGTGTTTACCAGTTGAACATCCGCCTGAGCGAAGTCGATGAACTTGCCGGTTCGACGATCCAGTTCGCGGACATTCGTTATGCCGAAAACGGTATCTCGATCTACGGTCAGCCAGGTCACTCGCCAGTCTTGGGTGAATCGGCCGACGTCGAAAACAACGACACCAAGGGCAGCGCTCAGAACCTGGGCAACGTGTTGAACTCGGATCGCGGTGCGATCAGCGTCGCCGGTGAAATCGACGACGAAGAAGGTACCGACGTCGACTGGTACCAGTTCTCGCTCGACTTCGACGGTATCCAGGCCATCGCCGGTCAGTCGAACACCAACCAGTATGCCTCGCTGGTGATCGACCTCGACTTCGCTGCCGGTGCTGGCGGTCCGAACACCGTGATCTCGGTCTATACCGCGGATGGCACGCTGGTTTACTTCGGCGATCGCAGCTCGGTGAACGACGACCTGGTGAACCCCGAAAATCAGGCCGACTCGGACACCTACGATCCGGCCCGAGGTTCGGAAGGTGTGAACGATCCTTATATCGGCTCGATCATGCTGCCAGCCGGTACCCCGGACAATCCGGTTGTCTACTATGTGGCGGTCAGCTCGAACGGTCAGTTGCCAGCCCAGATGGATCAGTATTTCACCTCCGGTTCGTCGAACGCCAACGTTCGCTTCGAGCCAGTCAACTCGGTGATTCGTATCGTCGAAGATCACATCTCGACCCCATACAACCCGAACTCGACCACCAACTCGACTCCGACACCTCCGCGGGACGACTCGATCGTCGCTGCCGAGAACGTCAAGGGTTACACGCTCGCTGACCTCAGCATGTTCCTGGTCACCGACGAAGGGGTGCAGACCTCGAAGTTGTGGCAGGTCGATCCATTCACTGGGGCTTTGGAAACGCTGATCGGTAGTTTCGGCAGTGCCGTCTACGACCTGGCGATGGCTCCGGATGGAACGCTGTACGCGTACAACATTGACGAAATTTCGCCAGTCAGCGATGGCTCGAACGGTAACCTGCTTTCGATCAACACCGGTAATGCAGCGACGGCGGTCATTAACGACGACGCCCTGATCACCTACTTCGACAACAACGGCAATGCCGCGGTTGCCAATGTCGGTTTCCATTACAACGGTACGACCTTCCGCCGCTCGGGTTCAGGCAATCCGGAAGGGACCGCCTTGTACGCCATCGGTAACCGCAACGGTGCCAACACCGCGGCCAGTACCAATGCCAACGTCCTGTTTTTGATGGATGGCTTTGGAGACGATATCGGTGAGATCTCGTCGACGCTGCCGCAGGATCAGATCAATGCTTCGCTGAACAACGTGGGTCAAACCAATGCCAGCGGTGCTGCGATTCAGGGCCGTGTTGACACGAATGATCATAACGGTGGCTTTGTCACTGGGATCGCCTGGAGCGGCAATGAACTGTATGCAGTGACCGACCAGGGTGATCTCTACCGTCTGTCGAACAACGGTGTCATCACGACCGATGTGGACGACGACATTAATCTGACATTTATTGGCAATTACACCGATCCAGTCACCGGTAACCCGATCCAGTTTGAAGGGCTCTCTGCCGGTCCAGATCGTCCTGGCGACGACGGGGTCGAAGGCCTCAACGGTGTGTTGTTCATGATTGCATCGAACGGCGATATCTACGCGGTCGATGGCGCTGGCGAAGCTCAGCACCTGTTCCAGGGTGGGCGTTCGATGATCAGCACGGGTGTCAGCGGTATCACCGGTATCGAGTTCGGTACGCTGACGGAGAACCTCTGGAACATCCAGAGCACGCTGGAAGACACCTCGCAAGGTCACGGTGTCAGCGTTCCTGTCGACGTCTCGCGTGATGCGACCATCGATGACGGCAACACCACGATTTACTTCGGTAATCTCGACCGAACCTATCAGTCGGGCAACACGGCCAACGGTAACGCCAGCCAATATACCTACGACTTCCCAGGCGGTGCTCACGGTTCGGTGATCACCGATACCTTCAGCCTGGAAGGCTACTCGGCAGCCGATGCTCCAACGTTGTACTTCAACTACTTGCTTGACGGTGGGCAAGGCGACTCGCTCCAGGTCTACGCTTCGGCCGACAATGGCAATTGGGTACGCCTGGGTGCCAATACCTTCAGTGTCGACGAATGGCGTCAGGCCCGTGTCGCTCTGGATCAGTTCGCGGGTGAAGACAACATCCGCCTGCGGTTCGACTTCACCACGGGGCAAGGGATCGACTTCCAAGGTGTCGCCCTGTCCGGACTCGACTCTGCCAACCCTTACCTCGGTCAGCAGGTTCGCGTGGCGGAACTGCGTGCCGTAACAGGGGCCGATATTGAAGATGGAAGCACCTTCTCGGTTACCGATTACCTCGGTGATGGTGGCACGGTGAACTTCGTCTTCGAGAAGGGGCAGTCGCTGTCGTTCGACAGTGGTGCCCGCTTCTTCGATCACCTGGTGTCGAAGACCGATGCACTGACCAGCAGCTTCTCGCTGTTTGATACCAATGGTATTGAACACCAGTTCATCTACATGCTCGACAGCGATCCGACTTCACCGCCATCTAACGTTCGAGCGATCCGTGTCTCGCAAGGTGATTCGGCTGCTGAAATTGCTGCCGCAACTGCCTTCGCGATCAATCAGGAAAACATCCCTGGCGTAATCATTGCAGGCGAGGACCTCAACTCGTTCAACATTCAGGGTGTTCAGAACATTGTTCAGAACGATCTGCCACTGGGCATGCACGTCACCGGTAATTTCGACTTCTCGATCGATCCGGCCGATTACGACGATCCGGCTTACGCCAACATTATCCGAATCAGTTCGTCCGACACGGCAGAAGAAGTTGCCGAGAAGATTCAGACGGCTCTGAACGTGATGATGGCGTTCGAGGCTTCGGAACAAGACTATATGGTCTTCGAGCGATTCGAAAACATCGTCTACATGTCGGGTTACACGGCAAATGTCGGCAATACCCAGATCGGCTATCACCGAACTGGGGACGCCTTCGGTGTTAACAGTATTGTTACGACGAATACGGCAACGCCATTCGGTACCGCACCTGGTCTGGACAACGCCGGCTTCACCGGGGCGTTCATCGACGACATCATTGTCGGTTTCGCCGAACGGGGTGAAATGGTGACCGGATCGAACTCGGGTACGACCGGATTCATCCGTAATCCATCGTTGCCACTCGGCTTGCCGAACAACCAGAACCTGACCGGTACCTACCAGTTGGAAATCCGCCGTGGTGTCGACTACGGAACCCCAACGGGTGCTTCCAGCGGTCGCCAGTTGCGGTTCGATAGCGGTTTCAGCTTCGATACCAACGATCGTTTGGTCCAAGGCTACTCGATTCTGGCGGTGGCGGGTGCCAACCTGCAGACGGGCGACCAGATCCGAATTGGTGATGGTACCGACTTCGTTACCTTCAGGTTCTATGATCTGGCCTCAAGCATCGAGCAGTTCAAGCGTGACAGTGGTCTGTCGACCGATCCAGAAGATGGCCTGATCGAATACGACAAGGCTGCTGGCTACTACAGCATTGGTTACTCGGCAACGGATTCGGCCGCCGAAATTGCCGAGAGACTGATCGATGCCATCAACGACCACGAAGGGCAAATCGCTCGAGGCTTGCTCAGCACTTCGATTGGTGGCTTGGGCATCTACGCTCAGCTCAACTCGCGAACCAATGCCGAGGGAAGCAACCGAGTCGATCTGGCTGCCAAGAGCGTGTCAGACGTGGTGATCCTGGAAGATTCGCTCGATTCGGACGATACGGTCCGTACTGCGTTCGACCTGGACCTGAACGGTGCCGTGATCGAGAACTCGACCAACGGCAGTGTGATGGTTCGTACGATTCAGGGCGAGTTGGGCGACAATGACCCACGCGACATCGTGGCGAACGTAGCCGATGTCGACATGTACCGCTTCGTGATGAAAGCTGGTCAGGTAGTTTCCTTCAATCTGTCGACCGCCCTCGGGTCGGTAAACGGGTTGGGTGCCACTTTAAAGCTGTTCATGGAAGGTAGCAACGAGTTTGGTATTCCAACCGGTGTGGTTGGCAATGCATTGACCTTAGTCGCCGGTGGCAGCCCTGGTGAATTCTCATTCACCGCCACTGCCGATGGGGTCTACTACGTCGCGATTGCTGGAGACAAGGTGCCAGCCGCAGGTGGAGCAGATACTCCGCTGAACTACAACCCAAACAAGTACGGTTCAACCGACCCGGCTCGCCAGGTCGAAACCTACAACGGGGATTACGTCCTTCAAGTGAACTTAACCGAGCCGGGGCCAAACGTGACCCTTTACGACGTTCAGACGTTCCGCCGCTACACGGGTGGCGCGGATGCGGAACGTTCGGCTCTGCGGGGTGATTTCATCTTCATCGACTACGATCAGCTTGGTGGCAACGACTTCGAGCTGGTTGGAGATCGGAACCGCATGCGAGATCAGGGGCAGATCATCATCAGCTCCAATAAGATCTCGAATTCGTCGAACTACGGTATCTTGATTGATGCTGGTTCGCGAGTGACGATCGCCGACACGCTGTCCAACGGCAACCGACCTCACCAGGGTGCGCCGATCAACATCCCAAGTGCGTTGAACGAACAGCGATACGCCACGGGGGTGACGGTCACCAATAACGTGATTTACGATAGTGCCGTCGGTGCTCTGCTTTACAGCGGCGACAGCAACACGGGCAACGGACCTGACGGTGCGGTTCCATTCGGTCGCATCATCAATAACACCTTCTACGGAACGGGCAGCACCGATGTTGGTGTCCGCGTCGAAGAAGGTGCTGGTCCAACCCTGATGAACAACATCATCGCCAACTTCGGCACCGGTGTTCAGGTGGTTGGTGCGACTTCGTCCGCCAGCACCGTTCTGGTCAACAACCTGTTCCAGGACAACACCACGCCAACGACTGGCGTCTCAGTCCAGAGCGGTTCGATCTTGCTGGCATCAGGTGAAACGCTGTTCATCGATGCAGCGAATCGCAACTTCTACCTGGCGGAAGGCTCGCGTGCGATCAATGCTGCTCGTACCTCGCTGCCGGAACGTGACGAAGTTCGCCGAGTGCTCAATGCTTTGGGTATCAAGGGAAGCTCACTCCAGGCACCTGCCCGCGACATCACTGGGCAGCTGCGTTCGGACGACTATCAGAGCCCCGTCTCGGATGGTAGCGGTCTCTCGCCATTGGTCGACATCGGTGCCTTCGACCGATCGGACTTCACCGGCCCGACTGCTTACCTGACCAATCCTCAGGACGATGACTCGGATGGCCGCGATCTGGATGAAAATCCAAACCAGGTCCAGTGGATCGATGGTCCGCTGACCAACATCTCGATCCAGTTGCTGGATCAAGGTGAGATCACCGATCAGATCGAAGGTGCCGGTATCGACGACAACACGGTGACCGCGAACTCGGTCATCCTGGAACGAATCGCTGGCGGCGTGACCACGCAACTGGTGATCGGCGTCGACTACACGTTTGACTACGACGCGACGAACAACATCATTCGTCTGGTTCCGATCTCGGGTGTGTTTGAGCAAGGTGTGCTCTACAAGATCACCCTGGTCAGCGATCCGGATTCGCCAGATGTCATCCGCGACCTGGCTGGTAACTCGATCGAGTACAACAACCAGTACCTGGGTGACGATGGCAATGGTAACCAGGTCCTCATTCCAGAAACTCGCTTCCTGATTCAGGTGGGTGGTCTGGTCGACTACGGTGATGCCCCAGATTCGTACGGTACAACCGCCGAATCGGATGGTGCACGTCACCAACTGCGAACCGACTTCTACCTTGGTCAAAGCATCGACGCCGAACTCAACGGTCAGCCGACTGCGGATGCCTCGGGCGATGGCGACAGCGACGACGGTATCTACATCCGCAGTGAAGACCCGGCAAATTCTGGTCAGTTCCTCGACTTCGTCCTGCGAAGTGGTGTGAACAACGACATCTTCGTCACGGCAACCGTCCCAGCAGGCAGCACTGAATACGGTTTCCTGGATGTTTGGATCGACTTGAACCAAGACGGTGTGTTCCAGGAATCGGAACACCTGGTTGTGAGCGAAGCGTTGACGATCGAAGCGATCGACCCTGCTTCGACGATGGATGGTCTGGGGCAGCTGATTCCGATCACCTCGCAAATGCTTAACGGAGCGGTTGCAGGTGAAACGATGGCTCGCTTCCGCTACAGTTCGACGATCGGTCTGTCGGCCACCGGCCTGGCGGAAGACGGGGAAGTGGAAGATTACCTGGTGACGATCGCCGATGCCGGTCCGAACCCATGGCACAACTCCAACAATTCGTATGCGATCTCGAAGGGTGACAACATTGTCACCGGCCTGGACCTGTCGATTCTGATTTCAGAACTGCGAAATCGAATTTACACCTTGCCAGGAACTGGCGAGTTCCGCAGTGACACTCAGTCGACAAGCGGCGTAGATTACCGACCAGAGAACGTCGCCGACGCAGATGTCGTAGCCTACTTCGACGTGAACAACGACCGCAAGGTAACCGACGAAGACGTTCAGGCGTTGTTGGCTTACCTGCGGGCACCATTCACGCCATCGCCAGAAGCGATCGGTCAGATCGCGATGGGCGAAGCTTACCTCGGCGGTATTTCGGAATCGGAACCGGTAGCCGACTCGTCGGAAACGACTCAGTCGCCAACGGTCACCTCGCCGGTTGTTACCAGCCCAGTGACTTCGTCGAGTCAGTCTTCGGTAAGCGAAAGCCTGCAGACCGATTCGATGGTCAGCTCGTCGATCGACGTCTTCGCATCTTCCTACTCGGAACTGCAGATGAAGCCGGCGACCAGCCTGATGGGCCTGACGACGGTTGGCTCCAGCACCGGATCGAATGTCGACGGGACGCTGGTTGACCGAGCGATCGCCCTGGACGGCCTTTCGGACGACGATCAGTTCGACGCCCTGATGGGTGACCTGGCCGACGACCTGAGCACGACTTGGGACGGTAAGCTGTTCGACGACGAAGCGGAAGGTGAATCGGAAGATGCGGACGAGCTGGAAGACCTGCTCGCCCTGATCAGCGATCCATCCAGCAGCTAGTTCGCCGCGGGACAAACGTTAGAATCCAGAAAGCCCGGCAGGTAATGACCCGCCGGGCTTTTTCATGCGCGGATGGGTTGATCGTAATAACGAAAGGCAACGCGGGCTTGAGGGAAAGAAGCACTTCCGCAGAACTTTGCCTGGCGCGGTTCAGAATGGAAGCGACTAGTTGAAGTCGTCTTCCAGGGCCCAGGCAACGTCCAGATCGGCGAGCAGCGTGTCGACGGCATCGTCGTCGAAGGATGCTTCTGCATCACTAGCGGCGTCTTCCGAGTAGGCCAGAAGCTGGTCGAGCGAGAGCGTGGTCTGAGGGATGATGCCGCCAGTTGGCTGGGCGGCTTCGATCAGTTGCCCCTCCCCTGCCCCGATCGAAGTCGAAGCGGAAGAGCTGAGCTGCGGGTTCAAGACAATCATCGTCGACGACGAAGCAGCGAAATCGCTTGCGATCTCGGAATCAAACGTGATGCCCGGTTCCGATTCGACGACTATGTTCCCACCACCGGTCGAACTGTTCGACTGGGAAGAAGACCTAGCCGAGATATGGATCTGCGTCGATTCGCCATCGAAGCTGGCATCCGACGACTGCTGCGACGAGAGTATGTTCAGCAGGCGGATCAGATCGCGGTTGTCGAGGTAGCCATCGGCCACGATATCGAGGTACAAATCGCTCGACTGATGGGCATCGGTCAGTTCACGAACCGAACGCGAAACGATCGTTCCGGTCGATGGGGTTCGGAATTCGTCCAGCAACAGATCGAGGTCGTTCAAGTCGACCTCCCCATCACCGTTGATGTCGCCTTGGGCGATCGGATTGTGCCAGGAAGTCGACGCAATCGTCGTGGAGAAGGCGAGTCGACTGGTCGCCGAGGCACCCCCTAGCACGACATTCATCTCTGCAGGAATTGCGTAAAACGATTCCTCTCCGCCGGCAGGTGTCACCATCAGGCGATAGTTGCCATCGACATCGACCGGCAGCGAAAACGCGCCGAAAGCATCCGTTTTGGTCGTGTTGGGCCGGCCGACAACCAGATTATCGAGCCCAATGTATTTGGCGGTTCGCGAGCGATCGTTGGTCGTCGGCGAAAGTGCCCCGCGAGCGATCGCGTAGGCGGCATTGGCCGTTTCGATTTCGACCACCATCGTCTCGACTTCCCCGGCCGACATGGCCGAGGTGCTGTAGCGAGCCAGAAGGTTATCGTTCGCGTCGTACAGTTCAAGATAGCCGATATCGCCGTTGGCACTCGCGATCGCATCAATGGCGACGCGGCTTACAGGCGAATCGAAGGTAATCTCGAGTTGACGTTCGTATGACCAGAGGTTGCTCCAGCTACCGTTGTTGTAGTTGCCGAAGCCAAGCGTTCCGGTCGATGCCAGCGAACTGGTGATCGTCGCTGCCAGGTCATAGCCTTCCGGCAGATCGTCCCCCAGGACTCGCAGCGTGACGCCGTTGATCGGATTGCTAAGCGTCTCCGTGTTGTAATAGTTGTCAGGTTCGACATAAACCTGCGTTGCGACGGCCTGGCCTTGGTTGTTGACCAGTTCCACGGTCCAGCCGGCCAGACCCTGCTCTCCTTGGTCGTGGACACCGTTGCCGTTCGCATCGTATGAAAGATAACCGCTGAAACCATCGACGATCGAGCTGTCGATGTGGGCCGTCGAAGCGGTGAAGATGTCGGAGGTGATCAGACCGGTCGCATCGACCAGTCGCACCTCGACGACATGCATGCCGCTATCGGGCATGGTCAACGTGAGATCGAGAGTCACCGTGTAGTCATCGATGACTTGAGCGGTCTGCCACTCGCCACCATCGACGCGGATCTCGACCCGGTCGAGGCGATTGATGGTGACGGAAGTTTGCTGGCCCCAGGAGTTCTGATTCGGCAGCACGCCAATCTCGCCCAGACCGGTAATCCGTAGCTGAGAAGTCTCGGCGTTGAAGCTCGACTCCGCAGAGAACGCGATCGGCACATCGAAGACATCGAACAGCCCGTCGCCGTCCGAATCTTTCCAGCCGATCGATTCCAGTGACGAGGTACTGCTGGTGTGGGCTGCGTACGCCGCGGCCAATTCAGTCTGGTTGCCCAACAGGGTCGACTCACGCGAGTTGACATCTGGGTTGCCAGTAACGGCGTTGGTGTTTTGCGTGTCGTAGTAGCCACGCGTGCTATCGTAAGTTGAACTGGTCGAGGCGTATTCGTCCATCGCCCAGAATTGGTGCGAGATCTCGTGAGCGATGGTCGACGCGGGACGACCTGAAGGTACCGCCAGGAACGATCCACCGGCAAGCGAGAACGCTCCACGAACCGAACTGTTCGACGGGAACAAATCATCGGCGTCGTTGTCGGAGTTGATCACAAAGATCGTGAACGCCCAGTTCGTATCGTTGGCGACCCGCTGGGTGTGGTTGAACTGGCGGACATCGTTTTCGACGATGCCTGATCGCGAGACACCCACTTCACTGAGAAACGGCCCGACCCAGGCTTCCAGGTCGTCGGCCCGGTTCGAGATCGGTTCGACATTCACCTCGATCGGGTTGTCGGCGTAGGTGTAGTCGATCTCGAAGTTGAGCGTATGCACCGAAGACTGCAGAGCCAGGGTGTCTTCCCACCACTGCAGGGCTTCTTCGATCTTCCCTTTGACCTCGGTGCGGTGCTGGTTCGTCCAGGTTTCGGTGTTGTCGCTCCCGACCGACTCGAAGAAGACCACCGTCACGGTGATATCACCCAGCATGAATTCGCCGGTGTCGAGTGCCGTAGCGTTGTAAGGGACGGCCGAAAGAGCGAGCCGCGATTCCAGATGTTCCATTCCCACAGGCCGACGCGACCCGCCGCGTGTCGGCTTGCGGCCAGCACGCCTCGTCAGGCGTCGATGTGCGGTGAAACGAGACATGCAGGACTTTTGCCGGCTACGGAATTGTGAAAGGAAGAGTCGCCTCGGGCGAAGTTCGCGTGGACCTCAGTACCGATTACAGATCGGTTTCGTCATCCCACAGGGCGAGGATCGTGTCGGTGTCGCTTGTGAAAGACGAGTCGTCTTCTTCGCCAACGGTTGTGTCGGAACCACTGCTGCTGGCAGCGAGGATGACGTCCGATTGATCGTTCCAGTTCGAGACGATCTGATCGGTCGAATCAGGATTCACCGTTTCCGAGCCTTCTTCCGGTGGAGTCGTCGTCGACGCTCCACTGCTGGAAGTCGAGGCGGATGGAATCAGAAACGTGTTCGACTTGCTCGACGAAATACCGCTTCCCGAAACGGAGTCGGAATTGCTTGAGGTATTCAATTGCTTGCTGGACATCGTGCTCGAAGTCGACGTGGTTTGCTCGCTGCCGGTCGATTCACCCTCGAAGGCAAAGCTGCTCGAGCTGGTTCCGAACATCATGTCGGTGTACCAGGTCGGATAATTGCGAGGACTTGGATCGGTCGCTTTTACGCCGAAGTTCTGCACCAGAATGTTCAAGTCGGCCACGCCCACCTTGCCGTCGCGATTGAAGTCGAAGGTGACCGCGTCTGGGTATTCGTTCAGTGGCCGCCCCATCTGCTGGATCAACCGACTAAAGTCGATCACGCCGATCTTGCGGTCGCCACCATCCCCCAGGTCGAAGATCACCGGCCAGACCTCGAAGTTCTGGCTGGCATCATTCAGGTCGCCAACGACAATCGACTTGACCCCCTGGGTTGAGATGGTCGCATTGGCATCGACCAGGCTGATGCTGCTGGAGGTCACCGGCTGGTAAACTCCTTGGCTGTCGTCGATATCGATTTCAATCAACGAACGAAGCTGCACGCGACCCAGCAAGGCGAAGTTGTTGTCGCCCAAATCGGAACGAATCGTATTGAACGAAACCGTGATCAGACCATTGGTGGAATCGACCGTGGTAATGGTGTTGGTGTATTTGACGTTGGTGACGTCGTCCGAAGAATCGATGACGCCCACGTATGCGAATTCGGTCGGATCGTAGGCGATCTGATAGACGCCGCCGGTGATCGAAGTCCCGACTTCGGCCTGGGCATAAAGCTCGACGTAAACATGCGACCACTCGTCGATGATCTCGGTGTTGCTGACCGGCGTGTCGATTTCACCACGCGAGGTTGGCAGCGTTTGCGAAGGGGTCGTGACGAAGCGTACCTCGAAGTCGACTTCCGGCGTGGCGGCGGTCACGGTCAGGTTCAGCCCCTGGAAGTAGACCTCGGCCGTGGTGTCGAGGATGTCGTCCTCTTTGCCGATCAGGCTGATCCACTCTGCATCGTCACGGTAGAAGAGCGTTTTTTCGTTGCCTGTCATCGCTCGGGTTACTGGGTAGCCATTGAGGAACTCGAGTTCACGATCTTCTTCGGCAACGTTGGGATCGTCTTCCAGGGCAACGACGCGAGTGTTCAGTTCCGGCGTGAAACCATAAGTCCCGGTCGCTTCGGCAACCATCCGGAACGACATATATTCAATTTCGTTCGGGAAGGTCTGGCTCGTGACGCGCGTGTTCACAAATCCGATGTGCGTGAGATAGCCGTCGATCGAGTCATCAGGCTGATAGTCGTCGTAAACCTGAGTTACCGTTTGACCAGCTTGGATAAATGACGTTGAATCGAAGTCGAACCCGTCGCGGTTGTACGACAGATTCATAAAGAACGAGGCGAAGCCTTTGGGCAGTGGATTGAAGTTGTCGTCGGTAGTGGGGGTTGGCACCCCTGCATCGCCGCGGCGATCTTCGACCAGCACCTTGATCAAGAAGGTCTCGCCCTGGGCGACTTCGTTGATTTGGTTGCCGTTGAGGTCGGTCGCGACCAGGCGAACCGAAGCGAACTGGGCATCAGCGGCCAGTAGCTGTCGGGTTTCCAGCATTTCGACACGTGCCTGGCGGTTCCACTGGCGACCAGCAGATTTTCGGCGGAACGAACGAAGGCGATCGGTATTCATGATGTGCATGAGCTGATTCAGTGGTCCGAAAGGAAGAACCCGTCAAGTTTCGCGATGAGAGGGAGTTTGTCCGTCAGGCCAGATAAACCGGGAATGACTAGGTCTCAGACTAATTGGCCCCGAAAGGAACGCAATTGCGTAACTAGCTGAGAGCGTTAGGCTTTGCGGGTCGTATCGATTGTTTCGATAATTCACGCATTTCTGGCCTCGAATAACCTCTGATTTGGACGAACGGCCTGACCATTAGTTCCAAGCGAGAACTCAAAATCGAAAAAATTGGATCGATTTCCGGCGATGGCTGGGAACTTATTCCCCAGAGGGTGCGACCAACTGGCTAGGCAAATAGGAAATTTTGCGGATCAGGGCAGATAGCCCCGTTTTTCCGGGTTTGACGACCGGAAGAAAAAGTTTGCAAACGCCAATTGCCCTAATTAGTCTGGACGACGCGGGTGAACCCCCCTGGTTTTCCCAGATTCCATAACTTGTAACTTGCCTAATCGAAATTGATAGGTTGCCGTAGGTCGCCATGAAGAAATCCAAGAGCCGCCAGCACCGCTCCACTTCCCGTTCGATCCAACGCGCCAAACGGCAAAGCCGCATGGAATCCTTGGAACAGCGCTCGATGCTGGCCGGGAATGTGGTCCATAACGAATACTTCCCGAACGACGTGAACGGCGACGGGATGTTGAATGACCTCGATCTCGAGATCATGGTCAGCGAAATGAAGGCAGCCCGCTCCGCCTCGCAGTCGGGTTCGGGTGCCTCTCTGGAAGGGGAGCAGAGTCTGTTCCTCGACGTCAACAACGACGGTCGCTTGACCAACGAAGACTTGATCTCGACAGTCAACGCTCTCTCGCTAGAGGGGGAAGCTGCTCCGGCAAACTTCAAGATCAACTATGATGTTGAAATTGAAACCACGTCTTCGACGACCGGTGAAGGCGGCACAGGCACGATCAAGGTTGGCGACACTTTCACGCTGAACATCTACGTCGAAGACCTTTCGACGGTCAGCGATGTCGACAACTCGCCCAACCTGACCGGTATCTTGCAGGCTTTCGTCGACATTCGGATGTACGAAGGTGGAACGACTAATCTGGACACTAGCTCGTTCATCATCGCCGATCCGACGACCGATATTCAATTCGGTCCAACGTTCGACGATGTCGCCGCTTCGGTGCCAAGCAACGTCACCCCGTGGGGAGCTCGCGTACCGGGAACGGACAACCAGTTTGTTGAAGCTGGTGTGCTGAAGTGGATTGGTGGCTTCGACACCGGTGCCGTTCCGACTTCGGGCCCAATCTTGTTGGCCAGCATTACCTTCCAGGCCGTGAAAGAAACGTCGGCTTCTGGTATCGACTTCACTATCGACGTTCGTCCTTACGAACTGGGCAACGATGTCAGCCAGGAAGAAGTTGCGTTCAACCAAACGACGCGTGATGGCCAAATGGTGAGCGACGATCAGAACCTGAATGCCACGTTGCTGGTGGGGGCCAACACGGGTGGCCAGACCGGGGAAGTGGTGAACTTCGACGGTGGTTCGGTTCGCCTGGTGATTGAAGAAGCCGATCCAATCAACGGTGCTAACTTCGACTACTACGAAGTCGAGCAGAACTATGGTGACGACGACACCTCGGATCTGCCACCAGTTGTCGAAATCAGCGGAGTGAAGTACTACGTCCTCGATGTGCTGGCCAACGATCTTGATGGTGCCGGCAACTCGGTCGACTACTTCACCATCGATCCATCGA
This sequence comes from Bremerella sp. JC817, assembly GCF_040718835.1. Taxonomy (NCBI): domain Bacteria; kingdom Pseudomonadati; phylum Planctomycetota; class Planctomycetia; order Pirellulales; family Pirellulaceae; genus Bremerella; species Bremerella sp. JC817. Next base: position 71,441 of record NZ_JBFEFG010000274.1, on the reverse strand, counting down.
CGTTGACTCAGCCAGATCAAGGTACGGTTCAGATCTACACCCGTTCCGACATCAACAACGACGAAATCACTCCGACCGGCATCACTTCGAGCCAGGTCATTTTGTATGAAGTCCCGCCGGGTGTGGGGGATGTGACCACGTCGTTCAGCTATTCGATCATCGACGATCCAATGGCGACCAACCCGATTGTCGAAGACACCGCGGAAGTTGCGATCTTCATTGAAGCAATTGAGTTTGCACCGGAAGCCACCGACATTCCACTGGTCGTGATTCCATCCGATCCAAATGGTCCGATTTCGGACAACGTACTCAACTACGTGAGCGACGCTGACACGCCGAATTCGGAACTGATCGTCGAATTCTTCGACGAAAATGGTGACACGCTGGAAGCCAGCGACCTGCAGGGTACCTTCACCCCGGTCGACGATGGCAACGGCGGATTCACCGGTGAATTCACCTACGAATCGGACGTTCCCGGCTTGTTCGAGCGAGTGCTCTATCGCGTGACCGATCCTGAAGGTAACACGGACGAAGCGTTCATCGAGTTCGAGACCTTGCTCGATAGCTTGATCACGGGTGTCGTTTACTTCGATCCGAATAACAACGGTATCGTTGACGACAACGCCGGTACGACTGGCATTCCTGAACTGCGAATCGGCGGCGTGCTGGTTCAGTTGGTAGACGGAGCTGGTAACCCGGTTCTGGACCCAACGACCAACTTGCCATTTGAGGTTCGCACCAACGCGAACGGTGAATACAGCTTCGCTGGTATCGACGCAGGCACCTATGGTGTTGTGATTGTCGACCCACCGTTCACCCGCAAGGGAATCACCTCGTCGGGCGGCTTCACTGCCAACGGTAGCCAGATCAACGACATCGTCATTGGATCGGGCGACGCCGCCAAGGCAACCGGCTTGAACTTCGGTTACAAGGGCCGCGACTACAACTACATCGGCTACGGTGACACAGTCGCTTCGAGCGTCGACGACAGCATCGTCTTGGCGTTCTCGAAGAGCAACGGCGTTGCCACGCTCGAATGGTACATGGTCGATCAAGGCTGGGATCGCCTGGTTCAGATCCGACAGGATTACGCCTATTTGAACCTGGCTAATCATTCGGCTCAGATCGCCTTCGAGGTCAATACCAGCAACGAAGACCTGAACGCCCTGGTGGTTCAAGGCTTCTCGCGATCGACTTCCGGCTACACCGTGATTGCTGAAACGGCTGACGGCATCATCATCCGTATTAACGGATCGGGCGGCACGGTTATGACGAACCTGGCTGCTGTCGACGCTGCGTTTGCTGACCTGTAAACGAGCAGTCGCCAACCTTCGAAATTGAAAAAGCCGGCGTCCATCAGGACGCCGGCTTTTTTTGTTCGTTGCTAAGCTCGGTGAAGAGCGTTTCCACTAGTAGTGGTAGTCAACACCGAGGGTCATGCCGAGAACCCAGTATTCCTGTTCGAGGAACTGGAAGGTTGGGTCGGTGCCACCGAAGCTTGGATCGATGTTGGTGTTGATCATCGTGCCGCCAGTGACCACGTCGCTGAAGTAGATGAAGGTCGCACCGATCTTGAAGTCGAGGTTGCAATTCAAAGCGTACAGCATTTCGACGTTGGCTTCTGGGATGTAAGCGAACTGGTCGCGATCGTACGAGCCAATGTTCGACGGCAAAGCGTAGACACCACCACCGGCGACCGGGGTGCCGTTGATGGTACGCGAGCCATTGATGGTCGCTTCCTGACGCATGTTACCGACGCTGATCTTACCCATGGCTCGCCAGCTCAGCGGGCCGTCCTGGAATTCAGCAATCAAGCCGAACTGACCACCGTGGAACTCGTTGGTTGCTTCAAACGCATCGTTATAGGCAACGATATCGCCGTTGGTGAAACCGGAACCGCCAGCCGCGACAACCTCGAACGAAGCGTTGTTGTACAAGTTGTCTTCGATCTTGGCGTAGCTATAACCAGTGACGAAGTCCCAGCGATTGCCGTGGTTGGTATAGATGTGCTTGGTGACGAAGAAGTCGCCCATGTAAATCGAGTTGCGGTTCTCGATGTTCACCGTGCTGTTGGCAAAGTTCGGGCTGGTTGGCAAAGCCACCAGATTCGAGTCCTGCATCATCGTGTTGGTGTTGAAGAATGGGTAGGCCAGCGTTGGGTACTGAGCCGAAGTGGCAGTGTAGCCAAGACTCTGTTCTTCCAATGCCATGAAACGGCCACCGACGCTCCAGTTCTGGTAGTCATCGAGCCACAAGCCGAGCGTAATACGACCGCCGATGCTTGGGCCATCGGTTTCATTGCCGGCACCAAACAGGACCTGGGTCGAAGGCTGCCCCAGAACGCCGAGGTCGGCCGGATCGCTGGTAGTCAGGATCGCTGGGTAGTTGCCACCCTTACGCCAGACCATCATCGCGTCGAAGGTACCGTAAGCTCGCGGCGGCAGAGCACAACCGTCTCCGCAATCTTCGCACGGCATGCCGGCAACGTTTTCATACTGAACGTAATCGCCAGCAGGCTCGTACATCGAGGCAGGATCCATGCCCGCGTACTGCATGCCTGGCGTCATGGTTCCGCCACCCGGGGCAGCAGCCATCTGAGCGTAAGGCATGGCACCCGGTGCACCCATCATCGCCGGTGGAGCGTAACCAGCCTGCATGCCGGGTGGCATCATTCCTGGTTGTTGCATTCCAGCAGGATCGTAGGGAGCGGGGTTGCCCGTGGGATAAGGGTATCCCATCGGCGCGTAACCCTCTTGGGCATAGGATCGACCGGTTCCGAGAACCATTGCGACGATCGAGAAAGCTAGGGTGGAGTAGTTAAGCTTCATGTTGTGTGCTCGCAAACTAATGCTGTCGCTCCCAAGGCCCTGCCTCGTTCCGTAGTTCGGAAGGAGTAACAAGAGCTACCGCTTGCGTCTTATGGACATCCAAAATCGAATAGCCAACGAAGAGCACGGCCTCATCACGAGACCGGTTTCCACGGGCGGAGTGGTTTCTGTAGTCAGGACGCTAGCCCTGCGCTCCAACGGTCCGCGTACGATTATTCCGGACGTATTAGGAATGTCGGCCATTCGTAGTGTGCCGGTTAAGCAAAAAGCCGGGTGCAATCCGTATAAACGGAATTCTCCAATCGATAGAGCCAGAGTGGCGTTTGAATGGTTCGAACACAATAGATAGGAGAGCTGCGCAAAGTTTGACGGTTATTCGTCAGGCCTGTGGCATCAACTTTGGCAATTCTGTCGATTCAACAAGCGGATTGTTGGGAACGGCAAGGGTTGTCTTTCATACTAAAATCTGTTGAGGTCTATCATTAGAGGGCCTGAACCCACAAACGATGTGGCCACGAAACCGTAGGAACCGTCCCGTTGGAAACTGAGCAGCAGACTTTGGATCCCCCCGAAACCTCGACGCAGGAATCGCCGCAGCCTCCTAAACGGGGGGCGCCACGGACATTCCGGACTGACTCGCTTCGGTCGATCTGTTCTCAGGTCACCCGCAGCGGATTGGCTCGCTATATCTCGAAGTTGCCGCTAATCGATAAATTCGAGGCCGAGCTCAAAGATCTTTCCGATCGCGATCTGCGCAAATACAGCCTTGGTTTGCGGCATCGGGCCAAAAGTGGTGAGTCTTTGGCCAAGCTTCTGCCCGAAGCGTTCGCCTTGGTACGAATCGCCGGTGCCCGCACGATGAACATGCGCCATTACGAGGTGCAGTTGATCGGTGGCATGATCATGTTTGATGGCTCGATCGCGGAAATGGAGACCGGGGAAGGTAAGACGCTGACCGCCACCCTTCCCACCTATCTTTATGCACTGCCAGGCAAAGGGGTGCATGTTGCCACGGTGAACGACTATCTGGCGGCTCGTGATGCCGAGCTGATGATGCCGGTCTATAAGATGCTGGGGATGTCGGTCGGGATCATCGAATCCCAAATGTCTTCTGACGAACGGCGAAAAGCTTACCAATGCGACATCACCTATGGGACATCGAAAGAATTTGGCTTCGACTTCCTCCGCGATCGCCTTCTGATTCGCCAGACGCGTGAACAAGGTCTCGGCGTTCTCGGGCCGCTGCTAGCAGGAAAGTCGCAAAAGAACGAAGAGCCAGTCCAACGCGAACACTTCTTTGCCCTGGTCGACGAAGCGGACAGTGTGTTGATCGACGACGCTCGTACACCGCTGGTGATCAGTTCGATCCCTGGTGAAGCGGAAAAGGTGGCCGTGGCATGTCACCAGTGGGCGGCTCTCGCCGAACGCGAATTCGAAGAAGACCGACATTATGAATATGAACACGACCGAAAGGCTGTCGAGCTGAACGTTTCCGGCCGTATGCTGGTCCGACAGATTCCGAAGCCGAAACTGCTCGATACGGTTGGCCTGGTCGACTTGTACGACTACGTCGAACGAGCGATCAAAGTGAAACGTGACTTCCATTCCGGACAGCACTACGTGATTCGCGATGGCGAAGTCGTGATTGTCGACGAATCGACCGGCCGTATCGCGGAAGGTCGTAAGTGGAGCTACGGCATTCACCAGGCAATCGAGGCGAAAGAGGGAGTCGAAGTCACGGTGGCGACTGGCCAGGCAGCCCGAATCACAGTGCAGGACCTCTTTCTCCGTTATCGGCACCTGGGCGGAATGACCGGCACCGCGGCGAGTTCCAAAGGGGAGTTCAAGAAGATCTATAAGCTGAACGTGATCAAGTGCCCGACCAACCGAATTCCTCAGCGGAAGCTGCTGGCAGATCGCGTATTCGGCAATGGTGAAGCGAAGTGGGCGGCGATTGTTGAAGAGATTCGCGAAGTGCATACGAAAGGACGCCCTGTCCTGGTCGGTACCCGCACGATCGAAAAGAGCGAACACCTTTCCAAACTGCTCGCTGAAGCTGGGATCGAGCACGAAGTGCTCAACGCGCATCAGGTTGCCGTCGAAGCAGAAATCGTGTCGCGAGCAGGCCAGCCTGGCAAAGTAACTGTGGCCACGAACATGGCTGGCCGTGGTACCGACATCAAGCTGGGGGAAGGTGTCCACGAGCTAGGTGGGCTGCATGTCATTTGCACCGAACTCCACGACTCGGCCCGAATCGATCGACAGTTGGTCGGTCGTTGCGGTCGTCAGGGGGACCCAGGCAGCACACGGCAGTTCATGGCGTTGGACGACGATTGTTTGCTGGTCGGATTCGGACCGAAGCGCTACAAAAAAATGGTCGAGTATGGGAAAAATCGGCAGGGCGAGCTCCCTGCCTATGCGGGTTTGTTCCGCAAGGCCCAGCGCAAGATCGAACGGAAACACTTCGGTGATCGTAAAGTGCTGCTTTATCACGAGAAGCAGCGAAAGAAAATGCATCGAGAAATGGGGCAAGATCCTTATCTGGATTCGCCAGATTAGCCAGTGTGATGTGCGTTTGCGACGTGATGGAACGAAGAAGCATCGGAATCCGTCGAATGATGCCTACCGACAACGAAATGCCTGTTCGGTACCTCTGCTTTATTACCGTAACTTCTTACCCCGTCGCGAACAAATGAGCCTCGGGTAGAGTACAGTTCAACGGCGATACGACCCCACCAATCGTCAAATCCTGCCGCAGAGCGTCGCCGGTTTACCCCTTTTCAGCATTCAAGATTTTCGATTGTGATGTCCCTTGTTATGGTGAAACGTAGGATTCTACGATCGCAAATCGATCGGCCTTTAACCTTCAAATCTCAATATGAATAGTCCCGGCATGTCCACTGAGCCCTCTTCCGTGAATCCCGAGACCCTCGAAAGCACCAAGAAGCAGATTCGAGGTCTGATTCAGGAGATTGCGCAGCTTTCCAAACGAGACGTTCCCCCCGAGCAGTACTTCAAAGATGTATTGCCGAAGGTGGTGTCGGCCTTGGCTGCCGTTGGTGGTGCTGCTTGGATTTACGACGATCAGCGTCGTCCACAACTGATCTACCAAATTAATCTCAGCCGGGGACTCGTCGATCCGAATGGTGAAGAAGGTGTTCGGCACCTTCGTCTGATCGATTCGATGTTCAAAGGTGCCGAAGCCCAGTTGCTGGCACCTCAGTCGGGCGGCGCCGAAGAAGGCTCGGCCGGTAACCCGACCAATCAACTGCTGGTGATTGCTCCGATCCAGGTCGAAAACAAAGTCGAAGGGGTGATCGAAATCTTTCAACGCCCTAACTCGGCACCCAATAGCCAGCGGGGCTATCTCCGTTTTCTCGAACAGATGTGCGGGCTGGCGACCGACTGGTTCAAGACCCGCAAGCTGGCCGACTTCAACGATCGTCAATCGTTGTGGTCGAAGATCGAACAATTCAGCCGAGCCGTTCACGAAAACCTCGATCTTCGTCAGACGGCTTACACCATCGCCAACGAAGGGCGTCGCCTGATTGGTTGCGACCGTGTTTCGGTGGTGCTGCGTCGCGGAAGCTGGAAGGTCGAAGCGGTCAGCGGTCAGGACGTGTTCGATGCTCGATCCAGCCAGGTACAGTTGCTTGGCAAGCTTGCTTCGCGTGTGATCGAAACGGGCGAACCGTTCTGGTTTAACGGCCAGACTGAAGATCTTTCACCGCAGCTCGAAACGGCCGTTCATAACTACGTCGACGAATCACATACCAAAACGATCGCCGTCATTCCGCTGCGACGTCCGGAGCATGCCACCGACAACCTGAAGCGTGAAGACGAAGAACTCGAACGCCAGTTCCAGGGCGAGATCCTGGGTGCCCTGGTGGTCGAGCAGATCGAAGACAGCTCGCAGCAGGAAGAATTCTCGAAAGGGGTCGAGCTGATCTCGGAGCACAGCAGCCGAGCACTCGCCAACGCGATTGATTACAACTCGATTCCCCTTACGCCGGTCTGGCGTCTGCTGGGTCGCTCGAAGGTCTTAGTGACCGCACGCAATCTGCCCAAGACCGTGTTGGTGATTGCTGCGATTGCCGCGGTGATTGCGGCTCTGTTTTTGATTCCGGCACCATTCAAAGTATCGGGTGCGGCAACGCTGACACCTGTCGTGCAACGCGACGTCTTCGTCAATGTCGAAGGTGAAGTGATTGAAGTACCGGTCGACCACGGCGACCATGTTGCTCAAGGACAACTCGTCGCGCGACTTCGTAACACCGAACTGGAACGTCAGTACAAGCAGTTGATCGGCGATCGTGAAAAGACCGCTTCGACGCTCCAGGCTCTGGAGTTCCGCAAGCGTCGTCCCGAAACGATGCGCAATGCAGCCGACGCCACGCAGTTGACCATCGATCTGGGGCAGGCTCGCCAGAAGTACGACAACCTGAACGATCAGGTCTTGCTGCTGGAAGAGAAGATGAAGCGTCTGGAAGTGCTCAGCCCGATCGAAGGTGAAGTGGTGACCTGGGACGTTCGCGATAACTTGATGCAGCGACCGGTTCAGCCTGGTCAGGTGATGATGACCGTCATCGACCCGACGCAGGAATGGATTCTCGAAATTCGCATGCCCGAGAAACGGATCCAGCACATTCAGTATGCCTTGGAGCATCAGCCGGATTCCGAACAGTTGGAAGTGACGTACATCATGGCCAGCGATCCTGGTCGTCAGTTGACCGGTCACGTCACCGAGATTCAGCGATTGGCCCAGCCCGACCAAGCCGAAGGGCAGATCGTGAAGCTGAAGGTGGCGATCGACAAGCAAGACATTCATCACCTGCGAGCCGGGGCGACAGCCACGGCCAAGGTTCACTGTGGCACGGCTCCGCTGGGCTACACATGGTTCCATGAACTGTTCGAGTTTGTTGAATCTCGCGTCCTGTTCTAAATAACGCATCGCCCCCGATGCGACCTACCGATATTTTTCGACCCGCACACGAGCGCGGGCTTTGTACTGCACGAGGTAAGAAGCCATGTTCAAGTTCGCAACCCTTTCGATCGCCAGCCTGCTGCTGATCACCGGACAAGTATCCGCTCAGACGCCGGCCAATAGGCCCATGTCGGAAGTGGTCGTCGAGCATTGTCTCGTTTCGTTGATCGACGAAGTCAACGTTCCGGCTCAAGAGACCGGCGTGCTGATCGACATCCCGGTGGAACGTGGGGACTATGTCACCAAGGGTTTTGAAATCGCCCAGATCGACGATGCCATTCCGGTCAAACAGCGCGAGATCGCCAAGCTGAAATGGGACAAGGCCACCGAACAAGCAACGAACGAAGTTGACATCAAGTACGCTGCGAAAGCGGCTGAAGTTTCGAGGGCTGAATTTGAACAATTGGAAGCCGCCAATAAGGGTGTGAAAGGCGCGATCGCCGAGATCACCATTCGAAAGGCGAAGCTGCAGTGGGAGAAAGCGATCCTGCAAGCGGAACAGGCCGACATGAACTACAAAGTCGCCGGCATGACCGCTGGCGAAGCTCAGGCCGAAATGGAAGCTGCCCAAATGGTCATCGACAAGTGCAAAGTGACGTCGCCCATCGATGGCGTTGTTGTGCAGAAGTATCGCCATGCTGGCGAATGGGTTCGCCCTGGCGATCCGCTGATGCGAGTGGTTGGCCTGAAGCGATTGAAGGTCGATGGTTCGCTCGATTCCGACAAGTTCGTCCCTGGCATGGTGATCGGCAAGCCCGTGACGGTTGAAGCTTCGACCCCTGGCGGGATGGTCACGTTCGAGGGAACGGTGGTCTTCGCCAGCCCAGAAATCGACGCGACCGGTCACTTCGACTTCACCGCCGAAGTTCAGAACCGTCCTTCGTCGACCTCGTGGATGTTGTTCCCAGGGGATGTGGCCACGGTGACGGTGCACCTCGATCGTCCGTCGACCATCAGCGCCTTGTTCGACGCCGAACGCAAGTAAACCACCTGGTACCGGTCGTCGATCTTCACCCCTCTCCTATCCCCGAGATTTGAACGTTGGTCAGTCTTCAAGACAGCCTGGTTGCCAGTAGTAGTCGAGCGCTCCCGCTTCGGGTGCGGCCTGACTTGACGGCCCGGCAGCATACCTATCAGGGACGCGGCTATTGGGTGGTGAAAGAGCCGTTGGGATTGAACTACTTCCGCTTTCAGGAAGAAGAGTACGCGATCCTCAACATGCTCGACGGCAAGACGTCGCTGCAAGACATCAAAGAGCGATTCGAGAAAGAGTTCGCTCCGCAGAAGATCAGCTTTACCGACCTGCAGCATTTCATTGGTACCCTGCACCGTAGCGGCCTGGTGATTACCGGGGCGATGGAACAAGGTCGCCAACTGAAGGCACGTCGGGACGAACGCAAATGGAAAGAAACCGTTCAGTTGATGTCGAACATCCTGGCGGTTCGTTTCAAGGGGATCGATCCCGATAAACTACTGACCGCGATGAACCCGGTCACCCGCTGGTTGTTTACCACGCCGGCGATGATTCTGGTGGCACTGCTCTGTTTGTCCGCGGTGACGCTCGTTTCGGTTCAGCACGATGTCTTCCGGCAACGACTTCCCTCATTCCAAGAGTTCTTCGGCCCTTCCAACTGGTTGTTGCTGGGCTCGGTGCTGGCGGTCACCAAGGTCTGTCACGAATTCGGCCACGGCTTGTCATGCAAAAGGTATGGCGGCGAGTGTCACGAAATGGGCGTGATGTTTCTGGTCATGACGCCTTGCTTGTACTGCAACGTGTCGGACTCGTGGATGCTGCCCAACAAATGGCATCGCGCGATGATCGGTGCGGCAGGGATGTATGTCGAAGTGATCCTGGCCTCGATTGCCACGTTCATCTGGTGGTTCAGCGAGCCTGGCTTGTTGAATCACCTGGCACTGCAGGTGATGTTCGTCAGCTCGGTCAGCACGGTGATCTTCAACGGTAACCCCCTGCTCCGCTACGACGGTTACTACATCTTGTCGGACATCATGGAAGTGCCGAACCTTCGTCAGAAGGCCAGCAGCGTGCTGCATCGCTACATGTCGAAGTATTTCCTGGGGATGGAACTGCCGGAAGATCCTTTCCTGCCGGAACGCAATCAGTTTTTCTTCGGTTTGTACACGGTCGCGTCGAACATCTATCGTTTGATCGTGACCGCGTCGATCATGTTGTTCTTAAATCAAGTCTTCGAGCCGTACGGCTTGAAGGTGATCGGTCAGATGATCGCTTTGGCTGGTGTGTATGGCCTGGTGGTGATGCCGATCTATCAGCTTTGCAAGTTTTTGTATGTCCCTGGGAGAATGTCACAGGTGAAGCGGAAGAATGTTTTGATCACCGCCTCGGCCGTGGCGGCGTTGATCGCGGGAATCATTTACATTCCCGTCCCTCAATGGGTGAAGTGCCCGGTGGAAGTGCAACCTCGCAACGCCGAAAGTGTTTTCGTTGTTGTGCCTGGCGAACTGGAAGAGATGCTGGTCCAGCCAGGTCAGTATGTCACCAAAGAAACCAAGCTGGCTCGCGTAACCAACATCGATCTGTTGTTGGAACTGACCGAACTCGAGCATGAAGGGGAACGCCTTGCCTATATGTCCGAGGCGCTCAACGGCCAGCGACTACGAGCAACGGAAAGTTCGGAAGTCGAACAGGCCTACGTCGAAGTCATTCAGCAGTTGAAGTCGGTTCAGCAGCAATTGGAAAAGAAACGCCAACAGGTTGCCTTGATCGACGTGCCTGCCCCAATCGAGGGCACTGTGTTTCCGGTTCCCGACAAGTCGGCACATGGTGGAAACGACGGCCGCCTGGGCGAATGGTCGGGCTCGATCTTTGAAACCAAGAATCAAGGCGCTCACCTTTCGAGCAGCGACGTGATCTGCCAGATCGGCAACGCGGACGAGATGGAAGTAGTGCTGTACATCGATCAGGATCACATCGAACTGGTCAACCTCGATCAAGAGGTCGAGATCAAGCTGGATGCCTTCCCAGGGCGAACCTTTCAGGGACGCATCGCCGTGATGGGTAGCAAAGAAGTGGAATTCATTCCACCAGCTCTCAGCACGCAGCAAGGGGGGGACCTGCCTGCGATCTCGGATCAAGAGACCGGTCGGCTTCGTCCGCAGAACGCCACCTTCCCTGCCCAGGTTCCATTGGCCGAAGGAGAGCAAGGCTTGAAGCTGGGGATGCGAGGTCGGGCGAAGGTGTGGGTTCAGTGGGAACCGCTGGGGATTCGTGCCTGGCGATACATCTCGCGAACGTTCCACTTCTACCTGTAGTCGCCATCTTGCGCATTGTTGCGAAGATTCGTCCGGTTGTTTCGATTCTGTCGATTAGGGCCGGTTGATGCCCACAGATGATGTGCCAAACTATCATTTGCACAGCTTCATGGACGGGGGCCCTGACTAAACTAGCCCAATACCGTCAAGGTAACTTTTCAATCTCTAGGAGACATTGTTCATGTCGGATGCCCCTGAACCTACTCAACCAACTGCTCCGAAGCAGGTCGAACTCGATGAATCGGATGCCATTGCGTGTTACGCCAACTTCTGTCGCGTGACCGGTACCCCAGAAGAGTTGATCATTGACTTCGGTCTGAATACTCAGCCGATGGCCCAGTCGCAAGAGAAGATCAAAGTCTCGCAGCGAATCATTCTGAACTACTATACCGCCAAGCGTATGCTGGGTGCCCTGCACATGGCCGTTCAACGTCATGAAGCAGCCTTCGGCAACCTGGAAACGGACATCCAAAAGCGTGTCATCCCTTCGGCCCAGCGTCCTGCCGGAAGCTAGTTGAAACGCGGTCACACGAACTGCTAACGCGGGATCTGGAAACAGGTTCCGCGTTTTTTTTGCGCAAGCTGGAACGGAATCGGAAGCTGGTGCGTCAAAATCCTTCGCGGGAAGGTCTGTCCCTGGGGAATGTGCACCAAATTGATTGGTATCTTCCTGGGGCGTAACTACCATGGAAGTTCCTGGTTGAACTGCCATATATCACTACTACTGGCCGGGTTAAGGCTCGCCAGGCCGACATATTCCCTGCTTCGCATCGACAGCGATTCTGATTTATGACCGACGCTTTGCTCCCTGTCGCTACTGCCACGATGATTGTCTTGGGGCTACTGCTTTTCGCCGTAGCTCTCTCTCGCTTCGTGGCCAAAAGACTCGCCCTGCGCCCTGCCCTGGCCCGCCGTAAACGGGCCGATCGAAAGTACTACGGCCAGCAGTTAGAAGCCCGTCAGATGCTCGATGCGGCAGCGGCGAGCGAGGCCGCAACGCTGGAAGGCGAATCGATCACGGTCGGCAACGTGACTTATGAAAATGTCGACATGATCGCCTTGGCCAAGGCAATCGCCGAAACCGGCACGCTGTTCTTTGGTGCCAGTTGGTGTCCCAAATGTGCCAACCAGAAAGAGATGTTTGGCGACGGCGCCGCCTACCTGCCTTACGTTGAAGCCTCGACACCTGCGCATGGACAATCGACCGCTGGGATCATTTACAATATCACCGCCTATCCGACCTGGATCTTCCCGGACGGAACCCGGCTGATCGACACGCAAGATCTCGATGTCATCATCGAGCGATCCGGTGTGACGATTCCACAAGCCGAGCCTCTTTACTTCGCCGAAATTCCAGACCAGTTGAATCTGAAGGCTGGCCAGTCGTACCACATCGCGCTCGATGGCTACTCGCCGCAAGGTTACGACCTGACCTACACCGTCTCGACCTCGTCAGGCGACATTCAGGCTCAAGTGCTGACTGGTAATCGCAGTATGCGAATTACGACCAATCGCTTTGGTCCGATGGAGTTCTACCTGTTTGAAGATGAGGCCAACCTGGCGACTTCGCGGGTGATTCAGTTGGCCGAGTCAGGCTTCTACGATGGAACGATCTTCCACCGAATTATCGACGGCTTCGTCATCCAGGGTGGTGATGCGGGCAGCAACCCCGATGGCTCTGGCGGCTCCGACTTGCCAGAGTTCGACGACGTGTTCGATCCTGACTTGCGGCACAACACCACCGGGATGCTCTCGTTCGCCAAGCCAAACTACGACGATTCGAACAACTCGCAATTCTTCATCACCGAAGGTGACCAGAGCCACCTCGACTTCAATCACTCGGTGTTCGGTTTTCTAACCGAAGGGGAAGCAGCTCGCCAGGCGATCAGCGGGACTCCTTCGACATCGGCAAACGGTTATCGTCCCACCTATGATGTGGCACTCGAAAAGGTCGAGATCTTTACCGATACCGAAAACGGCGTCCTGCGTCTGAAGATTCCGGAAGCGCTGGCTTCTGGTACCGTGACCGTGACCGTTTCGGATGGACATGGCTACACGCTGACGCGAACCTTCCAGGTGAGTGCGGTCACCGATACGCAGAACTACAACGCCTTCCTCGATGTGATTCCAGACGTCACGTTGAACCCAGGCGGAAGCTACACTTACCAGATGACCGCCAACAGTGTCGATGGCGACCCGGTCACCTTCTACACGGCTAGTACGCCCCCAACCGGTTTGACGTTCTCGGTCAATCCAACGACCGGCGTGCTGCAGATCAACACCAGCGTTTCGCTCGCTCCGGGGACCTACTCGATCTACGTCGCTGTTTCCGATGAAGTCGAATCGCCGACGACCAGCATCCTCGATTACCAACAGATCATGGTCTATGTCGGTAACAACCCGGTGCTGAACAACGACACCATCAACGCGACTGAAGATCAGCCGATCACGTTCAATCCGCTGTCGAACGACACTGGTGGCACTGGAACGCTCGTCCCTTCCAGCGTGCAGGTTTTGTCGCAGCCAGCTAATGGCGAACTGACCATCGATCGCGAGACCGGCGACTTCACCTTTACGCCAGCCAAAGATTTCAACGGCACGGTCACGTTCCAGTATCGAGTCATGAACACGCTGGGCCTTTATGGTTCGCCGGCGACGGTCAGCTTGATCGTGGCACCGGTGAACGACGAAGGGAAGGCGTATGCCGACTTCTTCTATGCCGATCCGCTGGGGGCAACACTGCTGCCCGTTTTGAAGAATGACGATCGTGGCGCGGTCAACGAGCAAAACGATGCGTTGATCATCTCGCTCCCTTCGTTGAGCACGAATGCTGGCGGAACAGTTTCCGTTTCGGGCGATCAGGTGCAGTACATTCCGGCAAATGGTTTCACCGGCACCGACACCTTCACTTACACCATCCACGACGGCGAGTTCACTTCGACGGCTACAGTGACGGTCGACGTGCGAGAAGTCTCGAACTTCTCGATCTCCGCAGTTACTTCGCCTACCGAAACCGAGGTTGATGGCTTCGTCGATAGCCTGCCGCAAAGCGATGCAGTGATTGGCGAATGGGATTCGTTCTGGCTGGAAGTCTGGGTGACTCCGGATGGTACCGGTGGCAATGGCATTACCGCCGCATCGGCCCAGTTGAACTTCGATCCAACGGTCTACCGCGCGAGCACGTTGATCATCGGCGAAGGCTTCCAGAATAGTGGCGCGACGACGCTGAGCAACAACCTCGGGTACGTTCGCCTCGACGCAACGTCGTCGATCGACGACTTTGGTGTCGGTGGACGTGTGCTGCTTGGTCGAATTAAGTTTGTACCGGTTGCCAACGGGATCGACGTTGCCTCGGTAGGTGAATCGCTCGGCGTTGGCTTCGACCACTTCCTCACGTCGATGACGAATGTCTCGCTGACGGTGGATGGGGTGGGAAGCGTCGCAACTCCTTCGTTCGATACCGATGTCGCGACCAAGCTGGTCCCAATGATCTATGATCTGGACGACGATGGTAAAGTTGGTCTGACCGACTTCAGTACCTATTGGCAAAGCTACGGCAACGAGAACGCTTCCGCTTTCGTCGACTTCGACCTCTCGGCCACGGCCAGTTCGGACGACTACACGCTGTTTCTACAGGCAATGGGTTCGCGTTTCGATAGCCTGAACAACACCTTCCAGATGGTGTCGGCGGTTTTCGATGCCGTAAGTTCGAACTTGATCCTGGCTCCGATTCAGGCCGCCGTCCCCGTCACCCAGTCGCTGACGCAGTCGGTCGTCGAACAAGTCACCGGCAACCTGCCGAACAGCGTGGTTTCGCCTTCGCTGACCAGCGACGCCCAGGTCGTGACAATTCAGATTGTCGACCTGGATGGCAGTCAACTGGCCAAGACGGTCGGCAACACGATCTATCTCGATCACAATGCTGCCGGCTGGGGCTGGTTCGTCGATCCAACGCCACAAGATTCGTCCGAGTTCCAATACGACTCGGAAAGCAATCGCCTGATCGCTTCCGCCGCAGCGAGTAAGATCGACCTGGTTTCGGTGCTGATGCACGAACTTGGCCACATCGCTGGGCTTGCTCATAGCGATGAAGGACTGATGAGCAGCGTGATCTTGCCAGGCGAGCGTCTACTCGATTTGCAAAGCGATCCGCTGGACGAGACCTTCTATATCGCAGCGGTCGATCAATTCTTCTCCGAGGACGACTAGTTCGCGTCCTCGGATTCTTACGATCGTTTTCTAAAAGACGGTGATCAGGTCGAAGCCAATCGTGAACTGATTGTCCGACGTGCCGTTGTTATAGACACCGCTGATCCCCGGGGCTTGGACGTCGCTCCAGTCCCAGCGAACTTCTGGTCGCAGGATGAACCAAGAAGTGGGATGGTAGTTGGCACCAAGCGTCAGCTCAAAGTAATTGCCACCGGTCGTGATGTTGTCGTTCGGCAATGCGAACACACGAGCGTTGTCGGGATCGTTGAACCACTCGAAGCGAACTCCCAGGTCCGTGCACGGATCGACCGTGTAATACAGGTAATTGCTGATCCCGTACCAGGTGGCCTGAGCCAAGGTATTCGAGGTGGTGAGCCGGGCATTCTGTTCGACGCCCAGGTTGTGTTCCATGACGTAGGTCCAGCACTGGTTGATTCGCTGCTGAAACACCAGGCTGTAGGTCGTGCGATTGTTCTCGCCAGTTGGGTCTTCGCTACCGGTCTGCAGCGTGAAGTTCAACTTGGTTGCTTCGTGAGGGCTAACCCAGCGGAAACCACCGAGAAATCCGACTTGACCGTTCGGCTGATCGAACGTGTTCCAGCCGCGGGTCACCCCACCGTACCAGGTAATGCAAGACGAAGTCGGATAGGAAGCCAGCACGCCGGTATGCGTGAACGGCTCGCCGTACTGCATCATGTACGAGTGCGAATAGAAGAAGTTTTCCGGAGCCATCACCGACTCGTAGCCCATGATGGTATAGAAGTGCCCTGCCTTGACGTTCAGGCCGTTGCCCCAAGGAACGTTGGCTTCCAGATAGAACTGCGGAAGAGCGAGCCCGTACAAGCCAGCCGTGCCAGCATTACGAGGCCCGTTGCCACTGTTCCACTTCTGTCCGTTGTTGTCGTAGGTTTCCAGACCGGTCGCTTGGATGAAGTAGTAGTCGGTACCGTACAGAACATCGACTCGACCGCCGAGGTCCCACTCGCAACTATCTTGATTCACGCTGCGGCCGAACGAGAGGTACAGCTGGTTCAGCATGTACTCGTTGGCCTGGTCGTTGAAGATCAGCGGACCATTCGTTCCGGCAGGCCCAAGCAGGCCGCCATCGGAATCGGGATTGCCGGTGAAACCTTGTTCCAGCCAGCCATTGAAGAACCACTGATCACACCAGTTCCAGCAAGGTGCGCTGCAGACCGATTCGCAGCCGAGACAGTCGGAACTGCCACAGCCACACGCCGGCATCGCTGCCTGCATCGAGGCATAATCTTGCTCGAGCGTTACGGCTGAGGTGGGCATCAGTGCCGAGGTAGGTTCAGCGACTGAACCAGCACGCCGCACCGGCATTCCCTGAGGGGACTGCGCAATAGCCGATGCGACTGGCAAACTTGCCAGAATGAACGACCATGCCACGACATGGAGATATAGTTTGTGCTTCATGGTACTTCTGCCGGTTGCGGTTCCGCGCAAACCTTGGGGGGGCGATCCTACAAATCGTATGATTCGTATCGGTCGCCCGGCCCCGACCGGTTGATACCAATTAAATGGATTTGCGCGATTGTCGCGACAGCACGTTTGATAGCACGAAGCTGATAGCGTAGCTGGTCGGGCTCGATTATCCCTCGACAGATCGTTGCTTAGAAGAACAGGATCACGTCGACAGCAAAGGTGTACTGGTCGTCTTTGTCGAAGTCGTTGAACACGCCGTTCTGGCCGGTCGGGTTCAAATCGGACCAATCGTACCGGGCTTCTGGTCGGACCAATACGTGGTCGCATGGCTTCCAGTTCGCACCGAGGGTGGCGTTGTAGTAATTGCCACCGGTGAAGGCCGTTTCGATTGGCACTTGCAGGATTCGCCAGTTGTCTTCGTCGCGGAACCATTCGAGTCGTCCCCCGAACGAAAGCGTGTCGGACCACTGGTAGTACAGATAGTTCACAAAGCTGTAGTAGAAGGCGTCCTCTTCGGTGAAGGTCGACGTCAGGAACGCGTCGTTCTGCACGCCGAAGTCATGTTCGAGGGCGAAGTTCCAGCGGCTGCTCAGTTTGCGGGTGTACAGAATCGTGTGGCTGTAACGGTTCTGCTTTCCGGTTGGATCTTCGCTGCCGGTGTGCATGGCGAACGAAAGTCCCGAGACACCATTGTTCCAGTTGGCACCAAACAGGAAACCATATGCTCCGTTGATGTTCTCGAAGTTGTCCCAGCCATTGGTCATGCCTGCTTGCAGGGTCAGGCAGGTCGTAGGGCTATACTCGCTCAGGAAACCGGTGTGGGTCTTAGGGTTACCGTAAACGTACGTGTACGAGTGCGAGTAAAAGAAGTTCTCTGGGGCCGGAGTCGTCTCGTAGCCCAGGATCGAGTAGAAGTGACCAAACTTGGCCTTCAAGCCTGAGCCGACCGGAATGAACGTTTCGGCATACAGCTGAGGCATCGCCAAACCGTTCAAGGCCCTGGTACCTGCCTGGCGTGGACCAGAACCGTTCCACTTGCGGTCGCCATTGCGTTCGCGTTCCAGGCCATTCGATTCGACAAAGAAGTAGTCGGAACCGAACAGCAGGTCGGTCCGGAAACCGAAGTCCCAGCCACAGCAGTCTTCGTCAATGTTCTTACCAAACGCCAGGTAAAGCTGGTTCAATTGGTAGTCATCGGCCCGATCGTTGAAGCCCATCGGGCTGTTGAAGTTGTTAGCCGGGTGGTCGGCGTTGGCAGTGTAACCCTGGTCGAGCCAGCCATCCAGGAACCAGTCGCCCCCGCAGCATCGGTTCCAGAAGGTGTTCTCGCAGCCGGTATCGCAGGTTGCATAGTCGACCATTTGCATATCAATGGCCTGCGCAGCAGCCATCTCGTTGGCCGAAGCTTCCTCGAAGTGGGTGGGATGGATCTCCCAACCGGCTTGGGTCATTTCAGTGCCGACTAGTTCCTGGGCAGGAAGCGAAGTCGTAGTAAGTCCTGCCAAGAGACCGATGGCCAGCGAGGCAGTCGTCAGTCGACGGAGCATATGTCCCATTCCTTGTACTTATGGTGGCACGTGCGGGCGGCCAAAGTGAAGTACAACAGTTAGTGTCGTCCAATGGCGGCGGTCGTCGGCGATAGTCGCATTTTCCGTATGGAAACGAACGAACGCATTGTCAGTATTGGATTCGGTAGGCTGACCACCAAAAGTTTGACGGAAGTGCCGGATATCACTTGGTTTACAAAAATCGCGGACGCAAACTCGACGCAAACTATCTATCTTGAACCGCTGCTGGAAGCGATGCTGGCAGGCGACTTTTACGGTTGCGTAGGCCGGGAAATTGGCACCATCCGGATATTCGATCCGATGAAAACCCCAGAACTAGAGGGTTCGTCCTCCCCTGATGCTTGTTTAGCGCAAACGCCCGGGGTTATATTTGCTAAAATCAGCAGAGTCGCCAAATAGCCTGTCTTGCGAGATCGTTGACTTAATGCATCACGTTGAGAGCGTGTATTTAGTAAGTGGTTTATCCGCAAAGAGTTGCGTTTTGTGCCGGCTTTTTGTCGAGGGAGCGAGTCAGGAGGAATTTGACGTTTAGCTCAGAATTGCTACGTCAAAAGGGCAAATTGGCGAGAATGGGCAATTAGGTGTCTAAGAATTCGTTGAATTTGATACAACCCCTGATTTTAATGGAACTACCTGATCCGAGCTTTCCTCTCTAACCCAGGTGGACTGTCTGTTCAGAAAACGGAGTCTCAGGGCTAGGCTCTCCTCCTCTTCCCTAGCCTTCGTAAATCCACAATCTCCACTCGACTGCAAACCGACCATTCCCCGGGAACTTTGATTGGCCGTTGGTGCAAAGCATGAAGAATACTACTCCTGTCCGTGACAATACCCTGGTCTCCAAGAAGCTTCGCAAGTCGCTCCGTCGCTCGCGTGCGATGAATCTTGAGACGCTAGAGATTCGCGATCTGCTGGCCGCGAACACGCTCGACATCGTCGATAATCTGGACATCGACACCGTCGGCGGAACTCGCGACCTGCAACTGGAAGTCGATCCGACCTCTGGTTCAGGTATCGTGGCCCTGCGAATCCACGGCACCAGCGGTTCGCTGAACCCTGATGTGCCGCTCGTCTTTATCCAGGACGCCGATCGCAATAATCCAGCCAATCACATCCCCCTGATCTCGGCGATGGCAGACGTCAACGGAACGACCGACAGCTATGTGCTGTTCGAGGTTGCTCCGGGGGACAAGTTCACCATCCAGGTTGGCGGTTCGTCCGGCACCGGTGGTTTCACCGCCGAAGTGATGCTGTTCGGTTCGACCGACTCGATCGCGACCGTCACCGAATACGAATACATGCAAGCAGTTGCCGCCGAACTGCAAGGACGTGGCGTTGGTAACCACAACACGGCCGCCTATTTCATGGCCACCTACGGCATCAACTTCAACGAGTCGCAGTACAACGTCGCGTTCGACTCGAACATGAATGGCAAGGTCGACGGCTTTGAAGTCGGCTACGTCCAGAAGAACATGCAGGGTGGCGGAACTATCATCGTTGACCTGATCGGCGACAACGAAGCTCCGGAAGTCGAAGCCGCGGTTGTGGTCGACACCGGCACCTCGGCCACCGATAACATCACCAGCGACACGACCGGCATCTCGGGTACCGTAACGGACTTCAGCCGCATCGTATCGGCGGTAGTATCGATCCAGGGTGGTTCGGGCAGCATCGATCTGGCCAACACCGTATCGCCGCCAACCATCAGTGCTCTGACCCAAACCGATAGCGAAATCACGTTCACCCTCAGCACGGCTGACCTTGATGCCCTGCTCGCCTCGGGCTCGGTTGTTGACGGTGGCACCTTCACGCTGCTGATCACCACCGAAGATGAACTGGGCAACGTCAGCGTCACCCCGTTCTCGCTCGATTTCAACTTCGATACCACGGCACCAGCCCAGCCTGTCGCCCCAGATCTTGTCGCCAGTAGCGACTCGGGTGCGAGCGACACCGACAACATCACCAACGATTCGACTCCAACTATCACGGTTACCACCGAACCTGGTGCGTCGGTCGGTTTCTACTTCGACAACATCCTGCGTGCCACCGTTGTCGCCGACGCTGCCGGCGTCGCCACTTTGACCCCAACGGTCGGTATCGTTCAAGGCACCTACATCGTCACCGTGCGTTCGACCGACGTGGCTGGTAACGAAAGCGTTGTTTCGAACGGCTTGACGATTACCATCGACAACCTCGATCCGACCCCGTTCTCGAATCTGGACCTGACCAACGATTCGGGTATCGACGATAACCTGACCGATCAGGCCATCGCGACCTTCAGCGGTCAGACCGAAGAAAACGTGTTGGTCGAAATCTTGCAGGATGGCAATGTCCTGGCTTCGACCACTGCCGATGGCACCGGTGCCTTCAGCTTCTCGGCCGCCGATAACCTGACGTTGGACCTGGGGGTCAACTCGTTCGTCTTCCGTGCGACCGACACCGCCGGCAACACGACGACCGAAGCGTTTGTTGTCTATCGCAACACGCTGCCAACGATTCCACCGAATCAGAACCTGTACGTCGAAGAAAACTCGACCCAGGGGACTTCCCTGTCGAATGTCTCGGCCACCGATGGTGACGATGGCAACGAAACGCTGACCTTCGAGATTGTCAGCATCGACGGCGTCACCTACGACGGTTCGCTGTTTGTCATCAACCCAACCACCGGCGAAGTGACGGTCGCTGCGAACGCCGACCTCGACTTCGAGGACCCAGCCAACGGCGACCATCAGTTCAACCTCGAAATCCGCGTGACCGACTCGTATGGTAATGGCACCGGCAATGGTAGCCTGTCGGTTACCCAGTTGGTTGTGGTCAACGTGACCGACGTGAACGAAGCTCCCGTTATCAGCAACACGGTCGACGAATACGAAATCCCAGAAAGCAGCGCCCCAGGCACGGTGGTCGTCGACATCGATGCCACCGACGTCGACGCTGCCGATACGGTCCTGGCCTACAGCCTGTCGGGTGCCGATGCGAACCTGTTCGAGATCGACAGCGACGGTGTGATCACCGTGAAGGCCGGTGCGGTCCTCGACTACGAAACCGACAATAGCTTCGACGTTACCGTTACCGTAACCGACCAGGGGGGCCCAGAAGGTGCCGGGTTCGAGCTGACCGATACGTTCGACATCACCATCACCTTGGGCGATGTGAACGAAGCCCCAGTCATCACCAGTGGCAATTCGTTCTCCGTGGACGAAAACACTGAGGACGACGTTGTCTTCGGTACCGTCACCGCAACCGATGAAGACGCCGACGACACCAGCCTGAACTACACCATCATTGGTGGTACCGGCCAGGCCTACTTCGCTATCGATCCAGCGACCGGCGAAATCTCGGTCCTCGACAACTCAATTCTCGACTACGAGAGTGGCGTCACCAGCTACACGCTGGAAATTCAAGTCTACGACCAGGTGGTCAGCCCAGAGACCGGCACCGTTATGACTGCCACGCAAATCGTGACGGTCAACATCAACGATATCAACGATGCTCCGACCACCACGCTGACGGGCACGTTCGAGATTCCTGAAGACGCTCAAGTCGGCGATGTCGTCACGACGGACGGCAGCACCGACGCCGATCTGAATGCCTTCTTCGCAGATGAAGACGCTGGTCAAACCTTGAGCTACCAGATTGTCGGTGGCGATCCGAACAACTACTTCGCAATCGTTTCCGATGGCAATGGTGGTTTCAATATCGTCGTGAATCAGTTGGGTGGCTTCGACGAAGAAACGCCTGCCCTGTCGAGCTATACCCTCATGATCGAGGCGACCGACACCGGCAATCCAGCTCGTACCGTCACCGGCACGGTTACCGTCGACGTCACCAACGTCAACGAACTACCAGCCGCAAATACAGTCGACTTGGGGTCGGTTCGCTACAACTCGGTCGACGAGGCAGGTGAAGTTGGAAGCGTAGTCAAGACGATCGGCCTGGTCGATCCTGATGTCGGTGGGACGCTGTCCTACGAAGACTTCTCGGCCAACTCGTACTTTACGGTTAACGAGTTTGGCCAAGTGGTGTTGACCAATGAAATCCCTTCGGGAGTGTTGGTCAACGACGAACTGGAAGTCACGCTCAATAATGTCGTGGTTACGGACAACGACGGTGCCTTCAAGACGATCACCGTTACCTTCAAGGTGGTGGTCAACTCGCCTCCAGAGTTCGTGGCGAATTCGCCAGCCGAAGGTACGGTCATCACCGTCAATGAAAACCTGCCAGATGGCGGAGCCAATAACCTGGGTGTGGGTGACGTCATTGACGAGGACCTCGACATCCTGGCGACCGACCTGGAAGGGGACAACCCGCTGGTCTACACGGTTGAACCGAATGCCTCTTTCACGAGTCCTGAGTTGGCCGCACTCTTCAATGTTGCCCTGGCCGACGACGCCGATATGGTCAATGGCGAGTACACGCTGGTCCTCGCTAACGCGGACAACCTGCGGTTCAACTACGTCAACAGCTTCGGTGCTTCGAACGGCACCTTCGATGTTGATCTGGTTGTTCGCGATGCCCTGGGTGGCGAAGTTCGCCGAGCGATCACGATCACCGTGGTCAACCTGAACGACACGCCAACCTTCAGCGATCCTGCTTCGCCGGTCTCGGTTGACGAACTGGTTCAGCACGCTGACGACAACGACAACAACATTCAAGCTGGCGAAGTTGTCTACAACTTGAACAACTCGTTCGCCGACGCAGACAACACCACGGCCCAGGTCAACTATCTGACCTACACCCTGGCAAATACCCCAGGCAGTGAAGCCTTCGAGATTGTCGGCAACCAGTTGGTGATCAAAGATCCAACCCTGCTCGATTACGAAGCACTGCAGGTCAACGGCGACGCCGAGATCACGCTGACGATCGAAGCAACCGATCCAGGCGGCAAGTCGGTCAGTGACAACATCACGATCACCATCAACCCAATGAACGAGCTGCCGATCTTCAGCAGCCCGACCGACAACTTCGACGTTCGCTACAAGTTTGTCGATACCGATACGGCCGACAACCTCACGAACCTTGGCAGCATTCTGTCGCTGCTGGACGATGTCGATCCAGAAACGATGGATCTCTCGACGATCGTCTTCAGCCAGCGTACCGATGGGCTGAGTGGTGAAGCTTTCTTCGCCCTCGACTCGGCAGGTAATCTGACGCTGACCAATCCGGTCAACTTCACCGAAGACGAAATGCTGTTCCAGTTGGCCTTTAACTACAGCGATGGCACTCTCGATTCGAACAGCGATCTTGGCTTCACAAACGGAATCGTGCTGAACATCCTGGTTCGCAAGAATCCAGCTCCTGTCTTCCAGACGCCAGACAACTTCGATCTCGACGAAAACACGCCTGATGGCAGCGACGTGATCTTCGATGTCGACGCGACCGACGAAGATGGCGAAACGGTTACTTACGCCTTCAAAGATCCGAACACGACCTTCTCGATCGATTCCGCGAGCGGCGAAATTCGCATCATCGATTCGGCTGCTCTCGACTACGAGACCAACACCGAACTGACCTTCACCGTCGTAGCAACCGATACGGCCGGAAACGACGTCGAACAGTTGATCACGGTGACGATCAATAACGTCAACGAAGCCCCTGTGATCACGACCGGTGCCAACGACTTCAGCGTCGACGAAGATGCCTTGGACAACGTTTCGGTTGGTACCGTGGCTTCGACCGATGAAGACAATAGCGACACGGCCGAATACTCGATCATCGGTGGTACCGGGGTCGGTGTCTTCGTGATCGATTCCGTGACGGGCGAAATCACGGTTCCAGACGCTTCGGTACTGGACTTCGAATCCACCCCGTCCTACACCCTGACTGTTCAAGTCGAAGACGCTGCCGGAGCAACCGACACGTTGGAACTGACGATCGCGGTCAACGATAAGAACGATGCTCCGGAATTAACCGGTGCGACGTTCAATCTGGGCACGGTTGACGAATCGGACACCAACCAGATCGACGCTGGTACGGCCGATGCCTTCTACGAAGTACGCTACGACGGAGCTCAGTTCCGCTCGCAGTTCAATGATCAGGACAACGACAATCTGACGCTGACGGTTGCCAACGCGGCTTACCTTCAGTCGCTCGATTTCATTCAAACCGTTGTCTACGACAACAATACCGACGAACTGATCATCGTCTTCCGTCACTACGATGCGACGCAGGATCGTACACCAGACCTCAACGATCAGGTTGGTTTGCCAGAAGCATTGAAGAGCTCTGGCCAGGCCTTCTTCCTGGAAATCACCGCCACCGAAACCTCCAGCGGCATGCTGTCGGCCAGCGATCCACTTTGGGTTGGTGTCGACATCACGTTGAAGAATACGGTTGACTTCCAGTTCATCCCGGTTGCCAGCCCAACCAACAGTTCCCTGGAAACGGCCGGTATTTCGGTAAACGAACTGCCAACTGCCCTGTCGCAGATCGCCGATGGCCAGACGTTCTTCGTCGAAATCTGGGGTACCAGCTTCGTGCCACGTGAATCGGTCACCGAGACCGACGACTACGTCAACGCCTGGTTGGAAGGTTTCCGCAACGTGTTGCTCGATTTCACGTTCAACACCACCTACCTGACCATCGCCGACGCCAGCAGTGTTGTCCTGCCATTCGGTACCGGTAACAACTCGGATCCACCAACGGTCAACAACACGACCGGCGAAATCAAGTTGTTCAATGCCTACTTCGGTATCGACGACGCTCCGGACGACTTCGAATCGATCGGTTACAACGGCGAATACGTTCGTTTCGGTTACCTGCAGTTCACTGCGAAGCAGGACATCGACTCGGGTGGTTCGCAGATCGGTGATCTGATCTCGATCGACTACAGCGGCAGCACGTCGATTACGATGGAACCAGCCGACACCGGCGACACCGGCGGCAAGCCAGTTAATCAGCCTCTCCTCAGCCTGGAAGATTTGAATCCAGCTCAGTTGACGGTCACGGCTCCTAGTGTCGAAGTGGTCGATGCCTACACCTTCACCGTTTCGAGCGGGCAAGCGAATTTATTGATCGGTGCGACCGGAAGTTCGGTTGCTAACACGCAGATCACGCTTCAGGCCAACAACACGAATGCTATCGACGTCAGCGGTGTGATCTACGTCACCTTTGATGACCCGATGAATCCGACAAGCATGACGATCATTGGCAGCGAGTTGGTCTTCGGTCTCAACGCAGGAGAAATGGAACCAAACATTCCAGGAAGTGGCAATATCCTAGATGAAGGTAACTTCGGGTTCGAAGTACAGAATGCCCAGGACGTCGACTACGTGAATGCTCTTCGCGAAACCACGTTGCGTTTTGGTGCTGGTTCGACGATTTCCTTAACGGGCGATCCTACGGTTTCGGCGGGTGCGACGTTTAGCACCAACGGTATCGATCTCGAATTCGCCAGTGGCTTGCTCGATGTCGCTCGTTACTCAAGCCGGACTGGGATCACGCAAATCGGTTTGGGTGGGTACTCCGTCGAAAGTCGCGCCAATGCCACGGAAACGGGTAAGCTGACTTCCAACGCAGCGGGAACTGCCTTTACGCTGGAAATCGACTTCTTCCGCACGCTTCTAAACGACTACCTGACATTGAACACTGGTGTCTCTGGAAGTCCGACTGCGGAAACTCTTTACAACCTGCTGACCGACATCACGGTTACCGCGACCTACGGTGGTGGTTCGGGTGTTGCTCTGCGAGGTACCGTTTACGAAGAAGACGGTCAGGTCCTGGAAGATGGGTCTGGCGTCTTCGTCACGGTCAACCAGGAACGCACCGCGACCGACGCCAATGGTCAAGTTGCCGAACTGCCGACCAATACCAAGTTTGCCACCGAATGGGATTCGCTATGGGTCGAAGTCTGGGGCAACACGGCTGACGCGGCAGGCATCTTCGGCGGCCTGGTCGACCTCGGCTACAACACCGACCTCTATACCGCGACCGAGATTGAATACGCTTCGTCGATGTCGCTCAATCGTACCGGAACCATCGACGATGCAACCGGCACGATCAGCGGACTGGGTAGCCAGTCGAGCAACATGACGCTGGGTAGCGACAAGTTCGTGCTGCTGGGCCGCGTGAAGCTGGAATCGATCGGTAGCGACGGGATCGACGTTTCGCTGGAAGATGACGAACTGTCGGAATCGCTCGATATTACCGTTTCGAGTGCCAAGCTGATGCTGACTGCCATCGGCGAACGCGATGCGACCGTTACCGTTACGCCAAACCTGGAAGTCTGGGGCGTCGCTTACGATGCCAACAACGACGGCAAAGTGGGCGTGCAGGACTTCAGTATCCTGACCCAGATGATGGGCCGTTCGTCGGTGACCGACAATCGCAAGATTGTCGATCTGATGGACTTCAACAACGACGGTAAGGTCGGTGTTCAAGACTTCAGCTACTTCCAGCAGAACATGGGCCGTAGCCGTGTCAACGGCGACAAGATCATCTACCCAGAAGCATTCACGCAGACCTGGGTCGGATCGAGCGTCGACGTTGCCGGGCCAAACACCCTGCAGGAAGTTTTCGATCAAGCCGTCACGGACTGGCAAGCTGCCTTGGGTTGGGAAGAACCAATCGATGTGAAGCTGGTCGTCAAGAACTTCGGCGACTCCCAACTGGGTGAAGCCCAACTGCTGGAACTGGACGAAGATGGCATGCCAGCTTTCGGCGTGCTGACCATCGACGACGACGGTGCCGGCTTGGGTTGGAGCACCGACCTGGAAGGCGGACCGGCAGAAGGTCAGTACGACCTGTATACCGTGATCCTGCACGAACTGGGTCACTTGTACGGCTTCATGTCGCACTACAGTGCCTTCGCTGAGAACGTCGTGACCGACTTCGATGGCAACCAGATCTTCATCGGGGCGGACTTCGTCGCGATGCTGGATGACTACGCTCAGCACTTGGACGACATCGAACACAACGGCGACGTGATGAACGCTGCTCTGGAACCAGGTCAACGCAAGACGATCTCGGCTCTGGACGTTCAGATCCTGGAAACGGCTTACGCTTCGGCTACGGCCAACTCGACCGTTTACCTTGGCGGTGCTGCCCTGACGGCCGCTTCCGTTTCGAGCGAAACGATTGTCGACGATGCTCCAGCGACCATCATCACCAACCAGCCAATGACCTTCGTCTTCAACGACGTGGTCGATGTCGAAACGGTCAGTGGCCGCACGGGCGTCGAAGCCCCGATCACTCCGGCTGTGTTCGATCAACTGGTACGCAACGGTGTACGAGTAACCACCTCGTCGTCGACGGAAGTACAGCAGCAGATGGACGAGATTGACTCGGCTGTCGCCACGCTGACCATCGACGACTCCTCGCTGCTGCTGGCCGACGCCGTGGAAGACGTCAACTACGCAGCCATCGAAGACGATTCCACCAACGTCGACGACCTGTTCGCCGACTGGGACCTTAACTCGGATCTGGAAGGTTAATCGCTCGACGGAAGTGATAGACCCTCAAGATCTACTGAAGAGCCGCGCCTTCCCGGGGGCGGCTCTTCTTATGCGCCCACCCCGATGGGACGGGTTGTGGGCGAATTGCGGGCTGGCCGTACTTTTCATCGCGGTGCTGGGCTGTTAGGTTGACCGGGGCAATGCATGCCCACCCCCACCGATACTATCATTGCGGAGAAAAGACATCATGCTGGGAATCGACGTCGAAGCTTGCCGTGGTCGGCAGAAACGTTTGTTAGCGACCCTGGAAGGCCAATCGCTCGACGCGATCGTTGTGACGCATAACGAACATGTGCAGTGGTTGGTTGGCCCGCGTTACGAGTTCAAGTTCTCGCCGGCGGCTGTCTTGTTTGCCGATGGCCGCGTGGGCCTGGTCGCCCCAAACGAAGCACCAGAAACCGCCGCTGCGGACGACGTGCGTACCTACGAAGCCCAGTGGCTTTGCACGCTGCGAAACGACCAGCGTGCCGCATCGAGCGACGCCGTGCTGGCGATCTTGAAAGAAGCTGGCGGCCTGAAGCGTCTGGGCGTCGAATACTCGAGCTACCCGGTTCACGTCTCGAGCCAATTCCCTGCGGAACTGGTCGACATCGAGCCGGAGATCTATCGCCAGCGTCGTAAGAAAGATGCGGACGAAATCGCCAAGATTCGCATGGCGATCAGCGGTACCGAGAAGATGTACGAGAAGGCTCGAGAGATCATCTGTCCCGGCATCAACGAACTGGAAGTCTTCAACCAGCTTCAAGCGGCTGCCGTCGCCCAGTATGGCGAGGCACTCACCGGCACCGGCAACGATTACGCCAGTGGCGAAATGGGTGGTCCGGCCCGAGATCGCAAGGTGGAAGATGGCGAACTGTACATCCTCGACCTGGGCCCTGCCTTCCGCGGATACTTCGCCGACAACAGCCGCGCGATCGCGGTCAACGGCAAGCCTACTGACGAACAGCTGGAAGCTTGGACCTACATCATGAAGGTCTTCGCCCACCTGGAGTCGGTTGTGAAGCCAGGCAAGAGCTGCAAGGAACTGTTCCTCGAAGTTCAAGACATTCTGAAGGCTGCTCCGATTGGCGAGTTTCCGCATCACTTGGGACACGGGATCGGTTTGTATCCGCACGAAGCTCCACACTTGAACTCGTGCTGGGACGATAAGTTTGAGGTCGGCGACGTGTTTACCTGCGAACCAGGTCTGTACGATGCCCGCTTGAAGTTCGGCATGCGACTCGAGAACGATTACCTGGTGACAGAAACCGGAATCGAGAATCTCTCGCCGTTCAAGATGGAACTGGCATAGTTCGGTCGTCTTAGAATTAGGCCGTCAGCCAGGATCGGTTCTCGCGGCCTGGCTGGCTGGACCTGGCTAGTTCATATTGGGATCTTGCGGCATACGCTTTAAATTGAGCGACTCGCGCATGATGTTCGATCCCACTTCTCCGGTCACGCTCTTCCACAACGCTTCGTTGTTCGTCTCGAAGACCTGCTCTTGTGTCGCCGGCAAGGTAAGCCAGCCACCGACCTGCATCTCGTCTTCCAGCTGCTGAGCGGCCCAGCCTGAGTAACCGAGGAAGAGACGGAACGCCTTGCGACCTTCGCGGATGAGTGGTTCGATGTTTTCGCGTTGGCTTGAAAAGTAAACGCCCGGCAGGATCTCAAGCTCGCTCAGTTCTTCTTCCTGATGGATGGCCATCAATGGTCCTTCGACCGGACCACCTTGCAGGACAAACTCAGGGGCGTCGATTTGCTCGCCAGAGACGTTCTTCCAGACTTGCTGCACGGTCAGATTGATCGGCCGAGTCAGCACCAGGCCCAATGCCCCCTCTTCGTCATGCTGCACCATCAGCACTACCGTCCGCTGAAAATTCGGATCAGGGAGATAGGGAGACGCAATCAGAAATTGACCGGCCAAAGATGGCATGGTGGCGAACTCCTCGTGATCGAGCCGAAACCTCAGGCCCCGCTGCCATAGTGATCGTGCCAGATGCAGCCACCCCAGGACCAGCCCACGCCAAAGCCAACCAAAAGGTGCTTCGAGCCCTTCTTCAAGCGGCCTTGCTTCCGCAAGTCGTGAATCAACAAAGGGATGGTCGCCGATACCGTGTTGCCCACGTTTTCCAGGGCGATTGGCATGCGGTCGCTATCGACCCCCAGGCTCTCCTGCAACTGCTCCAGCATTTTACGGGTCGCCTGGTGAAATAGATAGAGATCGACCGCGGAATTAGGAATTCCAGCGGCCGAGAAAATGTTCTGCACGAGCTGCGGAATTGCACCCACGGTGAAGTTGATCAGGGCGGGACCATCCATGTACAGCCGGCTATCCCAACGCTTGCGATGTCGAGGTGTGTGGGCGTCTTCCGGACGACGAGCTCCACCGTCGGTCACCATCAGCGTGTCGGCTCCGGTCCCGTCGGTTCCGAATTGGAAGCCATCGAGTGTTGGTTCGTCGCAGGCCTCGATCAGCGTGGCCGCGGCGCCATCGCCAAAGATCGTTCGCAGGCTGCGATCGTCGGCGTCGATGTACTTGGAATAGGTCTCGGCCGTGATGAACAGCACTCGGCGGGCGATGCCGGCTCGGATGAGTCCTTCGGCAAGCGAGAGTCCATAGATGAAGCCAGAGCAGCCGAGGTTGAAATCGAGAGCCCCGCACGAGACTCGCAGGCCCAAACGTTCTTGCATCAAGCAAGCGGTGGTAGGCAGTGGATAGTCAGGCGTCTGGGTGCAGAACAACAGGAAGTCGATCGATTGAGGATCGACGTTGTGCTCTTCAAAAAGTCGCTGCGCAGCCTGGACACCCAGATCGGAAGCCGTTTCGGCTGGCTCGGCAATATGCCGCGCGGCGATCCCGGTTTTCGTAAAAATCAGATCCATGTCCCAACCAGGGAATTCGTCTTGCAGTTGCTGGTTGGTCTCAATCCTTTGGGGGAGGAAAGTGGAGATGGGACCGATGGATGCGTATTTCACAAACGACACTCTTCACTACGGAATTGACTGCGGGCGGTGGCCTTAAATCGGAGTAGCTTGCAAAGGCCTGCCCCGGGGCGACTTGGCGCAACTTTTGGGGTCCTCGAAGCTTATCAATTCCGAGAAATGTGCGATACCCTGCCGAACGATTTCCCCAATCTGGAGGGTTTAAGGGCCGAGACGGCTCAGTCATTCCCGTGCCCCATTCACGGACTGCGTCTTTCATGCAGACAGGGTCCGGTTAGGTAAACAAGGGAAGGCTTACTGACATCAGCCCATATGCTGCCCACGATCGGGGGAAAAAATTGCGGACCGAGGCCACCATCTGCCGAATAGACGTTCGTATCTCAATAACTTCCAGGAAACTGGGCGTCGTTTTGAAGGGAATCAAAATTGGCTGCCGGGCGTGTTCTCCGTTATTTACTGAAGTCTTGGTTTTCGAAGCCGGTCCACCAGCGCGAGATCTATTCTTGGATCCGCCAAAATGCTCCGGTGGTCAAGATCGCCGAAATCGGCCTCGGTAAAATCGAGCGGGCGAAAGAAATCATCGAGTTTGCTCAGCTTTATGCTGAGGGTCAGCGCATCGAGTATCTCGGCATCGACATGTTCGAGGGACGACCTGCCGGCGACGGCATCGCGCTAAAGACCGCTCATAAGACCCTCAACGCCATGGGGGCCAAGATTCAATTAGTGCCTGGCGATGCGGCGATGGCATTGCCCCGTGTGGCGAATACCGTCCGCGACGTTCACCTGATGATCATCTCGGCCGATCAAGATGCCGAAAGCGTCCGCCAGGCGATCTCATGGATTCCACGCATGCTCAACGAGCAGAGCCTCGTGCTGTGGGAAGTCCAGGCCGCCAACGGATCGTTGAGCTTCGGCCGATACCGCAAGGCCCAGATCGAAGCGATGACTACCAGCACGGTTCGCCGCGCTGCCTAAGCATTCGCTGGCTGGCTTGGCTCGATTTCACGAAAAGGCCGCGTTACCTCGCGCGGCCCTTTTGCTGCGCGAATGACTGATTGCTAGCGGCATTTTGCCAGTCGTTCCTTAACAGATCACAGGCTTCAAAGCCGATCGTTTGACAAGCCGTCACTCAGCGGGGCGTATTTCCCCCGGATACTTCGGAATGTCGCTCCGTACGACAGGCGTGTCGTGTACGTCGACATTGTTACGTTGCGTCGAATTTTGAAGGTATGGCTTTTCTCGGGGATTTATCGTTGAGAATCTTTGCGACCCTGCTGGTATGCAAATTGCATCTGTGCGGGCTGATTCTTTGGCAAAGCTCTCCCCCGGAACAAGACAGATGCAAAAAGCCCGAGGTTTTACCCTCGTTGAACTGTTGGTCGTGATTGCGATCATCGGAATCTTGATCGCCCTGCTCTTACCTGCCGTGCAGCAAGCTCGCGAGGCAGCTCGCCGGATGCAGTGCTCGAACAATCTGCGTCAGATGGCATTGGCCTGCCACAACTATCACGATGTGTTTGGCTCGTTCCCGACCGCTCGCCTTTCAAGCGGTACCAAGAAGTTTGGCCATATGGTCGGCTTGCTGGCGTTCCTGGAACAAGGCAATGTCGACGCCATGTTCGATCGCGATCTGGAAGGTGGTTTTGCCGCGCCGGCACATCAGACGATTCAGAACCTCGACATTCCGATCATTCACTGTCCGTCGAATCCTAACAACGACCTGGTGAAGCTGCGGAATTCCAACTACGGCAATTTCTTCACCACGTCCGGGGATACGTCAGACGAGACCGACCCGAACATCCTGACCGGGCGGGCACTCGATTACTGGGTGAACCATATCATCTGGTCGGCGGCCTATAACCTCGTTTCGACCAGTGGCGAATCCCCCACGCCGATCTTCGCCGGAAACTTCCCAAAGATGGCCCAGGTCACCGACGGCTTGTCGAACACCACCATGCTGATGGAACACGCCGGCTGGGATAAGCATTATGTGAAAGGTGTTGGCATGCCGATGCCTGATACAGATCGCACGATGGATCAGCCAGGGGCCTGGGGCTCGTGGCTTGGATGGTGTGCGTTCCGATTGCAGACCTACGACAATTACTCGCCGACGACCTATCCGACCGGAACCACGCCTGCGGGTTCGCAGTGTGCCGTCAACTGCAACAACTCGCAGGGACTTTTCGCGTTCCATCCTAGCGGTGCCAATGTTGGCATGGGGGATGGCAGCGTCCGGTTCTTCACGGAAAGCACCCCCCCGCGCGTTCTGCTTTTCATGGCTTCCCGCGACAGTGGCGAGGTGGTCGGTGAAGAGTAGTTTGAAGCAATGGGCTGCCCCGGCATCGGTCTCGGCGGCAGTCATCCTTCTGGTCACGATCTTTCTGGGAGGCTGTTCGAGCCCGCCCGAGAAGATCCTGGTGACTGGCAAGGTACTGATCAACGATAAAGAGGCAGACGGGGCCTACGTTCTGCTCTACAACGAAGGACAGGAAACGGAGGTCGCTGCCGCTTCGGCCCGAACGATCAACGATGGTTCGTTCAAGCTGGAAGTCGCCACGCCGGGCAATTACTTGGTAACCCTGATGTGGCCCAAGAAGGTGATGGACGACGGTGCGCTAATCGAAGGTGACGACCGATTCCAAGGTCGCTACCGGAATCCGCAGAAACCGGTTGCCAAGATTGAAATCCACGAAGGTGAGAACTCGCTCGAGCCGTTCACGCTGAAGGCCCGTTAACAGACAGGGCCTTTACTCGGCACTATACGATCGGAAACGCTACGACCCTGCCCTTTCGATCGCGATCGCATATGTCACGCCCCGTTCGGGATTGTCGGCAAATGTTTTATCGGGATCGTTGATCTGCAGAATGATCTTCTCGTAATCCTTGTCGGCTTGCCAGGTAAACGGCGTATCGGCCGTTCCGCCAGGGACCAGCGTCAGGGTTTGGACCTGATTGCCTCCGCTGATCGAACAGATTGCCATGCGGACCTTATCACCGCCGGCCGGTGCGTCGGCGTCAGGCGATTCCGAAGCCAGGTTCCCCCAAGACTTCCACTTGCCAGAGACGTATCGAAGTTTGAGAGTGTCCCCTTCTCGCATGGGACCGACGTCGTAGCCGATCTCTTGCTTCGCGGTGACGGGGATCCCCTTGAAGTCGAACGATTCGAGCGGTTCGTCACTGCTGCCAGGCATGGGAGAAGTGTCGGACGTAGTTGCTGCTTTCTGTGGACGAAGCTCCGTCGCAGCGATCCAGGCCGGGCGTCCCTGGCCGTTCATGTTGAACGTCACGTAGTAATGGTTGTCGCTTGGGCGGACCACAATCACCCTGCCCGGATACCACTTTCCATCAACCATCACATCGACCGAAGCCCCAGGCGCGTACGACTGTGTCGGATCGCCCGTTTCGGGTTCGGTTGGCATCGGTTCGGCTGGATCAGTCGTGCCCTCGTTCATGGCGGTATCGTCGGTCGAGGGACCTGCGTTGTTAGCCATGCCGCCGGTCGGAGGTGTCGTGCCTGGCGAAGAACTCCCAGCGGCAGCGGTGATGCCTGGCGGCAGCGGACCGCTTCCTTCCAGATACTTGAGATACGCCAGATCTTCGTCGCTGAGGTACTTCACCGGCAGCGTGATCTCGAAGTTGTCGGTCGTGCGGAAGGTGACGTAGTTCCCTTCCTTCTTGGTCGCCTTGCCATTGAACTGAAAGTTGCCGTGCTTGCTCTTCCAGACATGGCTCGTTTGCCGCTGGTTGAACGTGCTGGTCTGAGCCATGGCGAGACTTCCGCCGAAGGCAATCAGAACCAGGCAAAGCGTCGTCAAGAATGGAATCTTCGTTCGTTTCATCGTGCGGATTCCCAGCGTCCGAACCAAAGCAAGTGAAGCAGGCAGCTCTTTAGTATACATCCCAGGGGGATCAATGCTCCCCTGGTTCGACGGCGCGGAAGTGATTTCTTGGGCACCGATCTCCGCCCGTCGCTGGCCAGCAAATGCGACTAAGCTTTGCGAATGTTGCTGCGGTCGGCGATGTTGACCAGCGCGTTCCGGGTGTCGACGATTAGCTTCGAGTGCTTCGCAATGAACTCCCAGTCGTAGTCGTTGTGATTGGTGACAATCAGCACGACATCGGCCGCCGCCAGCGTTTCTGGACTCAGCTCGACGCTTTGCTTCTTTGAGAACTCGAAGCTTCGCATCGATGGCAACTGCGGGATGTAGGGGTCGTTGTAAGAGATGTTGGCGCCCAGCGGTTCCAGCAATTCCATGATGGCGAAGGCAGGGCTTTCGCGGGGATCGTCGACGTTCGGTTTGTACGCCACCCCCAGCATCAGAATGTTGCTGCCGCGGATCGCCTTTTCCTGCTCGTTCAGGGCCAGCATCAGCTTCTGGACGACGAACTGCGGCATGCTGGTGTTGATCTCGCCGGCGAGTTCGATGAATCGCGTCGGCATCCCTTCCTTGCGGGCGAGCCAACTCAAATAAAACGGATCGATTGGGATGCAGTGGCCACCCAGGCCAGGCCCAGGATAGAAGGCCTGAAACCCGAATGGCTTTGTCTTCGCGGCTTCGATCACCTCCCATAGGTCGAGGTTCATGCGATCGAAGAGCACTTTCAGTTCGTTCACCATCGCAATGTTCACAGCGCGATAGGTGTTCTCGAGGATCTTACAGGCCTCGGCAACTTCCAGGCTGCTGACTGGGATGATCTCGACGATCGCCTTTTGATAGAGCTGACAAGCCAGCTGCAAACTGTACTCTTCCAGCCCGCCGATCACTTTCGGGATGTTGGCGGCGGTGAACTTCGGATTGCCGGGGTCTTCGCGCTCGGGACTATAGGCGACGAAGAAATCAATTCCGGGCTTCAGACTAGACTTTTCAAGAATCGGCAGGACGATATCCTTCGTCGTACTCGGGTAGGTCGTGCTTTCGAGAACGACCAACTGACCTGGCCGTAGTGATTGGGCGATCGCTTCCGCGGTTCGTTCGACATACTTCAAGTCTGGGTCACGAGAACTGTCCAGCGGAGTTGGTACGCAAATCAACAGAACATCCGCTTCCGCCATGCGTACAGTATCGGTAGTCGCCGAAAAACGTCCCATCTTAACATTCGTCGCGATCCATTCGCCGGCGATATGTTTGATGTAGCTTTCCCCCCGGGTCAGCTTTTCAACCTTGGCAGGATCGGTATCGAATCCAAGGCAGCGATAACCACAGTCGGCAAAGGTTTTTACGAGGGGTAGCCCCACGTATCCCATGCCGATGACACCCACGATGGCCGTTTGATCCTCGAGTTTCTGGCGGAGAGTTTCGAAAGAAGGAGGAACATTTTGAACCATCTGCGTGTCTTTTCGAGTAAGCGTTACTAAAAGGAATAGGTCCGCTCCAGGCTTTCGCAGCAGCTGTCCCTTGAGGGGAGAATTGCTGCCGGTAATACTTAATCAACGGGGGTGATTTTGGATGCCCCGCTTGCCTGGGCAATTCGAGCTTAGCCCACGTCTGACAATTTAATAATGTGGGGCGTTTTAAGATTCGCCTATTGAAGTCGAAGACGTTAATATAAATCGACGGAGGGATGCTCCGCTAGAATTGCGAGAGGCTTTCTAAAACACTGTATGAGCAACGCAACTCCACCTAATTCGATGGATCGGCATTTCGAGGAGACGGTGATTGCGCCCGGGAATTCCGCGGTAGATCGAACCACGTCTTCTTCGCCACACATTGCCTTGGTGGAAGGTTCGTCGAGTCCTCACTTCTCGCGAGTTACCCAGTCGCTGCTGCGATTCCGTCTGCGGGTTGCCACGATCACGATGTTGGGCATCTTTGCCGTCTACTTCGTATGGCATCTCTACCAGTACTTCTGGGGTGGAGACATCGCGGAAAAGAACTCGATCTTGCTCGGCTTTCATGCTGGGGTATTGGTCGTTCTGGCTCTTTCGGGTTATTTGCTCTGTCCGAAGTGCGATGTCCGGCGGGGCGTGCTTCGCATGCAAGAGTGGGTTGTCTTCGGTCTGCCGGCAGTCTTCCTGTTGATGTCTCAATATCACTCAATGCAGCTTTGCGTCCGTGAATATGGCATGTTCCAAAATCCGGCCCCAGGCTGGTTGCTGTTAATTTTCATCTACGCATTGTTCATCCCAAATACCTGGCAACGGGCCGCCGGGGTGATTTCGGCGATGGTGGTCGCTCCTTTGGCACTGTTGGCGTACGCGTATGCCACCGATCGCCTTTGCTACGACATCATCTATGGCAATCCCGAGATGCTCGGTGAAATTGGTCTGAAGATGGTGATCTGCGGTGCCGTGGCGATCTTTGGTGTTTACACCATCAACGTCCTGCGGACCGAAGCATTCCATGCCAAGCAATTGGGGCAATACCGCCTCAGCCGCAGCCTGGGTGCGGGGGGCATGGGCGAAGTCTACCTGGCTCATCACTACCTGATGAAGCGTCCATGTGCGATCAAGATCATCCGTCCTGAAAAGGCGGGGGACTCGAACGTTCTGGCCCGTTTCGAGCGGGAAGTCCACGCCTCGTCGAAGCTTTCGCACTGGAACAATATCGACATCTTCGACTACGGCCGGACCGAAGATGGCACGTTCTATTACGTGATGGAGTACCTGCCGGGTTTGAATGTCTCGGACCTGGTAAATCGCTTTGGTCCGCTGCCAGCCGGCCGGGTAATCCACCTGCTGCGTCAGATCTGCGATGCCCTGAACGAAGCTCACTCGCAAGGCATGATTCACCGCGACATCAAGCCGGCGAATGTGTTCGCCGCGAAGCGTGGTGGTTACTACGACGTTGCCAAACTGCTCGACTTTGGTCTGGCCAAGCCGATCGCCTCGACAGAAGACTCGCAGTTGACCCAGGAAGGGATGATCACCGGTTCGCCGTTGTTCATGTCTCCGGAACAGGCCAGCGGCGAAAGCGAACCTGACGCCCGCAGCGATATTTACTCGGTGGGTATCCTCGCTTACTTCATGCTGACGGGGCATGCCCCGTTCGAGTACGATCGTCCAATAAAAGTGATCATCGCCCACGCTCACGAGGCGGTGGTCCCACCCTCCGAGCTGCTCTCGTCGATCCCGCACGATCTGGAAGCGATCGTGATGCGATGCTTGGCCAAGGATCCGGACGACCGGTTCCAGTCGATCCTCGACATGGCCGACGCCCTCGATAAGTGCGAATCGAGCGGTAC
Organism: Bremerella sp. JC817; assembly: GCF_040718835.1. NCBI lineage: Bacteria > Pseudomonadati > Planctomycetota > Planctomycetia > Pirellulales > Pirellulaceae > Bremerella > Bremerella sp. JC817. The sequence continues at coordinate 33,565 of NZ_JBFEFG010000274.1, read as the reverse complement.
CTGGAAGCAGGCCGACGCCGTGAAGTGGTGGACCGAGAACGAAACGATCGCTGAATGCCCTCAGCCCGAGGACGAGCACTCGCAGGCCGAGACCCGAATCGCAGAGATTCGCGGTTAAGAAGGTCCGTGTCATTTCTTCCCCTGGTCTCTGTAATTTTGTCAGAACCAGGGCATCTTCCCGGGTGTCATTGGGCTTGAATGGTCCGCAAAGAAGCCCCCTCAAGTGGTGGTTGGTCGCGGCCCCTCCCCGTTTCCAAAAAATCCAGATATAATGCTGGACTATCCTTATGCCTTGCCAGCCAAGTAGTTTGCTGGGGAACAGGCAATCCGAGCGATGCCCTATCTCGCTCGTGAATCTCTCTATGGACCTGACCGTTGCCGTTAGGGGAAGAACGAATGATCGCGGAAAATGCCCCCCGTACCATGTTCCAGAAAATCTGGGACAACCACGTTGTCGATGCGGAATCTGCTTCGCAGGCACTGCTGTACATTGACCTGCACCTGGTGCACGAAGTGACCAGCCCGCAGGCATTCGAAGGCCTGCGTCTGGCGGGTCGTAAGGTTCGCCGCCCAGAACTCACCAAGGCGACGCCGGACCACAATGTCCCCACCACCGATCGCTCGCTACCGATTGTCGATCAGATCTCGAAGCAGCAGATCGACACGCTTCGTCAGAACTGCGAAGACTTCGGTGTTCAACTGTTCGACCTGCACGACATCAAGCAAGGTGTGGTGCACGTGATCGGTCCGGAACTCGGCCTCACGCAGCCTGGGGCGACCATTGTGTGTGGCGACAGTCACACGGCGACCCACGGTGCCTTCGGTGCGTTGGCCTTCGGTATTGGTACGAGCGAAGTCGAGCACGTCCTCGCCACGCAGACCCTCATTCAGTCGCGTCCGAAGACGATGGAACTTCGCGTCAACGGCAAGCTGGCGCGTGGCGTCACGGCGAAAGACCTGGTGCTGTATCTGATCGGTCACCTGACTACCGCTGGCGGTACCGGCTACGTGCTGGAATACACCGGCGAAGCGGTCCGCAACTTGACCATGGAACAGCGCATGACTGTCTGTAACATGTCGATCGAAGCAGGTGCGCGTGCCGGTATGATCGCACCGGACGAGACCACCTTTGAATACATGCGTGGTCGCGAGTTCAGCCCGAAAGACATCGAAGCTGCCATCGAGCGTTGGAAGAACTTGCCATCTGACCCAGGTGCCAAGTACGACAAGGTCCTCGAGTTCGAAGCGAAGGACATCGCTCCTCAGGTTACTTGGGGCACCAACCCAGGTCAGGTTTGTGCGGTCGATCGCAACATTCCTTCGCCGGGCGATTTCGCCGACGCGACCGAACGTCGCTCGACCGAAGCGGCCCTCGACTACATGGCCTTGAAGGCAGGCGCTCCGATCACCGACGTTGAAATCAATCGCGTCTTCATCGGTTCGTGCACCAACGGTCGTATCGAAGACCTGCGTGCCGCGGCGAGCGTGGTTAAAGGTCACAAAAAGTCCGATCACGTGCATGCGATGGTCGTTCCTGGTAGTGGCCAGGTTCGTAAGCAGGCCCAGGAAGAAGGTCTCGACAAGATCTTCACCGAAGCGGGCTTTGAATGGCGTGAAGCAGGCTGCAGTATGTGCCTGGCGATGAACCCCGACAAGCTGGAACCAGGCGAACGTTGTGCTTCAACCAGCAACCGCAACTTTGAAGGACGTCAGGGACGTGGTGGTCGCACCCACCTGGTCAGCCCCGAAATGGCCGCCGCCGCGGGCATTGCTGGTCACTTCGTCGACGTCCGTCAGTGGGACTTCAAATAGTCTCCGGTCCAGACTCCAAGCAAATCTTTTTGAGCAAACGATCATGCAACCATTCATCAAAGAGACCGGCCTTGTGGCCACCATGGATCGGGCCAACGTGGACACCGATCAGATCATCCCCAAGCAGTTTTTGAAGCGTATCGAACGAACGGGCTTCGGACAGTTTCTGTTCTTCGACTGGCGTTACCTGGAAGATGGTTCGACTCCGAATCCTGAGTTCGAACTGAACAAGCCAGAAGTCGAAGGGGCTTCGATCCTGGTGACCCGTCGTAACTTCGGCAACGGTTCGAGCCGCGAACATGCTGTCTGGGCGATCGACGACTTCGGTATTCGCGCGGTGCTGGCACCAAGTTTCGCCGACATCTTCTACAACAACTGCTTCAAAAACGGCGTCCTGCCGATTGCCCTGACCGAAGATCAGATCGAAGAGATCTTCCAGCGTGCCGACAAGACCCCAGGCTACAAGCTGACTGTCGATCTGGAAGCACTGAAGATCACTGACGCTGATGGCCTTGAAATTCCGTTCCAACTGGACGAGTTCCGTCGCCACAAGTTGCTCAACGGTCTGGACGATATCGCCCTGACCCTCAGCCGCGAAGAAAAGATCGCCGCCTACGAGCAGGCCCATGGTATCGGTGCTTAAAACCCGCACCATGCAAGCATAAATTGAGGCGAACTTCGGTTCGCCTTTTTTTGTGCGCCCATGGTTGGAAACGCTCCATCGCTTCGCCAAACTATAGAAGAGTTGCTTCTGCGAACATGAGAACGAGAACTATCATGCTAAGTCGATTTTTGCTTTCCACTCCCCTGCTCTTTCTTTCCGCGATGGTCGCCCAGGCCGAGATCAAACCGGAAGTGATCCTCGAAGGTTTGAAGTGCCCCAGCGGCGTCGCCATTCAGCCCGAGACCGAAACGGTCTTCGTCGCTGAAACGGCCGCATCACAGATCATTCGCGTCGTGGATGGCAAGGCGGAAGTCGTCGTATCGGAGTTTCCCGCCGACGAATACGGCAAAGGCCCAACCTATCAAATTGGTCCTTTGGGACTCGCCTTCCTCGACAAAGAACACCTGGTGGTGGGCGATGGCAGTTTGAAGGATGGCGAAGAAGTCGTTCGCGTTTACACCATCGGTGAAAATGGCGCCGAAGTCCAAAAGGCGGACGCCGGTAAGAAGACCAACCCACTGGAAGCCGAAGGGGAGATGCCTGGTGAAGGAAACTTCTACAGCGTCGCGGTCGATATCGACAACGTTTACGTCACCTCGAATGGCGACGACAAGAAGGGCTGGATCGCACGGGCCTCGCTCGAAAAGGATGGCCTGGGCGAACTGACCCGTTACATCCCGACGAAAGACAGCGTCGACGTCGATGCCCCTGCCGCGATCACCATCAGCCCGCGCCGTGAAGTGGTCGTCGGCCAGATGGGCGAGATCAACGATCAGAAAGATAGCCTGCTGACCTTCTACGATCAGAAGTCGAAGAGCCTGCTGCTGAGTCTGCCGGCGGAACTTTACGATGTCGTTGGTTTGGCTTACAGCCCGAAGACAGGGCGTTTGTACGCAGTCGATTACAGCTGGGCCGATCCGAAGCAAGGTGGTCTGTATCGCCTCGACGCGGTGCGTCGCGATGGTCAGCAAATGGTCAAAGCCACCAAGCTGATCGACTTGGATCAGCCAACCGCACTCGCTTTCAATCAAGCAGGCGAACTTTACATCACGCTGTTTGGCAATGGCGACGGTAAAGATACCAGCAAGACGCCAGCGACCGGCAAGCTGCTAAAGATCGGCGAAGGTTTGTAATTCGCGATCAAGAAACAAATAAGGGCACGACCGATGGTCGTGCCCTTTTCTATTTCGAGTGTCCGTTGCTGGTGGCGACTAAGCCGAGCCAACCGAGACTTCTTCGGTCTTAGTAACGGTGAAGCCAAGATCTTCCAGCATCTTGTAATCGTCTTCGGCGGTCTGGCCTGGCGTGGTGAGATAGTCGCCCAGGAAGATCGAGTTCGCGGCGTACAAGCCCATCGGCTGTAGGCTTCGCAGGTGAATCTCGCGGCCGCCAGCGATGCGGAGTTCGCTGCTTGGATTCGCGAAGCGATACAAAGCCAGGATTCGCAGGCACTGACGTGGGCTCAGGTCTTTGCCCAGGCCTTGGAGCGGCGTTCCGTCGATTGGATTCAGGAAGTTGACCGGAATCGAGTGGACGCCCAGGTCGCGAAGTTCGAGAGCCATCTTTACGACGTCTTCGTCCGCTTCGCCCATGCCGACGATCCCACCGCTGCACATTTCGAGGCCGGCGTCTTTGACAGCGTTCAGCGTGTTGATGCGGTCGGCGTAGGTGTGGGTCGAGCAGATCTTTTCGTAGTATTCGGCACTGGTGTTCACGTTGTGATTCACGCGATCAACACCACAAGCCTTCAGGCGATCGGCTTGTTCCGAGCTCAAAAGACCCAGGCAAGCACAGATCTTCAAGTCGTACTTTTCTTTGATCTCGGGCACGATCGTTTCGACCGCCTTCATTTCGCGTTCGTTCGGACCGCGAGCCGAGATCACGATGCAGTAAGTCTTCACATCCCGTTCAGCAGCGATCCGGGCACCTTCCATCAGCTTATCGCGGCTGAGGAAGTTGTACTTCGGGATCTCGGCGTCGGAGACCTTCGACTGCGAGCAGTAACCACAGTCTTCCGGGCAGAGGCCGCTCTTGGCGTTCATCAACTGGTATAGTTGGACGGTCTTGCCGAAGTGCTGTCGACGAATCTTGAACGCGGCGGACATCACATCCAGCAACTCATCGTCGGACGAATGGAGGATCGAAAGACCTTCTTCGAGCGTCAATTGATGGCCACGCAGAATTTCGTCGGCCAGAGCGGACCAGGATAGCGTCGATATCGACATCGGCGGCGTTCTCTTCATTACAATCGGACAGAACATCAATAAACCGGCCAAAAGGCCAGCCTGACATTCTAAAACGCCTGGGCACGAATTGTAAGGTGAGTCCCCATCGCGACTTGGCAGCAGGGTGGTTTTGGGGAAGAATGCAGGCAAGGAGAAGCCATTGATCCAGGAAACGCCCGTCGGTCGCCATCATTTCGTTCGTATCAGCGTGCTAGGCCACGTTGGCCGATTCACATCGGTTGACGCTGTTACTTACGGACGAGGCATGCGCGTCATCTGCCGCACTTCCCGAGGATTAGAGGTCGGCGAGATCCTGTCGCCTGCCAGCGAAGCGGAATCGCACGACTCGGACGGCTCAATTTTGCGAGGCGTTACGGTCGAAGACGACCTGCTGATTGCTCGTCTGGAACGCAATCGCCAAGAGGCGTTTGCGGCTTGCCAGCAAGAATTGGCCAGCCGGGGGATTCAAGTTCCCCTCCTGGAAGTCGAGCAGTTGTTCGATGGCAGCTCGTTATATTTTTACTTCTTGGGAGATGTTCCCGCCGAGGTCGCTGATTTAACTTCTCAATTGGCCGAGACTTACAACGCAGCGGCCGGCATCAGCCAGTTTTCGGACCTGCTGGAAACGGGCTGTGGTCCTGGTTGCGGGACCGCCGAAAAGGCAGGCGGCTGCGGCGGTGCTTGCACCAGCTGTGCGATCGCGGGTGCCTGCAAGAAGTAATGAGTTCGCTTATTCGCCGTCGAAGTTGACCCGAATCACTTCGGCCAGGTCGAGCAGCAATTGGTCCCCTGCCCCTTGGAAGGAAGCTCCGTGCATCACCGCCAAGGTTTCTGGCTTCAAGTCGGCGAGCTTCCTCAGGACTCCTTCGGTTTGCGACGTATACGGCATGTAGCCAGCCAGTGGACCTTGCCGCAGGAACTGCATTCCTTCGGTCGTTGGCTCGATCAGCGAGTCGGTCGTCAGCGGGGCCACATCGCCAAAATGGTGAAACAGGTCCGAGCAGAAAAGTGTCTTCGTCGTTTCTTCGAACAGCACGCCGGCATCCCAGCCATGCGGAATGTGAGGCGAAGGGTAGAACCGGTAGCGATATTTGCCGGTCGAAAGCACATCGTCCGGCAGCATGCCTCGGGCGGGCCGATCGGAAAAGTCATCGACACTGACCAACTTCCCCACGAGCGTGCAAACTGGCTCGGCATTCGGGGCGATCTCGAGCCATTGATTCAAGGCGCCACATTCGTCCGACTCGAAGTGGCTCCAGGCAATGTACTTCAATGCGGCTGGATCGACGATCTTCGAGACCGCTTCCAGCAGCGGCGGGAACATCGCTTTCAAGCCGGTGTGGAAGAGCAGCGGCTCGTCATCCTTCACGAGAAAGTGATTGAACTGCATGTTCAATTGCGGCACAAACAGCGACAGTCGATACAGATCGGGTGCGATCTCGGCAACGTTGACCATCAAAAGCGGCCTTTCGCGAGGCGGGACTTTAGCTTATTTCAATACCCAGCGAAAAGAAGTGTAGCCGAAACAGAAGCTGCAGCAGAATACAAACTTCGCGATCTTCTTCGCTCAAAGATAGAGCCTCGTCCGCCAGCAAAAAGTCGGCATCCCCGCGAGGTGATGTTGCTCGATGCTGAACGTTGGCGTGCCGACTGGCGAAGATCGGGATGTCGTTCTGGCCCGGCCGGCACCACGCAAACGTTGCATTCGTGGTGCTGGGGGCAAACGGCACATCAATGTGCCCGAGCGATTGTTCGTCTCGGCGAATTTCAATCCGAAACGGCCGAAATCCTAACATCCACTCGGCCCATGCCATGCCGCGCTGAAACAGCGACTTCGAGTCGTCGGCATGTTGCGATTCGTCGATGGCAAACGCCTTCAACTGACCCCGAGGCATCTCACCGCAGTAAAGCTGAATCGTCTGCGGTGAGCTTTGCTCGGCGAATGCCGTCAGCGCCGTTGCCTTTCCCACGAGGCAAGCCAGGCACCAGTCCAGCGGATCGTTCTCGTTGCCGCCGGAAGCGTAGTTGACCTCGCCGATTGGCGACTGTTTTTCGCGGGAAGGATCGTACGAAAGCAAGCCGATGCTTGAGCCCGATCCATGGTGAGCCGCCAGAATCAACGAGTCGAGCGGTATCGCCGTTTCGGTCGGCGGACACCATACCGACCGGGTCGTGGCTCTGGTCGCTGTGGGACTCTGGGCGAACAAGTTGGCAATCCGTTCCGACATGGGGCGTTCGCTGAAAAGGGAGATGGAGTATCGCCGGGGATCTTCATCCTACCGAACGTGAGCAGGTCGTGCCAACTTACTGGGTTCTTTCAGCGATGCCATGAACCGCAGTTTCTCGACAACCGGTTGCGTGAACACTTCCGGCACCAGATCCAACAGGCCGATGTCGCGATTGAACTCGTTCGCCATCACACCGATTTCGCGATAGGTTTGCAGCCACTTATCGAAGTCATCGGCCGGAACCTCCGCTTCGATCCGCGGAAACGACTGGGCCGTGATTACGATCGCCGTCATATCGAGATAGGCGGCAAAGCTCTCGGCGAAATCTTCCCAGGGGTGCATCGTCGCATACCCAGAAATGAACTGTTGCTGCCAATCAGACTGAGGCCCATTCTTATAATAGGCCTGCTGGGCTTCGGCGTAGGTTGGGTCTTCTTCGTTGCCAAACAGTTCTCGGAACTCACTGAGAAGCTTCGGTTTGACGATCAGGTCCCAGTAATAATGGCCCAGTTCGTGGCGGAAGTGCCCGACCAGGGTTCGCTGCGGTTCGCCAAACTCGACACGGGTCTGTTCGCGATGGACGCTGTCGGCTTCCTTTACATTGATGGTGATCACTCCGTTGGCGTGCCCGGTCGAAACGGGCTGGGCGTCGTCCGCTTTGAACTCGAACCAAAGTGGCAGCAGTTCGTTTTGTGACGGCATGCCAATCGGAAGCCCAATCGACTCGATGCCATCGAGCACACGACGCTTAGCCGTTTCAAGTCGACGCCATTTCTCCAGATTGCCAGGAACCTTCAAGTCAGGGATGACGCGATTCAGCCGGCAGTAGGTGCAGCGTGGCTGATCTTCTTCTTCGATCTCGACGCCGCGATTGCAAACCTCGTGATCGACCCGGTTCTGGCACATCTTCAACACGTGGCCGCAGCCAGCGGCGGTGCATTTCCAAGAGCCATCTTTCTGTGGAGCCATCGCCGCGACGTTTCGGCAACAAGGGCACATGGCAACCGTCGCATCGCAGGCAACGCATCGAGTACTTCCAAAGAACAACTTGCGACCACACTGGCAGCGAAAGGTCCGCATGGCGAACTCACTTTATGGGAAAGGAACAGAAAAATGGGGTATCAGAACGTTGGCCTTCACTGATGCAATTCCTGGTCCAGTGTAGAGGAAAGATGCCTGGAAGCTTGTGATCGAAAGAGATTCATCGGGTCCCTGCTGGCGGGTGGTACTGCGGGAATTTGTTGTTTTCGAGGCTCGATTTTGTTGAAAGCCAACTCGACGCAGCTTCACGATTTGGAAACTTTGTGGCCTCTGAGAGCAGAAAGGATGGCAAATTCATCACCCTTTCATGTGGATTTGCGAATGTAAGGGCGGCTCCCCTACCCCAAAAACAGGTGAATCTGATAGGATTTTCGGTTCGTGAACGGAAGATTAGGCCTGTTCTATAACCACTAGACTCAAAATGCGACGCGACGACCTTCGGAACATTGTGATCATTGCCCACGTCGACCATGGTAAAACAACCTTGGTTGACTGCCTGCTGCACCAGAGCGGCCAGTTCCGAGAGAGCCAGCTTTCGAGCGAGCGAATCCTCGACTCGAACGATCTGGAAAAGGAACGCGGCATTACGATTCTGGCGAAGAATATCGCCCTCCCTTACAACGGCGTGAAGATCAACATCGTCGATACCCCTGGGCACGCCGACTTCGGTGGCGAAGTCGAGCGCGTGTTGAGCATGGCTGACGGTGCCGTCGTGCTGGTTGACGCCGCGGAAGGCCCAATGCCACAGACGCGGTTCGTGTTGTCGAAGGCGTTGGAAGTTGGTTTGAAGCCGATCGTGCTGATCAACAAGATCGACAAGCCCGATGCCCGTCCGCACGAAGTTGTCGACGAAGTGCTCGACTTGTTCCTCTCGCTGGGTGCCAGCGATGAGATCGCCGAGTTTCCTTACCTGTTTGCCAGTGCCAAGGCGGGCTTCGCTTCGGAAGATCCAACGGTCCGCGAAGGGGACATGCGTCCATTGCTCGACCTGGTGCTGAAGCACATCCCAGGCCCCGACGTCAATCCAGACGGTCCCCTTCAGATGCGTGTCACGACCCTCGACTGGTCGGAGTACACCGGTCGTATCGCGATCGGCCGCATCAAGTCAGGCAAGATCAAGAAGGGCCAGTCGGTGATGGTCTCGAAGGCGAACGATACCTTCGAACGTGGCCGTGTGGTTGCCCTGCACGTCTTCGAAAACCTCGGTCGTGCGGAAGTCGATGAAGTGGGCGCTGGTGACATTGTTGCCGTGACCGGTATCGAAGACATCGACATCGGCGATACGATCTGTGCGGTCGACAACCCAATGCCGCTACCACGCGTGGCGGTCGATGCCCCGACCCTTGAAATGATGTTCACCATCAATACCTCGCCACTGCTGGGTAAGGATGGCAAGTACGTTACCTCGCGTAACCTGCGAGATCGTTTGGAAAAGGAGCTCGAACGCAACGTTGCCCTGCGAGTTCGTCCTGGCGATTCCGGCGATAGTTTCCTCGTGAGTGGCCGTGGTGTGTTGCACCTGGCAGTTCTGATTGAAACGATGCGTCGTGAGGGTTACGAACTGGCCGTGGGCAAGCCGCAAGTGATCATGCGTACCGTGGACGGTGTCAAGGAAGAACCTTACGAACAACTCGTCATCGAAGTGCCATCCGAAAAGATGGGCCCGGTGATGGAACTGGTTGGCGAACGTCGTGGCGAGCTGGTCGAAATGCAGCCTCGTGGTGACTACAGCCAGGTGATCTTCACGATCCCTTCGCGTGGTCTGATCGGGCTGCGAACCAAGCTGCTCAACTCGACCCAGGGCGAAGCAATCGTCAACCATCGCTTCGAGTCGTACCGTCCGCTGTCGGGCGAAGTGCCTCGTCGAGCCAACGGTGCGATGATCTCGATGGTGTCAGGCAAGGCCGTCGGTTTCGCTCTGTTTGCTTTGCAGGAACGTTCCGACATGTTCGTTCGCCACGGCGACGAAGTGTACGAAGGCATGATCGTCGGCGAAAACTCGCGTGGCGACGACCTGACGGTGAATCCGACCAAAGAAAAGAAGCTGACCAACATGCGAGCTTCCGGTTCGGACGAAAACATCGTGTTGCGTCCACCCAGAGAAATGAGCCTGGAAGTCGCGCTCGAGTACATCGAAGATGACGAACTGGTCGAAGTGACGCCGAACCACATCCGTCTGCGAAAGATCTTGTTGAAAGAAACCGATCGCCGACGTCAGAGCCGCAAGTAAACCTTCCGGTCAAGAGACAACAACGAGGCCGTGGTATGGGGAACATCCCTACCACGGCCTTCGCGCTTCTTGTTACTAGATTCGCCCGACCGGACGGTTCTCGGATCCTTTGATCTTACGATGCGAATCTCCTAGCTTCTGACGAATGCCGTCGGCCAGCTTCTCTAGCTGCTCGACCACCTGGGGATGATCCGCCAGCACATTGGTCGTTTCACCCGGGTCCTTTTCCAGATCGAACAACGCCAGATCGGTTGTTGCCTGCGAGTAAGCAGCCGGCAAGCCATCTTTGCCCCCTTCACGTCCCGCCATCGTGCGATACTCGTGCGGGAAGACAAGCTTCCATTTGCCGCTGCGGACTGCCTTCAGGCCGCTTCCGTAATAGAAGTAGTACGCTTCGTGCGGCGACTTGGCTCCTTCTTCCCCTACCATCAACGGCCAGATATCTTTGCCATCGATGGGGTGCTCCGGCAGATCGGCTCCGATCAGCTTGGCAACTGTCGGAAAGATATCGATCGTCATGGCAGGCGTGCTGCAAACGGTGCCCGCGGGAATATGCCCTGGCCACCACATGATGGTTGGCTCGCGGCAGCCTCCTTCCCACATCGTCCCCTTCCCTTCCCGCAGCGGACCCGCGCTACCGGCGTGCTCGCCGTACGACAGCCAGGGGCCGTTGTCGGAAGTGAAGATGACCAGCGTGTTGTCTTCGATCTTGTTGCGACGAATCGCATCCAGGACCTGGCCGACCGACCAGTCGACTTCCATCACCACGTCGCCGAACAGACCTGCGCCCGACTTGCCCTTGAACTTGTCCGACACGTAAAGCGGCACGTGCACCATGCTATGAGGCAGATATAGGAAGAACGGGCGAGCTTTGTTCTCGTCGATGAACGAGACCGCCTTCTCGGTGTACTGCGTGGTGAGTTGCTCTTGCGCTTCCCCATCGACCTTCGGATTGATTACCTTGTTGCCATCGTACAGTGGCAAGTGAGGCCAGCGCTTGATGCGTTCTTCTTCCGAGAGGTGACGCACGCCTGGATGATACGGCCACATGTCGTTCGAGTACGGCAGGCCGAAGTAGTCGTCGAAACCGTGCTGCATCGGTAGGAACTCTTGACGATCGCCGAGATGCCACTTGCCATAGCAGGCCGTCGCATAACCCTTCTGTTTGCACAGCTCCGCCATCGTTATCTCGTCCGGGTTGATGCCGATCTTCGAATTCGGACCGAGCGCTCCTTGAATACCGACGCGAACGTTATAGCAACCAGTCATTAGCCCGGCACGCGAGGCCGAGCAAACCGCCTGGGTAACGTAGAAGTCGGTAAAGGTCCGCCCCTGAGCTGCCATCTGATCAAGATTCGGCGTCTTGTACGCCTTCGCCCCAAACGGCCCGATATCGGCATAGCCCATGTCGTCGATGAAGATCACGACGATATTCGGTGCACGGACGTGTTCAGCTGAATGTGCGTGATTGATTGGGTATAGGGCAGCTGATGAAAGAGTTAGGATAAAAAGAAGGGTAGCAAATCTGTGTAGTAACTTGCGGCTAGAGTTTTCGCTGGTCGGTTTGATCAAGCCATGCATCGTCTTAGCGGCTCCATGAGATATTCTGTTCGGTGGGATGGGTGATAGGCAGCACCAGTATCGTCGGCGGCGAGGACAGGGTCAACGATTGTATGGACATGCCGTCGTGTTGAGGGAAATGAGTTACGGCCGACGAATACAATTCGCTGGTCGATCCCATGAATCAGTTCGTGGAAAACATCCTGGGGGCGAATACGGCCCCGAGTTCACCTCGAAGGGACCGGATCAGTGGGCCTACGGGAACCAGGTCGTGCTCGACTTCAGTCGGCCTGGAAAGCCAACGGATAACGCCTTCATCGAATCGTTCAACGGCAGCGTGAGGACCGAGTGCCTGAACGAAAATTGGTTCTTGTCACTCGGCGACGGCAAAGAGAAGATCGAATCGTGGCGTCGCGACTACAACGAACACCGACCACACAGCAACCTGGCCTCCAGGGAATTCGCTTCATCTGGCCAGACTAGCCTGGCCAGATGAAGATCTTGGACTTTCTCATTTAGGTTGGTACGGAAAAGCGGGAGCAGGTCAGCCTGCCTAAACGTCTGATAGAGAGGCCTGCTCTACCGCATGTTGTCGACGACCATTTTCATCTGAGCTGGCAGCGTTGCGTCGAAGCTCTTCGGCTGGACTGATAAGCGATAGTCGCCCCACCATTCCCCTGCGGCCCAATAGCTGACAGCGGCATTGGCTTCATGGATCAAACGACAGGCCTCGGCCAACAGTTCCAGCCATTGGGGTTCGTTTGGAACGCCAATTTCACCAACGAAGCCATACACGCGATTGAGCTGGCACCACTTTAAGAAGGGCTCAAGCGTCCGCGACGGGCGATCGGCAATATCGGGATCAAGTTTCGCTTCTTCTGCGAAAGAGGCAACATACTTGCCACTGGCATCGGAATCGAAGTAGGCATGGGCTTCGTACATGGTTCGCCGAGCGGGATCGTTGATCCAGGCATTTTGGCCGTTGACTTCCGCAAACCGCTGGGAGCTTGCCCAGTCGATGCCAGAGACCGAGATCCAACGCTGCTGGTCTACCTCACGGATTGCGGCGACAACCTGATTTGAAGCGGAAGCCCAATCTAGCCCGTGGAGGTTGTGCGGTTCGTTCATGATTCCATAGGCGGCAATCGAGTAGTGTCCTTTCAACTGCTGAGCAATTCGTCGCCACACGTTGGCGAGATCCTCTACCGAGAGCAGTTCTTTCCCTCCCTTCGATTCCCCCAAGACTGCCTCGACGGGACGACCATCGATCGACCGCCTGTATCGCCCATAGTTATGCAAGTCGAGGATCGCGTTCCCACCGACGTCGGTAACCCATGAGAGCAGCCTCTGGAGGCCGCCAAAGTAAACGACGTCGAGTTCTCCTCCTAGTTTCGGTTGGAGCCTTTCCCAACTGATTGGGATGCGAAAACTCTTCACGCCGTGGTCGAAAAAATATTGAACCGTTTGGCGGGAATTGAACGTGTAATCGCGTCCAAGCGTACCGGGATTCGCTTGCGAGAACTGGGGATCTTGCGTGCCGAACTCTGGTCCCGCCAAATTGACGCCCACACCCAACGGCGGAGCAATATCCTCGCTGCTCCCCCGCGCGAGATCTCCAAGGCTCCATAGTCCCAGTGTCGTCGCAGCCCCAACGGTGAACTTTCTTCGATCAAGCTTCATTCTTCTTACATCTCTCAAACAAGACGTACGTCTTAGTTTCGTCGGTAAGAGAAAACTAGCTTTCCGCCAGCCAGATGGCTCGAAAGCCGTTCAATACTGCCCAAATTGCTAACAGATCGCTGCAATCCCTATCGCTTGCATAACCCCGATAGGCGTCAGTTTGCTTACGCCTGTCTGGCTGCATCTAAGTTTTGTGGTTCTGGAACTGCGCAAAAGATAGTCGTGACGTATTTTAGAGACGAATAAGTCATCGATCGCACCCTAGCTCGCGGATGCCATTGCGAGAAAGCTCCAATATGACCGACCGACAAACACAATCGCATTTTTCTCAAGGTATCCGCCAACTGATGATCGTGTTGGCGGTTGTTTCGGCAACCACCTACCTTACTTATCGCGTGCTGTACACGATCAATTTCGAGAACACCTACGCGGTCATCGCCTCGGTCATGCTGCTGGGAGCCGAATTCTGGGGCGTGTTCTTGATGTACCTGTACTTCATGCAGGTTTGGCGGCAAATCGATCCCGAGCCGATACCGCCGCTCGAAAACCGATCGGTAGATGTCTTCCTTCCCACGTACAACGAAGATGTACAACTCTTACAGGGCTCGATCAATGCGCTCAATCAGCTCGACTATCCGCATACGACTTACGTACTGGATGACGGACATCGCCCTGCGGTTGCTGAATTGTGTCGTGAGATGGGGGTCAACTACATCTCACGCGATACAAACATTCACGCGAAAGCGGGTAACCTGAACCACGCGTTGGATCAAACTAACGGGGAATTCGTGGTCATTTTTGACGCCGATCATATCGCTCGACCGAATTTCATCTCTCGTACGCTGGGTTATTTCGCCGACGACAAGCTGGCCTTCGTGCAGACACCGCATGCGTTTTACAACTTCGACAGTTTCCAATCGCATGTCGACTTTAAGCGAGGAATCTATTGGGAAGAAGGGCAGCTGTTTTACAATGTAATCCAGCCAGGCAAGACCGCTTGGAATGCGAACGTGTTCTGCGGAAGCGCGGCGATTTTCCGCCGCAAGGCTCTGGAAGACGTTGGCCTGATCGCGACTGAAACGATTACTGAAGACATGCATACCGGTCTGCGGCTGCATGCCAAGGGTTGGAAGTCGTTGTTTGTGAACGAGCGGATGATCGCCGCCCAAGCCGCCCCGGATATCACGACCTTCGCGGCGCAGCGCCTACGTTGGGGTGAAGGTAATCTCAGCATCTTCGCTTACGACAACCCGTTGACATTAAAGGGACTTACCCTTGGACAGAGGTTGAACTATCTAGGCTCGATGCTCGGCTGGACGACCGGTCCGGCAAAGGCATTGCTTTACGCCGCGCCGATCCTGATGCTATTGACGGGCGTCTCTCCTGTGGGGCAGTTCACACTAACGCTGTTGGCCGTGACACTGACCTATCTGTTGATGACCTGGACGGCAGTGAAAGTGGTAAGTAACGGATACGGTCGATTATGGGACATGGAAGTTCAGGCAATGACCAACTTTTGGATTCAATGCTGCTGTTTGTACCGCGCGATAATTCATCGCGGACGCGGAAAGTTCGTGGTGACGAACAAACGTGGGCGGCAAAGCACCAAGTTCACCATGTTGATCGCTCCGCACATGACCGTAATCATCATGGGTATCGCAGCGATTGCCTGGGCCGCGGCAAAAATCTACTTTGGTGCCAGTAACGACTACGTGGCATTGGCCGTAGGTGGCTTGATTATCACGGTCCAATCGCTGATGGCCTTTGAAGTTGTCCGCAAGGCGTTTCGTCCTGTGGATGGGCGGTTCTCGTGGCGTCATCCAACCAATGAAGTTCACATTCAGTACGAAGGAGATGGTTTGAAAGGTCAGGCCATCAGCGTCGATGTGAACGAATCGGGCCTGGGAGCGATCGTCTATCAACCGATCCCCGTGGGGGCGATCGTCACATTGAACATTTCTTCCGGCACTCGGCAATTGACTTGCCAGGCTGAGGCTCGCAATTGTTGGCAGCTAACGGAAGGACAACCAGGTTTTCAGGCATTCCGCGTAGGCTTTCATTTCTTAAACTTGTCTCATTCGCAGGTTTGTGATCTGTGGTCGATATCGGCGGAAGCAGCCGTCGACGATCAATACAAACGCCTGGGGCCCAATGCGGCTCGTCGCCGGCGTAAAAATGTGATGCGACTGCCCATCGAATTGGCAACGAGTGAGGGAGTTCCGGCTTCGATCAATGTGGTTTCTTCGGTTCTCGAAAATGAGTCGATCCTGTTTGATTCGACGTCACGTTTGGAACTGACCCCTCAGGTCTTTTTCCGAATCAACTCTCCGGTCGGCACGATTAGCGGTATGGGAAAGTTGGAGGAGACAGGGCGTGCCGAGGAATATCGCTTGCGTTTGATCAAGTTCGATAACCAATCGCGGAGCTTGCTGAAGAGCCTGCAAGCGTCGGAGCGGCAATCGAAGACGGCATCGGCGTTGAATCCAATTTCCAAGACGGCCCCGCGCCCCTTGGTTCGCCCGTTGATTCATGGAGGCTGGATGGCCTTGGCGGCATCTGTGATGTGCGTGCTGTGCGCCTGGCATCTCTGGAAAGACAACTATTTTCTGGCGACACTAGGCCAGGACCGTCAACCAATCAGTATCCACCAGCGTGATCAGGCGAACGCCATTTTGGCGAAGATTATGGATGCTCCCTTGGAAAAACAAAGCCCGGCACTCCTCTTCGAGGCACGTCGGGTGCTGGAATTGCTGGGTGAGAAGGAGCGACTGGACAAGCTTGATCAGGTTCTCGCCAAGGAATTCCCGGACGACGTGGGCTTGAAGCTGGCTCGTGCCAGTGAACTGAGTAATCAAAAGGAGTTCGCCGCGGCATACGACACGTTCAAAGAGATCGGAGCTGCCGCGTCAGCTGGAGAGATCAAACCGAGCAAGACGCAACAATTCCAGATTGATGTCGGCCTGGCTCGCAGTGCGATTTCAGTCAAAAAGCCAGAGATCGCCGTGGCTGCGTATCGCAAAGCCTTGAGCATCAAGCCCGACGCTGAGGTCTCGCTTGAACTGGCTAACGTGCTGTTCGATCAGAAGCAATTCGCCGCCGTCAGGGAACTGCTGGCCGAACTGCCTCCCAGCTTCGGTGCCCAGGAGGTTCAAGCTCGACTTGAGATGGCCGAAGGCAAACCGGAAGCAGCCGTCAAACTACTGAGCAAATTGACCGAGCAGCATCCTGAAGCCAATGAATTACGAAGCCTGTTCGCCAATGCCCTTGAGGATGACGGCGAATACGAACAAGCAATCGCACAGCTACAGAAGTTGCTTGACCAGGATTATCAACTCACAGAGACCAAACTGCGGCTGGTCAATTTGTTGATGGCCGACCAAAAGTTCCAGCAAGCCGTTCCGCTGCTGGACGATCTATCGCAACAGATCGTTCACGACTCGTCGCTTTGGCCATCGTATGTGAACACGGTGCGTCACTTGAAGCGGCCTTCGCCCCAGATGCGAAGCAATCTGGAAGCGATCTACGATAAGCTGACGACCCAGAACGGCTGTGAACCACTGAAGGAAGATCTTGCGGAGTACTTTGCCTCGGATGATCAATTGGATCGGGCAACGAAGCTGATGTCGCAATGCGTGCGAGATCAGCCTGACAACTTGCATCTTCGAAAGCGATATGCGGAATTGTTGCACGACGCCGGCCAGTATGTGGCCGCCGACGAGGAGTACCAATTGCTTTTGAAGCTAGTTGGCTCTCCGGATACGCAGTCCGTTTCTATCCAGCGAGACCCAAGCTGATTCTACGGGAACCAGAGGATCAGGTAGGCATAAGCGACGTCGTTGTTGTAGACCGCTGAGCGTGTAAGGCTCGTTTCGACTCCGGCGGCCAGACGGCCGTAGATATCGCAATAGCCACGCACGCGTCCAATGTTATAGAACTGCCCTTGCGAGTCCCACTGCCCACGATACTCGAGCGAGACCCAACGCTGTGGTGCGCCTTCGAAGTCGTAGCGGCTGAGGTGCAGCTTATACTCGAGCCCGAGGCTGACTTGCGAGAAGCCGGAGGGAGCAAAGTAGGGGTGAACCGTCCCTGCGATGCCAGGACCTGGACCGAAGATCGAATCTTCGTCAAATGACAGGAAGTCGTAGTCTGCCAGCAGATTCAGTTCATGCGGAGATTTCATCAGTTGGATACGATTGTGCAGGAATAGATCGTGCCGGAAATTGTGATCGGAGTAGCCGCTGAATCGATATTGGCTTTGGACAGTCCACCACGAGGTCGGCATTATGCATCCAGCCAAACGACCGCCCCCCATGTAGATGTCTTGGGCGATCGACTCGCTATTCTCGGCGACATTCTCGAGGAAGCCGCCGATTTCAAACCGGCCATCGCAACAGGTGTCTACCGACACGCCGGTGTTAAAGAGCGGCCGTGGCGAGAATCCATCATCGAAGACTTGGACATCCATCTCGGCGAAGTAGCGATAGTCATCCCAGAATCGCTGGTGAATGCCCGCTCCGAAGGAATTCCCCAAAACGGTGTCGGTCGTCTTCGGATCGTAAATCAGATGAGCGTAGTCGAAGCGAAGGAACTGATCGACATCGCCTAGCGGAATCTCCGCTCCCCATTCCAATGAGGCGCGATTGATATTGGCCAGGCCGTTTCGTCCGCTTTGTCCGAAGTAGAGGAAGTCAAACGTACCTCTTGGCTGCACGTCGCGGCTGATGCCTGACAAAGCGATTCTAGCTGGCTGGTTGCATGGGTTAACGTAGAGTAGTTCCTTGTAGGTGTTCATCGCCGCGCATGTGCGTTGCTTTGCCAGGTATTGCTGTCCCAGATCGAAGTAGGCATCTTCATTCGCTGGTTCCTCGGCGATCAACGATTGGTAGTCACAGATTGCCTGGCTTGGTCGCCAATCCTTCCAAGACTTCGCATGGCGTTCCAGGGAGATCGCGCTGGTCACGTCCATCGGATCCGGCTGTCGAGCGGAAAGCGTTAAAGCCGGCCCGATATGCATCGGTTGAACTGGCATCGAATGAGCCGACGGAGCAACACGCAGCAGCGCCGAATAGACCGCGTCACCGGCCTTGCGGCCATCAACCGCATAGGTCACACGAGCATACTCTCGGCGGGCGGTTACAAAGGTCGGCATGTCTTGATTCAGCCGAGCATATACGGCCAACGATTCGACCGGTTGATCCATCTTTAAGAGAACTCGTGCGAGCCCTATCCGGGCTCGGGCATTGGTGGGCGAAAGAGCTATGACGCTCCGATAGAGCTCCGCCGCCCGACACAAGTCCGGCATACCACTGCCGGCCGCATAGGCATCGGCCAACCGAACGGCGATCGAGATCTGGCTCGAACTTATTTGACTGGCTTGCTCGAGGATACACGCCGCCAGCGAGTCGAGACACTGCGCGAGTGCCTCATCCGACATCCGTATCGAGAGTTCCAGAGACTGCCCGCAGCACCCCAACAAGCTTACCTTGGCGGCTTCAATCTGGCTTGGTTCGCCAATGAAACATGCGGCCTGGTACATCACCAGGTATCCGTCTGGCAGCTGCGTTCGTGAGGCAGGCTCATGATTTCTCAGCAGTTCCATCGCTTCGATCGCCTGACCGAGCTTCACCAATAGAAGCCCTTGTTCAATGCGAAGCGTTGACATCAGCAGCGGCTCGAAGGGACGCGTTCGCTGCAGTTGATGAATCAATTCCGCGGCTTCGTCGTAGCGTTGTTGACGAATCAATAGCCTTAGCAGCCCACGGTAGGCAAATACGACGCCCGGCTCTTCGGCGATGATCTCTTGATAGATGAACTCGGCTTGATCAAGGTGCTGCTGGTCGATCAAAAGTTGGGCCAAGCGGAATCGTGGTCCCAGTTCTCGAGGAAAGGCCTGAGAGTAGCACCGCAATGTCGCTTCCGCGGCGTCATACTGTCCCAGCGCTTGCAGCAACTGGGCTTTCCCATAAATGGCTCGCCGGTTATTCGGTTCGTCCAGCAGCATCTGTTCGAAGTCGGAGATCGCCTCGAGATAGTTGCCGGACCGCTGCAGAATTTCGCCCCAAAGCAAGATGCGATCTCTTTCTGGAATCAGATGTTTGAACTCTTCGAGCATCAGTTGGGCGAGCGGCAGCTGATATTGAGCAACGCGTGCTCGAGCCAGGAGCATTAAGACCTCGCTGTCGGGAGGGACTTGCGTCGCAATAGTTTCCAGGATTAAGAGTGCGGCTAAAGAATCTTCTTCGTCCAGTAGATCAGAACTCAGTTCGAGCAGCGTGCTGATGTTGTCCGGCTTAGCCTCGATATACTGCGCAGCGAGCTGCTGCATAGCATCGTAGTTGCCCAACGTTACCTGACATCGGAGCGTCAGCGAAAGTCCAACGTGGCCGAGGGCTTGATGCTGGACCAAAGGGTCTAGCATCTGCAGCGCCGCGGCCGGATCGTTCAAGGCACGTAGTACCTTCGCAGCCGCGATGCGATCCGCGTTGGAGAGCTGGTTCTTCAAGACCGACCGATGGAGAGTTTCCATCGCTGCAGCGCGATTCCCCAGTTGAAGCAAGACACTCGCCAAACGGAGTGCCACGGAGACGTTGTTCGGATCAAGGTGACGTTGACTGGTGAGAAGTGCGTTTGCTTCGTCGAGCTGATGCTGACCGATCAGCAAGTCGGCCAGCGTGAGCGAGGCTTGTGTGTTCCGCGGATCTAACTTAAGAACCTGGCGATAATTATCAATCGCTTCCTGTTGGCGACCCAAGCGAAGAAGTATTCCCGCAAATTCCAGACGTCCTTCCAGATCATGGGGATAGCTATTGAGCAGCGTCTCGAAACGCTCAGCCGCGACTTTCAGATCGCCCAGGGCCACCGCATTGCGGGCAGCTTCCAATAGCACTTGATGTTGAAGGTCATTGCTGATCTTCGCATCGGTTTGCAGGGGATGCCGAATTGGGTTGCTCGGCAAAATCTCTTCAGCAACGGGCGCGGTATGGCGAGGCCCCAGATCCGAGTTGAATTCGCTTGGAGTCGACGAAGGTGCCTGCGAATTTAAGGAACTCTCATCATTTACCGCATTACCAGGAGGTATGAGCGGCAGCAGAATGTCTTTTTCCTTACTCACTTTCGGCAGCGATGTTGGTACGGGAAGTCTTCGCGGCGCACTTACTTCCGCCGGCGGAGCTGCTTCAACGATCCACGCCGACATCAACAGAAAAACGAAAGCGACAGAACGAGAAATGGTGGATGCTAGCGAGCTTTGCCAGCAGCAAGAGCCTTGTTCTAGCTGGTCTGGATTGCCTAGTTCTGGATTGAGATTCCTCTCCATCGCGCCCCACTTCTCGCTTCCTGAATCGACGTTGCTTGCATAGCCTGCCAATTTTTTCGACTCTCGGTATCGGCGGATCCAGTGAAAGGCTGCAGAATTGGCGCAATCCCGACAGCTAGCGGTCTCAGACGCGTGTTGTGCAAAACGCATTGATTCAGAAGACTTTTCGGGAGGACGCTAGCAGGCCATTCCGTTCCTGTCTTGCGTTTGCTCGTACCATCGGTCACGCCACGCAAAATTGATTTTCAGTCGGGCTTTGTAATTTCTGTTGCCATGCAAGAGTGCTGATTCAATTGCCTTACCGTGTTGTACTCGGCACGCCTCTGTTCGATAAACGCTTTTGCCTCCCACAGCGTGTCGACGATCTCTCGATCGAGTTAGTTCGTCTCGCAACTTTCCGTTGAATGATTCGATATGGTCTTTCTCCCACAGACTGCCTGGCTCGATGGACAAAGTGTTCACCTCGCCGCGTTCCAGCCAGTCGCGAACCTTCATGGCCGTAAACCCAGTGCCGAAATCGCTCCGGATAAAGTCAGGCACGCCGCGTCAAACGAACTGGTCGCTAAGCCGCTCTAAAACATCCTCGCTGGTTAGTTATCGGGTGACGTCGATTGCCAAGCACTCGCGAGTATACTCGTCAATCAGCGTGAGCATCCGGACGATTCGCCGTCGCTTGTCGAGTCATAGAAGTTTCCCGAAGCGGCCTCCTTCAGGATCGCCTTGTCGAGTTCGGCGTCCGCCAACAAACACTTGAGTCGCGCATTCCCGTTCTCCAGGTCCTTCAATCGCCTGGCCTGATCTGCGTGAACACCACCGTACTCCTTCCGCCAGCGTCAATAAGTCTGCTCGGTGACACCTATCGACTTACAGGCTTGTCCAATCGTCTTCTCGTAAGAAAGCAGCACCTCCGCTTCGCGGCGATGCTGCACATTCTGTTCGGGCGTGAAGCGTCGTCGGGGCATAAGAAATCTCCCTTCAAATGGGGAGGCATTCAGCAATAAATTTATTGAATGGACGCAGTTGAAGGGGACAGGTCACTTGCCCCATTGTACTCATAAAACTCTTCTATTATGCGATTTTCTACACCTATGCTTGGAGAATACTCTTCGCGAAACGACTCGTCGACTCCACTGCTCCCCAGTGGCACGCTTTTACCGTTTATCCTGTTGACCACATGCTTCGCGGCTTAGGGCCTGGCAAACAACATGACCGATCCATTGGTCAAGGTGTTCAGCCGCGTCTTCACAATGACCAACCTGCAAGCATCGCTGGTTCAGTTCTGCTTTTACGGCGCGTATTTCTGTCTCGCCATACCGGCGGCCCTGATTATCAAACGCTTCACGTACAAGACGGGGGTACTGGTTGGACTCGGGCTGTTCGTACTCGGCTCGTTTCTCTTTTACCCAGCCAGCCTGAGCATGCAGTTAGGTAGCTTCCTGGCTGCGATCTTTGTCTTGGCAAGCGGCCTTTCCATCCTCGAGACGAGCTGCAATCCTTACGTTTGTGCCCTAGGTCCTGACGATACGGCCACAAAGTGATTGAACCTTGCGCAGGCATTCAATCCGGTCGGCAATAACGTCGGTATGATCCTGGCGGCCTGGTTCATTCTGCCGAATATCAGTCCCTTAAGTGAATCAGACCGTCTGGCGATGGACGCCCAGAAACTACTGAGCATGAAGTCAGAGGAGCTGACCAGCGTCATGGGACCGTACCTGGCAATGGGGGCTTTTCTACTTGTGTTATGGGTGGCGATGGCCGCCACCAGAATGCCTCAAGCCTCCGACCCGGGCACCTCGATCGACTTTGGGCCCACGCTGGGTAGGTTACTCCGCAATCGGCATTATTTGTTTGGCGTCATCGCCCAATTTTTCTACGTCGCCGCTCAGATTTGCGTCTGGACATTCACTATCCACTACATCAGTTGGCTCGTGGAATCGGGCATTGCAGAGCAAACGCTGCGGTCCGTCCTCTCCAGATTAGGAATCCCAGACACCGCCGCGATGACCGGCGACGACATCGCAGGCAAATACCATTTCGGAGCGATGATTCTCTTTCTGGTCGCCCGCTTCGCATGTACAGCCCTGATGTGGGTTTGCCGACCGAGCGTCATGCTCGCTTTCCTGGCGGTACTTGCCATTGGATTTTGTGCGGTTGTGATCACCTTGCCGGGGTTCGTGGCCGTCCTCTGCCTGATTGGCATCTCTGGCTGCATGTCGATGATGTTTCCCACGATTTACGGTATCGCTCTGCAGGGGCTGGGTGATGATACGAAGTTGGGAGGAGCTGGATTGGTGATGGCAATCCTGGGAGGGGCCCTATTCCCAATGCTTCAAGCTTGGCTCATCGATACTCGTGGCGTGGCAGTGTCCTATCTGGTACCGCTCGCATGTTTCGCGGTCGTCGCTGCGTATGGAATGTTCGACATCGTTTTCTCTCGTCAGCACCACTGGAACGATGGCTCCGTCCAGTAGGACGATACCTGACAAACATAAGAAGTGAGATAACGCTTGGTGCCACTCTCATTGGGATGGTGGCCAACGCTGGCGGGAAGGAACTACAAGTAGCCAATCTGAACTACTTAGCCTCGCCTACGGGCTATGGTAGTCCATCACGGTCAGCCGCCAGCTACAACAAGCCGCGATGCTGCTTGATGTAGGCATACTTCGTGTCGACTCCTTCGCGAAGGATGACGTGACTTGTTTTAGAATTCGCGTTCCCTCTTGGTCTGCTTGAGCTGTCTGCGAAGCCGCTTCAATTCGGCCTGCGGTTCTTGGTTGGTCGCTTTGTCGCCACATGGCTCTGGCGACGAAACCAGTTTGGCATGCCAACTTCACACGGCTCCTACGCCAGGCTGCGAATTAGTTCTCTGGCAATTTGACCGAGGGGGCTTATCGTGGCGGCGCCGCCAGCCGCTATAGCCTCTTTGGGCATGCCAAACACGACGCACGTCTCTTCATCCTGCGCGATCGTATGGGCGCCCGCTTGGCGCATCGCCAACATTCCTTTTGCCCCATCCCTCCCCATGCCAGTCAAAATGGCGGCCGAGACGTGAGGTCCGAGCTGGTTGGCACATGAATGGAATAAGACATCGACCGAAGGCCGAAATCCATTCACTAGAGGCTGATGGTTTAATCTAACGTAATAGGCCGCTCCCTGGCGAACCACCTCCATGTGTTGATCTCCAGGGGCTAGAAGTACCCTGCCACGAAGAATGCGATCTCCATTTTCCGCCTCCTTTACTCGCATTCGGCAAAGACCGTCCAGGCGATTCGCGAATGCGGTGGTAAAGTTCTTGGGCATATGTTGCACGACCACGGTTCCCGGGGCATCGCCTGGCAATGCCGGCAAAATCTGCGCTAATGCTTCTGTTCCCCCTGTGGAGGCACCAATTGCGATGACCTTGTCTGTCGCCTCCTTGAGGTTGACATTGCCCTTTGGCATGGACGATTCAGCAACCTGAATCACATGATTGCTTCTGCTGCGAACTTTCGAGGATGCCGCGACGAGCACTTTCTCGACTATTTCTTCGCTGACTTGAGCGGTGCCGTTCGAAATGTCAATGGAAGGCTTTTCGACGAAATCAATAGCTCCGAGCTCCAGCGCTTTCAGGGTTGTCTCCGCTCCGCGCAATGTCAACGACGACACCATCACCACCGGCATCGGCCGTACGGCCATTAACTTGGAAAGAAACGTAAGCCCGTCCATCTTGGGCATCTCGACGTCGAGCGTCAGGACATCGGGGTGGTGCTCTTGAATTTTCTTCCAGGCAATCATCGGGTTAGCAGCAGTTCCGACGACTTCAATGCTTGGCTCCGCACCGAGAATCTTTGTAAGCAGTTGACGTATTAATGCAGAGTCGTCTACTACCAGCACTTTTATTTTACGCATTGGCCTGCACTTGGGTTAGTCAAACAGGGTGACAGCGCCTGCTGCCTGGGCCGCTGTTTGATTGGGCTCTCGTAGTGATTGCACTTCCTGTCGAATCATGTCGTTCATTTGACGATTCGCAACAGGCTTAAGCAGAACTTTTCCGGTGTCAGTGTAGAAGCAGATCTTCACTCCCTGGTTTCCGCCCACGCGTTCCGCAACGAGTTCAATTCCTTCGTCGGCCAGAAACTGGTGGACAAAAGCAACGTTCCTTGTGCCGACCTGGAATCCCTCAGCACGCAAATCAAGAACGTTACCGCCTCCGAATACCTTGGCTTTAAATCGGCGACGATCACCCCCGAGTGACATGATTTTGTTGATCAATAGCTCCATCGCATGGATACCGTATGCGGCGCTTGTCGATTCGCGTTTCGCCTGAGGTAGCATAAAGTGATTCATGCCGCCAATTTTTGCTATCGGGTCAAACAGGCACGCGGCCACACACGAACCGAGCACGGTGGTCACAATTGAAGGGTGATCGCTGGCGAACACTTCTCCAACAATGATCGATCTGTGGTGAAAGTGATTATGCATCTTCGGAGCTTTCGGTGGCTAAGGTCACCATTCAGCCAAGCTGAAATATGGTTTGACCTAACGATCTCAAGGGGCATGGCGTCCATTGGATACTCTCGGAGTGTCCGAGCATTAAGAATCCACCTGGCTTTAAGTAGCGAATTAAATGTTCGACCACCTTTCGCTGGGTGGGTAGATCGAAGTAGATCATCACATTTCGGCAGAAGATAACATCGAATTTCGTTTGAATGGGCCACGAACTCTCGATGAGATTGATTTGTCGAAAGGTTATCAAATCGCGTAGTTCGCGCTTGGCACGGACTTTACCCGTTTGCGAGCCGGTACCGCGATCGAAATTTCGATGCAATTGCGTTTTTTCGAGAACCGATAGTTCATCGGCCGGGTATACGCCCTCACTAGCTTTCGAAAGCACCCGCGTATCAATATCAGAAGCCAGAATTCGGATATCCCAGGATGAATCGAAAGCAGGGTAATCACGTACGGTCATTGCCAACGAATAAGGCTCATGGCCGTTGGAGGAGGCAGCACACCAGATTCGCAGCTTTCTTGGCCCCCCTTTTAATGAATGATTCGTCAAAGCCGGGAAGCAACGCTCGGTTAGAAAACGAAAGTGATGCGGCTCCCGCATGAAGTCCGTTTTATTGGTGGTGATGCAATTGACCAGCTCTTGCATCTCAGGCCCTTCGCTACCTTGGCTTGTGACGAGCTTGAAGTACTCGGCAGGCTCATCGATCCCCAGCGTGCGTAAACGCTTTGAAAGCCGGGTCGACAGAAGGCAACGCTTAGATTCGTTCAACGAAATTCCGGTTTTCTCATAAATGAGTCTCTTAAAATCACCAAAACATTTCTCCGATATCAACTCAGCCGCGAGAGCCATAATTCAATGCTCCTAAAGGAAAAGCCCGCGAGCGGTCAGAGAACGCTCGCGGGCTATCGACTATTCCGTCAATACCGTTTTAAAACTCTTCAAATCCATCGTGGCCGATTCCGGCACCGACGAGATCAAATTCATCTCGGCGAGGTGCTGTCGACTTCGCGACGCCATACTGCTTCTTTGCCGAACCGTTGGACCGGCTCGTGTAAGAAGTTTCGTGAGCTGGCAATTGGCGCGGCTTCGACTTTGGTGCGTGATTGATGGTTTCTCGATTCAAATTGAACTGAGAAACGACAACCTTCAATTGCTCCGCTTGTTCCGAGAGAGAAACGGCGGTTCCGCTCATCTCTTCCGTCTGAGAAGCATTCGACTGCGTGACCTGGTCCATTTGAGCAACAGCCTTGTTGATCTGTTCAATACCGGACGTCTGCTCACGGGAAGCCGCTGCAATTTCCGCCACGATGTCGGTCACACGCTTGACGCTCGTCACGATTTCTTCCAGCGTTTCGCCTGACTTGTTGACCAGATTAGAACCCGCTTCGACTTTCTCGACCGAATCTTCGATCAGTGTCTTGATCTCACGGGCTGCCGATGCACTGCGTTGTGCCAGATTACGGACTTCACCTGCAACAACCGCAAAGCCTCTTCCTTGCTCACCGGCACGAGCGGCTTCGACAGCAGCATTGAGAGCCAGCAAATTCGTTTGGAAAGCGATCTCATCGATCGTGGTGATGATATCAGCAATCTTGCGCGATGCTTGATTGATTTCACCCATGGCGGTAACCGCATTGGCAACCACAGCACCACCTTTTTCAGCCGTTTCACGCGAGTTGTTTGCCAACTGATTTGCCTGGTCGGCGTTGTCGGCATTTTGTCGCACGGTTGCGGTGATTTCTTCCAGGCTCGAAGCGGTTTCTTCCAAGCTCGAAGCCGACTGCTGTGCTCCGGAACTCAACTGTTCCGATGCGGCTGCAAGCTGCTGGGAAGCCGAGGCGACCGATGCCGAAATGTCATCCACTTCCACAATCGCACGGGTGAACCAGCGGCTAATCCAAGTGGCGATACCAATTCCGAGCACGACGTTAATGCCGAGAATAATCAAAGTGACGTTTCGCCCTGTTTGATAAGAAGCAATCGCCTTTTCAACTTCTTTGTCAGCCCCCTCAGTATTTAAGTCAACTTCAGAACGGGAGAGCTGACGCAGCTTTTCGGCCTGTTCGAAAGAGGTCGTTTTCAAGACGATTTCCGCCTCATCGTTCTTGTTGTCTTTCGAGAGCGGCATCCACTTATCGGTTTCCGCAAAATAGCCGGCCATGGCTTGCCCCATTGCCTCGAGTAGTTCTGTTTCTTTTGTACCCGATGTGGCTGCTTTAGCGGCCTGCAACTTTTCTTCCATGTTGGCCCTCAGATCG
The DNA here is from genome assembly GCF_040718835.1 of Bremerella sp. JC817. Taxonomy (NCBI): domain Bacteria; kingdom Pseudomonadati; phylum Planctomycetota; class Planctomycetia; order Pirellulales; family Pirellulaceae; genus Bremerella; species Bremerella sp. JC817. The sequence continues at coordinate 6,063 of NZ_JBFEFG010000274.1, read as the reverse complement.
GCTAACTTCTTTTCTGCTTCCGCCATCTCCTGCGGGTCTTCCGAAGTGAGGTGGGTATATTCCAATGCGCGGTAGTTGTTCAAATCGCGACTGATTTCGGAGGCTGCCATCACGCCAGGAAGCCAGTTCTTGGCGATCTGATCCGCACTTTCATTGAGCGACATCATTTTCCAGATGGCAACGCTTCCCATGACCAGCATCAGAATCAATAAAAACGAAAACGAAGCGAAGAGTTTTTTTCCAACACTCATGCTATTAAACCAAGACATTGTTAGTAAATCCTGTATAAGTAAGAGTCTTACGCCAAACGACGTACCGTGAAAAATGTAAAGTGATATAACTGGGGCTAAGCGGCTGTATCGATACCAGCAATGGCAGCCATGTTGACAAGCCGAGAGGTGTCTAGCAGCATGACAATACGTTCATCAAGCTTGCCCATCCCGGTAATAAATGCGTTGTCACCACCCGTTGCCAGGTCTGGAGGATCGGCAATCGAGTCATGCGGAATGTTAAGGACGTCGGAAACCGTATCGACAATCAGACCGACGACCCGAGTTCCGATGTTCACTACAATGATGCAAGTGAACTGGTCGTATTCTTTTTCCGACATCGAGAACCGACAACGCAAATCGATAATAGGAACCACGGTTCCGCGGAGATTCATGACACCTCGGATGTAGGCAGGTGCATTCGGAATCGGCGTGATCTTTGAGAAACCTTTGATTTCCTGAACCTTCAGGATTTCAATGCCATACTCTTCGCTCTGTAGTGTGAACGTGAGAAATTGGCCGTTATCTGCTTCGGACGTCATGCTGCCGCCCGCTCGTTCTTCATTCACTGGAAAGCCTCCAAAAAACTAGTAAGGAACATGAAACTTCAACTAGCCAGTCGTACAATTCCGGCTAGGTCGATAATCATCGCTACACGACCATCCCCGAGGATGGTCGCACCGGCAATTCCATTCACACGTCCATAATTCGCTTCCAAGCTTTTCATGACGACCTGCAATTGACCAATCAGTTCGTTAACAACGAATCCAAACTTTTTGCCGTTGTGTTCGACCACAATCACCAGTCCTTCGCATGGATCGATGCTGCCAGTCTTCGCGCCCAGTAGCTGATGAAGAAACACAAGCGGTACCGTTTCGCCACGTACGCTGATGACATCGCGACGGTTAGGCATGTGGATGATCTGCTTCGACGAAGGTCGAAGGGATTCGACGATACTTAATAGGGGCAGGATGTAGGTCTCTTCACCGATCCTTACCGCCATACCGTCAAGGATTGCCATCGTCAGTGGCAATCGAATGCGAAAGCAGCTCCCTTGCCCTGGGGTGCTACTAATCTGAATCGAACCACTTAGTGCTTCGATGTTTCTTTTGACCACATCCATTCCGACGCCGCGTCCTGAAACATCGGTTACTTTTTCTGCGGTCGAGAATCCCGGCGACATGATCAATGCGTATGTTTCATCATCACTTAGCACCGCGTCAGCGCTGATCAAGCCGCGTTCAATCGCCTTGTTTCGCACACGCTCAGCATTGATCCCCGCACCGTCGTCAATGACTTCGATGACAACGTTGCCTGCTTCATGCAACGCCCGTAGTTGGATTCGAGCTTTTGCTGGCTTGCCTGCTGCTGTACGTTCGGCTGGCGAGCCAACTCCGTGATCAACAGCATTCCGAATCAGATGAGTTAGTGGGTCGCTGATTTCTTCAATGACCTGCTTGTCTAATTCAATCTCCTGGCCAGAGATTTCCAAGTGGATGTCTTTGCCAAGCGCCAAGGCCAGGTCCCGCACAATGCGCGGAAAGCGACGAAAGACGGTGCCGATAGAGATCATGCGCACAGCCATCACTTTCTCTTGCAGCTGCCTGGTGGTCAGCCCCATCTCCGTGATGGCCTCTTGCAGCTCGTGAGACTCTCGCTTGCTGTCGATAAATGCTTGTTGAACCATCGAGTTCGAGATCATCAATTCTCCGACAAGGTTGATGAGCTCTTCAACTTTGCCGACCGAAACCCGAATTGATTCGGAGCTCACGGAGCGGCTTTCTCGCTTTTCTCTTCCACTTCTTGAAGTTGCTTCAGGAGGACCCGCGGTCAATTCTTCATCGAATAGGGAAAACTCTTCGACTTCGCCTTGAGGCATGTTGAAGTCTGTAGCTGGATCGGAAATTGCCTCCAGCTCGAATTGCAATAGCTCTGTCAATGAAACGATGTTGTCAGGCTCATCAATCTCTCCCTTCGCTGCATCGATCAGGCCAGTCAGCGAGTCGGTTGCCAGTAGCAGCAGTTCGATCCGCTTGCTACTTGGAGAGAGCTTCCCGATTCGCATTTGATCGAGCAGGGTTTCGATATGATGCGTGAACCCGGCAATTTTCGTGAACCCTAATGCCCCCCCGGTACCTTTAATCGAGTGAGCCGCTCTGAAAATGCCATGGATTAATTCCTCGTCTCCTGGGTGAGATTCAAGCTGCAACAATCCGTCTTCCAGGCTCTGAAGATGCTCAGCGACTTCCTCAAAGAAGGCGGCCTGAAACTCGTCAAGATTGATTTCCATCATTAGACTCCAGACTTCGCCAGAACAGTTTGTATTGCTCGAACGAGAGTCTCTTCTCGAAAGGGCTTTAATAACCAGCCACTGGCGCCTGCCGTTTTAGCTTCCGCTTTACGAGCAGCAGAGGTTTCTGTCGTCAGAATTAGAATCGGACGATCTGCGGTAGCGGGCAGGCTTCGCAGCTTTCGAGTCAACTGCAAACCATCGATCCCCGGCATGTTGAGGTCTGTAATGACGAGATCGAAGGTCTGCTTGCTCGCTTCCTGCAATGCTTCTCCACCGTCCTTGCATTCCAAGACGGTGTGCCCTTCAGCAGTCAGCGACGAGCTCATCATCCTTCGTATCGATAATGAGTCATCCACGATTAATATCATTGCCATGACAATACCCTAACGGATAACTGATATGCCATTTATCATGCGACCATTTCGAGGGCAATCGCTTTCGCTGTGGGTGAGACACCTCGTGCAAACGACTAGCCGGCAATTGAAAGGTCGCGAAAAGATACTGCTGCGGCCGGTGTTGTCAACCGGGACGCGAGTGGATGCGAGATAATTATGTGTGGTGGTATATATATACAAACAAGGTGTTGATTGCGGCATGCCGCAATTCGACAGCGTCCTTAGATTATTGTTGCTCTGTTGAACACCCAACCAAGTAAACCTCTTCCGACTAACGCCGCAGTGCGTAGGCAAGGACATTAAAATCGACTTCGTTCATCATGGCGTTGGGCTTCCTCAGTGACAGGGCCGAACTGACGGTTCGTTTCAGGCCGCTCGTAAACGATTCGATTCTCCAACGTTGGATGTATCCTGACTGCTTTAAGTGTGCCTCGGTCATTAACGGGAGATATTCGCCGCCGAGCGTTCCGTCTCGCGGTGGGATCCAGGTTTTCGCCTTCCACACCTCTCGAGAGAATACTTGGACCCAATCGGCATCGTAGTCTGCGTCGGCAAACTGTTTCTTAGGCATAATGGCCTGGGCCGACCTGCCCATCAACTCCATCGCTTTCCACTTGTCGTTGCCGGGAATCCAGGTCAAAACCAGGCCTGCCGAAAGAAGTGAGCCGATCAAAACACAGAGCGACAACTTGACGAACTTCTTTCGCTTGCTGCCGCTGCGGGCTTGGAAGTGAACGCTTGCCGAAGTGGTATCCAGCCCAGCCGAATCGATTGCTAATTCCTCGTCTGCCGGAGCGAACTTCGCAACGATTTCCACTAGCACGGCATCGGCGATGTCGGCTACCTGAGTGCGATTAGTGAGGTAATTCAGGGGCACGTAATGCGGCAAATGCCCAGCGAAGTCAAGCGTTTCTCGTAGCTTGTCCGAGGCATCGATGATCTCGATCACACCCCGGTAAGTCGTTTTGAGATATGCTTACAGGACCACGCAGGTCAGCAACTGCGGCTGCGTGTTTTGATTGGTCGCCTGCTCGTGCCAGTAAGGCCGTATGAACTTGCCTGCCAGCTTCGTGCTGAGGCGAGCCGCGGCGATCAGATTGTTGTGCTTCGCGCTCGTGCCTGATAATACAGCGATAGAGAATCGAAAACGGAAGATTGGTATTCAACAGAGCACATTATTGTTAATGACGGTTGCGAGCGAAGTGCCATTGATATCCGGGCAGTCAATTAAACAGAGGGTACGACTTGTTGGAGAGGGCGACCAAATCCCGTTAGAAAGCATCGTCGACACATTGTTTTCCAACACCGTTGAATGGATGCCCATTTTTAATTGTTCCGAGGAAGTTTCTGGTTCGCTTCTCGACACAGGATTGGCCCCCGTGGCATTCTTTCGGTTATTGTTGTAGTCCTATCAAGCTTCCGTTAACGCGGAAAGTGGAACAATTGCGACCTATACCCGATCAGCCTCAACCGGCTTCAGTGGTGCCGCGTCTCAATGAACACAGAGTGGCCGCCCTTCTAAGTGTTTGAAGATAGATACCAAGGTACGTATCGAAGCCGACCGTCTACGCATGGAACGCGGTCTCACGTTTTCCGAAGTCCTTCTCCGCCCAAAAAACGTTCGCAATCATCGCCCGGCCAGATACCTTCGCCATCGACCAGCGTTCCTTCAGGCGTCGTTCCATCGAGCGAATCGATTCACGACTCCTGACTCTGTTTGTCAATCACGATAGAAAGCAATCTTTCGCCTAAGGCTGGGAAGGAATCACCGAAGTGGCTGGCAGTTCGAGCTGCGAAAGGTAGATGCTGGTTTTCCCTTCGTGCGAAGAGTAATAGCTAACCCACAGTTTGCCGTCTTGTTCGACGAAGCCCGGATAGCTGGTGTCGCCGCCGGATGGAAGCGTCGCCAGATGATGTAGCTTGGCCTGAGCGGGATCGAGTTCCCAGATCGCTGTCTTTGCGCCACCTGGTGACAGGATACGTCCCCCGACGAGAAAACGTCCGTCACTTGTTTGCATCAATTCCGGGCCGCCAACATAGGTGCCGAGATCTTGCCATTTCCATTCAGTGTAGGGTGCCTGAGCAGTGCCGAGCATCGCTGTCTTTGAGGTGCCATCGCGGCGAAGCAGGCACATGGCCGACCCATCTTTCAGGAAGATCAAACCGGTTTCGTTAACGTAGCCATTCACTGCGAAGTCTTTGCCGACCTGCTGAAACGAATTGCCATCTTCGCTCTTATAGAGTCGAGCTGCATGGCGGTTCACCGTGTTATAGCCCACGCCGTAAGCGGCACTGTCGTGCCAGGTGATTCGCCAGATCCAGAAGTTCGGATCGCCGATCGCGATAGGGTCGCTCCAGTTTTCGCCATCTTCGGAGTTCCAGATAAACGACTGATGCTTGGCATCGGCCGGTTGATGCAGGGCCCCTGCACCGGAAAGGCACAGCTTGCCGTCGGGCGTGACCGAGATCTTGGCATCGCGAAGGTCTGAGGTATCAGACGTTATCAAAGCGGCTGATTCCCAGTTGGTGCCATCGTCCGAGCGAAGAATGCGGAGCGAGCCGGTCTTCGAAACGTGCCCGTCTCCTTCGCGGAAGACGCAGTAAAACTTGTCTTGAAATCGAATCAGATCGGTAAACGCATTATGCCGGGCCTGATCCCAGATTTTCCGGGTGTCGATAATCTTGGTTTCGGAAGGCTGCTCGGCAAACGCGAGCGGTGCCCAGATCGTCAGAGCCAGCATGCAAGCAAAGGTTCGCATTGTTAAGCCTCTTATTGAGCCGGTCGCGATAGCTTGCGTTGCGTCGGGAGAATTCGAGGCCAAGCTTCGCGAAGCCGATTTGTTTGGTTGAAAGTTGATGATGAGTGATAAATTCAAGCCAGTTCGCAGCCCGAAATCATCTCTTGCCATAACGGCAAAGCCGGGAAAGGCAAAGGAATCCTTAATTGAAAACTTCGCTTAACATTCTAGAGGCTGTTTCAAAACCTACGTAAACAAATGAGCCCGCACGCTACATGTATGAAGGCTTGGTAAATCCACGAGTGATGTTCGTACCGCACGACCAGTCGACGGAAGTTGCCGATCCACGAGATCGTTCGTTCGACGAT